>NZ_DASZUF010000083.1:0-20332 GCF_035547795.1 Nocardioides sp.
GGGGGTGTGGCCGGTGGTGGTGACGGTGATGACGGCCTTGGCCTTCTTGAGCTTGGCGAGGGGGAGCTTCTTGAGCTTGGCCAGCTTGTGGGGCTTGAGGATCAGCTTGCCGATGCTCGCCGAGGTCTTCGTGACGGCTCCGCCCGGGTTGGTGTTTCCGGAGTTGCCTCCGGACGGGGGCGCCGGGATGACGAACGGGTCGGAGGTCGCGGTCAGGGTCTGGGCGTCGTCGCCGGTGCCGAGGGTGGCGGTCTGGGTGACGGTGATGGTCTTGCCCACCAGATCGGCGGTCACCGGCAGGCTGGTGCCGGTGGCGCCGGCGATCGGGGTGCCGTTCGCCAGCCACTGGGTGGTCACATTGTCGGGGTCCTGACCGCCACCGTAGGTGGCGTCGGCGAGAGTCAGGGCCTGACCGACGGTCGGTGTGCCGCCGATGATGGGAGCAGTGGCGATAGTGAATGCAGGCGTGATCACGACCTCGTGATCGTCCGCCACCGCGATGGCGGTGGCCTTCCCTTGGACCGATGCTGGTACGGCGTTCATCAGCGCATCCACGGCAGGAACTTGCTGGCCCCAAGAAAAGACATGGCCGTCCGTTGTCAGTGCCATATTGTAGCCGCCCATTGCGATGTCCGCGATGCTGGCGTCCGTCACTTGATCGGGTACCTGGTCAGCTGCGTATCCCCAGAATACAGCTTTACCTGTTGTAAGGAGCGCAGCGTTTATTAGGTTACCCTCGTAGACTTTCTCGACGTTGCCATTCAGAACCTCGTCCGGGATATCGTACTGGCCATAGTCGTAGTGGGATTCAACCGCAGTTGGTGAAAGTGACCCCCACGACACGATGGAGCCGTCACGTTTCACTGCCAAGAAGGGGTTCGTCGGTTGGTCGAGAGTGTCGGAATTCTGTGGCGCGGCGATTGATACCACGTCATTCAGCCCTTCCGGCGGGGCGTCTTGGTCAGTGAGGTAGTTTCCCCACTCGGTCACCGTACCGTTATCGAGCAGGGCCATGCCGATGTACTGGCCACAGGCCACCTGCGTGACATGCCCCTGGATGTCTTGTGGGACGAGGGTGATGCCGGTGCTGCTGTTGCCCCACGCCACTACCGTGCCGTCCGAATTTAATGCAAGCGCATTATCATTGTTCGCGCAGACCGACGTGACATGTTTGAGCCCAGAAGGAAGTTTGCCCAGGTCGTAGGCATTGTTGTAGCGAGTGTCGCCCCACACCGTGAGTTCACCATCTGCCGTGACGGCAAGAGTCGCGTTGTCGGTTGCGGCTACCGCGGTTACGGACTTGTTGCGAAGCGAGTCAGGAACGGTAGTTACAGCGGGGTCAGCGTCGTACGCGTGGGCACTGGCGTCATATTGGCCACCCCAGATGGTGACGCTGCCGGCGTCGGCCAGGTCGACGGGGACACCGGGTTCGGCATGGGCAGGCATCGCAGCGGCGCCCAGGGTGAGTGCGGCCGCGAGCACGGGTGCGGCGCAGCGGGTCAACGGGTTCACGTTGGTTCTCCTTTGGAAATGGGTGCTGGTGCGGTGCCGGGTGGTGTGTCGGCACCACACCAGTGGGGTCAGCTTGGGCTCATTTGAGCTTGAGCTTGGTGTGGCTGGTGGTGGGGTTGGTGGTGGTGTCGCCGCTGTAGGTGAGGGTGAGCTTGTTCTTGCCCTTCTTGGCGGCCTTGGCGAGCTTCTTGAGCTTGAGGGTGGCGTGGCCGTTGGTGAGGGTGGCGGTGACGGACTTCTTCTTGTGCTTGTTCTTGAGGGTGATGGTCACGGTGCCGGTGGGGGTGTGGCCGGTGGTGGTGACGGTGATGACGGCCTTGGCCTTCTTGAGCTTGGCGAGGGGGAGCTTCTTGAGCTTGGCCAGCTTGTGGGGCTTGAGGATCAGCTTGCCGATGCTCGCCGAGGTCTTCGTGACCTGCGCGGCCGGAATGGTCACCGGGCCGACGGCGGCCGAGGTAGCCGTGGTGGTCTGCGCGTCATCGCCGGTGCCGACCGTGGCCGTCTGGGTGACGGTGATGGTCTTGCCCACCAGGTCGGCGGTCACCGGCAGGCTGGTTCCGGTGGCGCCGCTGATCGGGGCGCCGTTGGCCAGCCACTGGGTGGTCACGTCGGCAGCGACGTTGAAGGTCGCCGGGGTGAGCTGCAACGTCTGGCCGACCTGCGGCGTCCCGGTGATGACCGGGTTCGCGGTGCTGCGCCGCCCCGCGCCGACGGCCAGGTCGTGGGCGGTGTAGCCGCTGACCACCTGCGCCACCGGAGCGCCGGCGAGGGAGTCGGGCACGGTCTGGGTCGAGGCGTCGCCACCCCAGTCGACGATCTCGCCGTCGGTGGTGTGGGCGACGATGGACCCGTTGACGTCGATCTCATCGACGGTCTTGCCGTCGAGGGCGGAGGGCACCGTCGTGGCCGTGCCCGCGCTCCATGTCACGACCGTGCCGTCGTCGAGAAGCGCGGCGCTGGTGGCGCCACTCGCGGCGATCGCGGTCACGTGGTGCTGGATGTCGGAGAGGCTTGCGGGGACGGCGTCGCCATCGGGATCGGAAGTCGCCATCCCCCAGGTCACGATGGTGCCGTCCGACTTCAGCGCCAAGAACGAGGTGGTCTCCGAGGCCACTTGGACCACATCGGAAAGCCCGTTCGGGACTGGGGCCAACGACGCGGTCAAGCCCCACTCCGTCACCTCGCCGCCGCTCACCGCGACGCCAGCCAGCGGCGCGGCGAGCACCTGGGTCACCCCCGAGAGTGTGGGCGCCGTACCGCTCGCACCGGCGCCCCACTGCGTGATCGTGCCGTCGGACTTCAGAGCGACGGCGTAGGCCGGCCCGGCGGAGATCTGCACCACGTCGGCCGTGCTGGCGTCCTTCAGGCTGCTCGGCAGCGCCGCGGGCGTCGAGTCAGCCCCCCAGCCGGTCACCGTGCCGTCCGCGTGGAGAGCCAGGTCGTAGTCGCCGCCGTGGCCGGCCGCGACCGAAACCACGTCGTTGCCCAGATCGGGCAGGGTGGCCTGCGGATCCGCGCCCCAGGCCGTCACGGTGCCGGCCAGATCGGCAGCGCCCGAGCCGCCTGCGGCGTACGCCGGAATGGTCAGGCCCACCAGGGCGAGCGCGCCGGCGGTCAGGCCGAGGGCTCCTTGTCGGGCGAGGGTTCTCATCGTGGTTGTTCTCCTTCTCGAGACGCTGGGTGAAGCCCAGGCGATCTAGGGATCCCGCCGAGGCCGGCGGGCGGTGGGGACGGTCGCGTTGCGGTTGGCGCGCCAGCGAGGCAGCGCGTGCCGCAGGGCGAGCAGGAGCTCGAGCCGCGTGTTCGGGTCGTCGAGCTGCTCGCCGTAGAGCCGGCGCAGGACGGTGAAGCGGTGATGCACCGTCTGCGGCGGGAGGTTGAGGCTGTTGGCGATGTGGTTCAGCGGCTGGCCGCGCTCCAGCCAGAGCAGCAGCAGCTCGGCGTAGTCGAGTACCTGCGAGGTGCGCAGCTCGTTGAACGACTCCAGGTGCTTGCGCGCGGCGAGCTCGTTGAGCAGCGGGCTGCCGCCGACCGCCAGATGGCAGATCAGGTCGTCGCAGGGCACCACCGGACCCTCGTGGCTGGCGGCGCCGGATCGCAGCAGGCGGGCCGCGCGGCGGGCCATCTCCACCGCCTCGGGGACGGCCTCGAGGGGGAGTGGCGGGCCGGTGACGACACGGTGCTGGAGGCTCTCGACGACCTGAGGGTCCTCCAGCAGTTCAGGGGCGACCAGGGCCTCGCGGCGACTGCCGACCATCGTGTCCGGCGCCTCCAGCAGTGACTTCGGGAGTACGTCGTCGACGGCGATCACGGCGACGTACGTCGCCTCCGGGTCATGGCCGGTCAGCCGCCCCAGGATGTCGATCGGCTCCGCGGAGCGGAAGAGCGCACGGCGCAGCTCCTCGTGCTGGCGCTCGCTGGCCAGTTCGCGCAGCCGGTGGGTCTCGGCGAGACCATGGCCGGCGTGATCGTGGAGCAGCTGGAGGTACTCCACGATCCGGTCGAGCACCTGGATCAGGCGATCGTGGTCGAGGTGTGGTTCGAAGTGCTGGCGGGCAGCGACCAGGGCAGCCGACTGCGCGCGCTCGAACGCGCGAGTCAGCCGCGCGCTGTCGATCTCGGACGGCAGCTCGGCGACACAGAGCCGACGGAACTGCCGACCGACCTTGCGGGCGGCGACATGCGCCACTCCGTTGGCCTCGAGGAAGGCCTGGACGGCCTCCGCTACGACGTCGACCACCGGGGTCAACGACGTGTCGCCTCCGGAGGCCGCATGGGCGACCTCGGTGATGAAGTTGCTGACCAGCTCGCTGGTCAGCGGTGTGGACCCAAGGAAAGATCCCGAGCCGCCGTTGTGTCGCGACCCCCGCAGTGTTGTCGACATGACGCTCCCTCCCTGTCGCCTCGACAGGCTGTCCTCCTCCATCCGGGGCGACGAATGGATCAAGCCACGCTGGCAAGGCGGGCAGCAACGGATTCGGCGGAACCTGTGAGGTCGAGGGCCGGAAGTTGTGACGCCCGTTACAACAAATCGCCAGATCGGGGTTTGCCGGGCCGGTCCGAGACGCCGTCGCGTGGTGTTCGCCGGGGACCGGGATGCCTGTGGAGAAGGTGCGATGTCCTGAGACATGACATGCCTGTGGAGAACGCGTTGTGCGACTATTCGAACGTGTATACGATCGGGGCAAGTCCTCCAGCGAGGTGGCGGGTCGCCCGTCGAAGCTGTGACCCAGACGCACCGGTTACGTAATTGCCCCGTGGGGCCTCCGCACGTCGCATGTGAAGCAGTGCTGCGTGCGAGGAGGTCTTACGTGTCGGATCTGTTGGGCGGGGCGGTCGCCGTCATCCGTACGGCGCTGGCCGGCGTGCGTGATGCACAGCCGCTGTATCTGTCGGCTCAGGCCAAGGCGGATCTGCTGCGCGACCTGGTCGAGGTGGAGGCTCAGGTGGCGGAGCTGCGGCTGCGAGTGCTCGGTGTGGCTCAGGACCTGGCCGTGCGCGACGGCGCCCATGACACCGGCGCCTGGTTCGCCGCCGCGGTGCCGGTCGACGCAGCGGTGGCCCGCGCCGAAGTGCGGCTCGCCCGGTCGCTCGAGACCTGGCCCCAGGTGGCGCTCGCGCTGCGTGAGGGCCGGCTGACGCTCGCGCAGGCGCATGTGATCGTGCGCTGCCTCGACGATGTCGCCGATGCGCTGACCGCCGATCAGCGGGCCGAGGCCGAGGCGCTCATGCTGGCCGAGGCGAAGAGCCTCGACCCGCGGCGGCTCCGGCTGCTGGGTCGCCGCCTGCAGGCGCTGGTGGGCCGGGACGACGCCGAGGCGGCCGAGGCGCTGCTGCTGCGAGCCGAGGAACAGGCGGCCGTGCAGCGCACCTCGCTCTCGATCACGCCGCAGGGCGACGGCACCACCCGGATCACCGGGACGGTGGCCGACGCGGTCGGCGCCCGACTCAAGATGTGCCTGGAGGCGTTCGCGCAGCCGCGCAAGCAGGCGCTGGCCGCCGACGGTCGGCGGGTGCGCTACGACCGGCTGCTCGGCCAGGCGCTGGGCGACCTGCTCGAGCGGATCGACCCGGCCGACCTGCCGTGGCACGGCGGCGATGCCACCACGATGTTCGTGACGGTCACCCTCGACCAGCTGCGAGCGGAGCTGGCGACCGCGGAGCTCGGCTTCGGTGGCGAGCGGATCACCGCAGCCGAGGCTCGGCGGCTGGCCTGCGCGGCGGCGGTCATCCCGGTCGTGCTCGGCGGGCACGGCGAGATCCTCGACGTCGGCCGCGCCTCCCGGTTGCACACGCCGGTGATGCGCAAGGCGATCCGGCTGCGCGACCGCACCTGCCGGGCCGAGGGTTGCGACGTGCCGGCGCCCTGGTGCGACGTGCACCATCCGCACCGCTGGCTCCACGGCGGCGTGACCTCGGTCGATAACGGCGTCCTGCTGTGCGCCCACCATCACCAGCGCATCCACGACCCGGCGTACCACCCCGAGCGTCGACCGGACGGGCGATACCGGATCGTGCGGCGGACGTGAGGAGGCGCTCACGGCCTGGCCCGACGGTGCTGCATGGGGGTTCGCGAGCGTCGGGGAGACGGCCTCGACGGGATCGTCGCATCGGGTCGGACCAGGCGGCTGGAGCGCGACCTGGCCGGGCCCCAGGACGCCTCTCTTGAGCCTCCGGAATGCCGTTATTAGTCCGGGACCAAATGAAGGTAACAAAACAGTAACAGCGAATCGCCGCCGGCTTCACCCACGGCTGTTGTGACGGCCGTAACACCTAACGTCGGCAGCGGCGCCGGGATCCGGGGGACGGTCCCGGCGCCACCCAGACAACCGCGCGGCGTCAGGCCGCGCCCAGCGGGAGGCAGTGATGGGCGGAACCGTCGAGGTGCACGGGCTCAGCAAGAGCTTCGGTCCTCAGAACATCTGGAGCGACGTGACCCTCACCCTCCCCGAGGGCGAGATCACCGCGCTCCTCGGTCCGTCGGGCACCGGAAAGTCGGTCTTCCTCAAATCGCTGATGGGCCTGATCCGCCCCGAGGAGGGCCAGTGCCTGGTCAACGGCGTCGACATGGTCAAGGCCAAGGAGTCGCACCGCCTCGAGCTGCGCAAGCGCTTCGGCGTCCTCTTCCAGGACGGCGCGCTGTTCGGCTCGATGAGCGTCTACGACAACATCGCCTTCCCGCTGCGGGCCCACACCCACAAGACCGAGAAGGAGATCCGCCAGATCGTCTTCGACAAGCTCGACATGGTCGGGCTGCTCGGTCAGGAGCACAAGGTGCCCGGTGAGATGTCGGGCGGCATGCGCAAGCGCGCCGGCCTGGCCCGTTCGCTGGTCACCGACCCCGAGATCATCCTGTGCGACGAGCCCGACTCCGGCCTCGACCCGGTCCGCACGGCCAACCTCGCCCAGCTCCTGCTGGACGTCAACGCGCAGACCGACGCCACCATGCTGGTCGTCACCCACAACATCGAGCTCGCTCGCACCCTGCCCGACAACCTCGGCATGCTCTACCGGCGCCGGCTGGTGATGTTCGGGCCGCGCGAGGAGTTCCTGCTCACCGACCACCCGGTGGTCTCGCAGTTCATGAGCGGCGACCCGATCGGCCCCATCGGGATGAGCGAGGAGGTCGACCACAGCCTCATCGAGGAGATCGACGAGCCGGTCTACCACGGTGGGGGCTACCCGGACGGCAATGTGATGGTTCGTTCCGGCGCCCGCGCGATCGAGGTGCTGCCCCGTCAGCTCGTCCCCTCCGGCGGGCTGCTCCGCGCCGGCGGACAGCGTCACGCCAGCCGTGTCGAGCACGGCCAGGCGCCGTTGTACGTCGCCGACGACGAGGAGCATGACCGAGCGGTTCGCTACCGACAAGGCGACCCGGTCACCCGCGCGCTGACCCAGGTCGGCGACATGTTCGCGCTGGCCCTGGACAGCCTCCGGGCCACCGCTCGCCGGCCGTTCGCCTGGCTGGAGCTGCTCGAGCAGTTCTGGTTCGTCACCAGCGTCTCCTGGATCCCGGCCATGCTGGTCGCGATCCCGTTCGGCGCGGTGATCGCGCTCCAGCTGGGCACCCTCACCGTCCAGGTCGGCGCGCAGTCGTTCACCGGCGCGGCCAGCGTGCTCGCCGTCGTCCAGCAGGCGGCCCCGATCGTCACCACCCTGGTCATCGCCGGCGCCGGCGGAGCGGCGATCTGCGCCGATCTCGGCGCCAGGACCATTCGCGAGGAGACCGACGCCATGAAGGTCATCGGCGTCTCGCCGGTGCAGCGGCTGGTGGTCCCGCGGGTGTGGGCCTGCGTTGGCTCCGCCGTACTCCTCAACGGGCTGGTCAGCGTCGTCGGCGTCCTGGGCGGCTACTTCTTCAACGTCATCGTCCAGGGCGGTACGCCGGGCGCCTACCTGGCCAGCTTCACCGCCCTCGCCCAGCTCTCCGACCTGGTGGTGGGCGAGATCAAGGCGGCGATGTTCGGCTTCCTCGCCGGCGTGGTCGCCGCCTACCGCGGCCTCAACACCCGGCCCGGCCCGAAGGGCGTCGGCGAGGCGGTCAACCAGTCGGTCGTGATCACGTTCCTGCTGCTGTTCTTCGTCAACTTCGTGGTCACGACGCTCTATCTGCAGCTCGTGCCCGGGAAGGCGGCGTGATGGCCGACGTACGCCCGCTCAAGCGGCCCTGGTGGGACAGGTCCCTCGACGGCCTGGTCCAGGCCGGCAACGACCTGCGGTTCTACGGCCGCGTTCTCGGCGCGATCCCGCACACCGTGCGCTACTACCGCAAGGAGATCCTGGCGCTGCTGTCCGAGGTCAGCTTCGGCTCGGGCGCGCTCGCGGTCATCGGCGGCACCATCGGCGTGATGGTCGGCATGTGCCTGTTCGTCGGCACGGTCGTGGGCATGCAGGGGTACGCCGCGCTCGACCAGATCGGCACCGCGACCCTCAACGGCTTTATCTCCGCGTACTTCAACACCCGTGAGATCGCCCCGCTGGTGGCAGCGCTGGCACTGTCGGCCACCGTCGGCGCCGGCTTCACCGCCCAGCTCGGGTCGATGCGGATCAGCGAGGAGATCGACGCGCTGCGGGTCATCGGCGTCCCGGCGGTCCCCTACCTGGTCACCACCCGCGTGGTCGCCGGCTTCATCGCGATCATCCCGCTCTACGTGATCGGCCTACTCACCTCCTACGCCGGCTCGCGCATCGTGACCGTCTACTTCCGCGGCCAGTCGGCGGGCACCTACGACCACTACTTCCATCTGTTCCTGCCGCCGGTCGACATCTTGCTGTCCTTCATCAAGGTGCTGATCTTCGCCGTGCTCACCATCCTGATCCACTGCCGGATCGGCTACCAGGCCCACGGCGGTCCGGCCGGGGTCGGCGTCGCGGTCGGTCGCTCGGTGCGCCGCACCATCGTCACCGTCGCGATCCTGGACCTGCTGCTCTCGCTGGCGATGTGGGGCTCGACCACGACCGTGAGGATCGCCGGATGAGCCGCATCTCGCGCGCCCGCGCCCTCGACGCCACCCTCGGCCTCGGGTACGTCGTGGTCATCGTCGCCTTCCTCGCCGCGGTGGTGCTGGTCTACAACAAGGCCTTCACGCACCGCACCGACATCACGCTGACCACCACCTCGATGGGCAACGCCCTGGAGAAGGGGTCGGACGTGAAGTACCACGGCGTCCCGGTCGGCACCGTGACGCAGATCGTCCCGGCGGGCCACGGTGCCCGGCTGACCCTCGCGTTGGACCCCTCGGTCGCCAAGAACCTGCCCAGCACCACCACGGCCCTGCTGCTTCCCAAGACCCTCTTCGGTGAGCGGTACGTCGATCTGGTCGCCCCGACCGGCGCCACGCCCGGCGGCCTGCACGCAGGTGCGACGATCGCGCAGGACTCCTCCGACGAGGCCGTACAGCTCCAGGACGTCTTCGACCACATGCTGCCGATGCTGCAGGCGCTCGAGCCGCAGAAGCTCGCGGCCACCCTCGGTGAGCTGGCCGCGATGCTGCGCGGCGAGGGCGACGCCATCGGCGACGACATGGCCTCCTGGGCGGCGTACTTCCGCAAGATCAACCCGGAGGTGCCGCAGATGACCAGCGACTTCGCCGCGCTCGGCAAGGTCGCAGACGAGTACGCCGACGCGGTCCCCGACCTGCTCAACGCGCTCGACACCATGACCACCACCTCGGCCACCCTGGCCAGCCAGCAGACCCAGCTGAGCCAGGTCTTCGCCACCGTCACCTCGGCCGGCGACACCACCACCGGCTGGATGAACGACAACTCCCAGACCATCACGGTGCTGTCCAAGCAGAGCCGTAAGGCGCTGGCCGCGGTGGCGCCGTACGCCAGCGAGTTCCCCTGTCTGCTCAAGGCCACCGCCGACTACGTCCCGGTGATGGACAAGACCCTCGGCAAGGGCACCAAGGAGCCGGGCATGCACGTGGTGCTCAACGTCGAGCCATCGCGCGGCAAGTACGTCGCCGGCAAGGACAAGCCGGTGCGCGCCAGCGGCGGCCCGCGCTGCCCCTACGAGACCGGGCAGAGCGGCACCAAGGCGGCGCCGCGGACGGCCGCGAGCGCGACCGACCCGGCCGACGTCACCGACACCCCGAGCAGTGCCCCGACGAGCACGCCGAGCAGCACCCCGACGAGTACACCCACCGGCACCGCGCGGCACGCCACCACCACGACCGCCGACGACCAGCCGCCCACGATCCCGGCGCCCCCCTCGGACGCCCTGGAGCAGCAGGTCACCAGCGCCGCCACCGGCCTGGGCCAGGTGAACTCGCCAGCCGAGAACCAGATGATCGCCGAGCTGGTTGCGCCGACGGTCGGGCTGAGCCCCTCGGCGTACCCGGACTGGGGCAGCCTGCTCATCGGCCCCCTCCTGCGCGGAGCGGAGGTGACGTTGAAGTGAAGAAGACCCTGGTCAAGAGCCTGCTGTTCACCCTCGTCACCGTGCTCGCCACGGTCACCCTCGCCGGGGTGATCCGCAACAGCGCGAGCGGGCCCTCGCGGACCTACCACGCGCTGTTCTCCGACGCCACCAGCCTCAACAAGGGCGACGACGTGCGGATGGCGGGGGTGAAGGTCGGCACCGTCACCGGCATCAGCCTCAAGGACAACCAGGTCGCCGACGTGAGCTTCACCGTCGCCAAGGACGCGCCGATGACGCGCGGCACCACCGCCGAGCTGCGCTTCCGCAACCTGGTCGGCCAGCGGTACGTCGACATCCACCCGGCCGACTCGCCGGGGCCGACGCTGCCGGCGGGGTACACCTTCTCGCTGTCGCAGACCAAGCCGGCGCTGGACCTGACGCTGCTGTTCAACGGCTTCCAGCCGCTGTTCCAGTTCCTCGACCCGAAGGACGTCAACACGCTCTCCGGCGAGATCATCGCCGTCTTCCAGGGCGAGGGGCCGACGGTCAACGACCTGCTCTCCAGCACCGCCAGCCTGACCTCCACCCTGGCCGACCGCGACCAGGTGATCGGCGAGCTGATCACCAACCTCAACAACGTGCTCGGCGTGGTCGACGACCACTCCGACCAGCTGGACACCACGCTGGTCACCTTGCAGCAGCTGGTCAGCGGCCTGGCCCAGGACCGCAGCACGATCGGGGACACGATCGACGGCCTGGGCAAGCTGACCAGCAGCGTCGCCGACCTGCTCGGCGACAGCCGCAAGCCGCTCAAGCAGGACATCGCCTCACTGGGCAAGCTGTCGGGCAACCTCTCCGACGGCGACACGTTCGACAGCTTCCTCAAGACGCTGCCGACCAAGCTGGACGCCATCGGCCGCACCGCCAGCTACGGCTCCTGGCTCAACTTCTACCTCTGCTCCATCCAGGGCAAGATCCCGCTTCCGGAGGGCTACATGGGTGACCTCGGTGCCAACCCGGTCGCGACGAGGTGCAGCTGATGAAGCGCTATCCCACCTCCTTCGCAGAGCGGAACAAGGTCGTCATCGCGATCATCGGCCTGCTCGTGCTGGCCCTCGCCTTCTTCGTCACCTTCGAGGCGGACGCGCTGCCGGTCATCGGCGGGGGCAAGATCCAGAAGGCGTACTTCGCCGAGGCCGGCGGCCTCAAGACCGGCAACGAGGTCCGGGTCGCGGGCGTCAAGGTCGGCAAGGTGACCGACATCGACCTGGTCGGCGACCGGGTGCTGGTCTCCTTCCGGGTCAAGGGCGTCAGGCTCGGCGACCAGACCAGCGCCGCGGTCGACGTGAAGACGCTGCTCGGCCGTAAGTACCTCGCCCTCGACCCGGCCGGCACGAAGCCGCTGAGCGGCCCGATCCCGGTCAGCCGCACGACCACGCCGTACGACGTGAACGCGGCGCTCTCCGACCTGTCCACCGACCTTGGGCAGATCGACACCGGCCAGCTGGAGAAGAGCCTGGACACCCTGACCCAGGCGTTCCAGGACACCCCGGCCGCGGTGCGCTCGATGGTCAGCGGCCTGACCGCGCTGTCGAAGACGATCTCCAGCCGTGACACCCAGCTGGCGCAGCTGTTCCAGAAGACCACCTCGGTCTCCAAGACGATCGCCACCCGCGACGACGAGCTGGCCAAGATCGTCGACGACGGCAACGCCTTGATGAGCGAGCTGGCGGCGCGCCGTCAGGCGGTGCAGGAGATGCTCCAGGGCACCGCGAAGCTCGGCACCGAGGTCGAGGGCCTGATCAAGGACAACCAGGCCCAGCTCACCCCGGCCCTGCAGAAGCTGGACAAGGTCTCCGAGATCCTCCAGCAGAACCAGGACAACCTCGACTCCGCGGTGAAGAAGCTCGGGCCCTACTACCGCCTGCTCACCTCCGCGATGGGCAACGGCCACTGGGTCGACGCCTACGTCTGCGGCCTCTTCGACGATCAGGACGCGCCGGTGCTCGACAACGACGTGGTCCGCAACTGCCACCCGGGAGGTGCGAAGTGAGTGCCTCCAGCGGACGCAACCGCCTGCGCAGTCTGGTCGTCGTGGGGGCCGTCGCGGTCCTCCTCGTCGCCGGCCTGACCGGCTTCCGACTGCTCCGTGGTGGTGGAACGACGTTCAGCGCCCTCTTCGACACCACCGTCGGTCTCTACAAGGGCTCGGACGTCGAGGTGCTCGGTGTCTCCGTCGGTTCGGTCACCGCGGTCAAGCCGGAGGGCTCGAAGGTGCGGGTCACGATGCGGCTCGACCGGGGCCGCTCGGTCGCGGCCGACACCGGCGCGGTGATCGTCGCCCCCACCCTGGTCAGCGACCGCTACGTGCAGCTGACCAAGCCGTACACCTCCGGGGCGAAGCTGCGCGACGGCGCCACCATCAGCCAGACGGCGACCCCGGTCGAGATCGACCAGCTCTACAACAGCCTCGACAGCATCATGAAGGACCTCGGGCCGGACGGCGCCAACAAGAACGGCGCGCTCTCCCGGCTGCTGCAGGTCGCGGCCGCCAACCTGCAGGGCAACGGCAAGGACATCAACACCATGATCGGCGAGTTCGGGAAGGCGACCGGCACGCTCGCCGACTCCGGGGACGACCTGTTCGCCACCATCGGCAACCTCGAGGCGATCAACAAGACCCTGGCCGACCACAACACCAGCGTGGCCGGGATCAACCGCCAGTTCGCCCAGGTCACCCAGTACCTCGCCGACGACCGCGACGACATGGCCGCCGCGGTCGCCAACCTAGGCGACGCGATGGCCGACCTCGATGACTTCATCAACGACAACCGCGACCAGCTCAAGACCAGCGTGCAGAAGCTGGTCGGCCCCACCCAGGTGCTGGTCAAGGAGAAGAAGTCGCTCAAGGAGGCGGTGCGGACCATGCCGCTGGCGCTGCAGGACTTCCTGTCCGCCTACGACGTCAACTCCAACACCATCGAGGGCCGCGGCGACCTCAACGAGCTCTCGCTGTGGTCCAAGGACGGCCTCTCGGCGCGCACCTCCACCGACGCGCCGCCGACCCTGCTCCCCGGCGTGGGAGGTGACAAGTGAAGCGGCGGCTGATGGCCGGCGGCGTCGCCGCCGCGGCCCTGACCCTCGCCCTGTCCGGCTGCTCGATGGGCGGCTGGGTGTACAACGCCAACCTCCCCGGCGGCGCCAAGCTCGGGTCGAACCCGATCACGCTGACCGCGGACTTCGCCGACGTACTCGACCTGGTGCCGCAGTCCAGCGTCAAGCTCGACGACGTCGCCGTCGGCCGGGTCTCGCACATCACCCTCGAGCCCGACGGCCACAGCGCCCGGGTCACCCTCGAGGTGAATCGGTCCGCGGACCTGCCCGCCGGCACCACCGCACGCCTCGAGCAGACCTCGCTGCTCGGGGAGAAGTACGTCGCCCTGGTGCCACCGACGACCGTGCAGGCCGGGCCGCGGCTCAAGAGCGGCGACAAGCTGCCGCTGTCCTCGACGTCCGAGGCCGTGGACGTCGAGCAGGTGCTCGGTGCGCTGTCGCTGGTCCTCAACGGCGGTGGCATCGGGCAGTTCCAGGAGATCTCGCGCGAGCTGCAGAAGGTCGGCGACGGCCGCACCGACCAGATCCGCGACTTCCTCACCCAGATCGACCGGTTCGTCTCCGGGCTCAACGATCGCAAGGACGCGATCACCTCTGCGCTCGACGGACTCGACCGGCTCTCCACCACCCTCAAGGGCGACGACGACGAGATCGCGCATGCGCTCGACGGCCTGAGCCCTGGCATGAAGGTGCTCGCCGAGCAACGTCCCCAGCTCGTCACCATGCTCAAGGCGCTGGACAAGCTGTCCGACGTCACCGTCTCAACGCTCGACAAGTCCCAGAAGGACATGGTTGCCGACTTCAAGACGCTCGATCCGATCCTGACGCAGCTCGCCAAGGCGGGCGCGGATCTGCCGAACTCCCTGCAGATCCTGCTGACGTACCCGTTCCCCGACTCCGTCCTGGGTGCGATCAAGGGTGACTATCTGAACGTCTTCATGACCACCAACTTCCGCACGCTGCCGGCTGAATGTGCGGGAGAGGGCTGTGCATGGCCCCAGGTGGGTGGCGGGTCGGCGGCTGCCTCGGCCAGAACTGGCACCCTCCCTCTTGCCGCCTCTGTCACCGATGCACCGCCGACCCTGCTGCCACCCACGGACACACCGCTGCCGGGCGTGTCCACCTCGGCAGTGCCGGGCCCGAGCATCCTGCCACAACCGACCACGACTCCGTCCGCGACTTCGTCGAAGAGTCCGTCACCGACTTCGGCCCCGACGGCGGGTGTCACGTTGGGAGCGTCCTCGGCCACCTCGCCGTCGTCGGGCGCCCACTCGCCGTCGGGGTCGGACACCCCGACCCAGCCACCGAGCCGCTCGTCCTCCGCCGAGTCGGCCACCGCCACGCCGGAAGGGGAGTGACGGATGCTCACCACCTCCATCCGGGTCAAGCTGATCGCCTTCGTGGTCGTCGCGCTGGTCGCGATGGCCTACCTGGGAGCGCGATACGCCGGCATCACCCTGGTCAGTTCCGGCTACCAGGTCACCGTCGTCCTCCCGGACGCGGGCGGCCTGTTCAAGAACGGCGAGGTGACCTACCGCGGCGTACCCGTCGGGCGGATCGAGGCGCTGAAGCCGACCGCCTCCGGCGTCGAGGTCGCCGTGCGGATCGACTCCGGCGCGCCACCGATCCCGGCCCACCCCACCGTCAGCGTCGCCGACCGCTCCACCATCGGCGAACAGTATCTGGAGCTGGCCGGGCCCGCGCCCGGCTCGACTCACCTGCGCGGCGGCGACCGGGTGGAGGCGGCCTCCGCGACGTTGCCGCCGGACCTGTCCGGGCTGCTGCAGGACGCCACCGACTTCACCGCCTCGGTGCCCACCGACGACCTCAAGACGGTCATCGACGAGAGCTACGACCTCTCCCAGGGCGTCTCCGGGGATCTGCGTCGGCTGATCAGCACCTCGCAGCAGTTCCAGCAGCAAGCCAACGACAACTGGCTGGTCAGCCAGGCACTGATCCACGACTCGGCGACGGTGCTGCAGACCCAGGAGGAGGCGGCGGCCGACATCAAGAGCTACAGCACCGACCTGGACCTGTTCGCCAAGACGATGAAGAGCTCCGACGGCGACCTGCGCAAGCTGATCGACAACTCGCCGGCGGCCGCGCGCCAGATCGGCCAGCTGATCGACCAGGTGGGCAAGCCGCTCGGCACCCTGATGGGCAACCTGGTCACCACCGCGGAGGTCTTCGGCACGAACGCCGACGGGTTGCAGGACACCCTGGTCCGGGTCCCCGAGGCGGTCAGCATCGGATGGGCGGTCAACGGCTCCAAGGGCATGAACATGGGCCTGATCCCGACGTTCTTCGACCCGCTGCCCTGCACACAGGGCTACGGTGGCACCACCATGCGCTCCGGCACCGACACCTCCGCAGGCAAGCCGCTCAATCTGTCGGCCGGCTGCACCGCCTCCCCGTCCTCGGGGAGTGACGTGCTCGGCCCCGCCAGCCTCGGCAGCGGCAAGTCGCCGGCCACCGCCCGCATCTCGGTCCCCGGCTCGCTCGCCGACCTGCTCGGCGGCGACCAGTGAGCGCCGAGGTGGAGGAGAGATTGGCGGAGGCCGCCGAGGAGCGGCCCCGCGGCGTACGACGGCTCTGGCCGCTTGCCGTTCTCCTGATCGCACTGGTCGTGGCGGCAGCCGGACTGTTCAGCTGGTCGCGCGCGGCGCATGACGACTCGATCGCGTTGGCCAAGACGCGCGACGCCGTCCTGATCGCCGCGACCTCGCACATCGAGACGCTCAACAGCCTGGACTACCGGCACGTCGACGCCGGCCTGGCGAAGTGGGCGGCGGTCACCACCGGCACGCTGCACGACCAGGTCACCCAGGTGAGCTCCGACGAGCGCAAGCTGCTGGCCGACCAGAAGAAGGTCTCCACCGGCAAGGTGGTGGACGCGGCGGTGTTCTCCCTCGACGGGGACTCCGCGACCGTGGTCGCCTCGGTCGAGGTCACCGTCCAGGACGACACGAAGGCCGACGCGACGCCGACGGTCAAGCGCAACAGGTTCAGCGCGGACCTGGTCGACGTACACGGGAAGTGGCTGGTGGAGAACCTGCAGCAGGTGGCGGTGGACATCTCATGATGCGATGGCTGGCGATGACGGCGGCGGTGGTGCTGCTCGCGGTCGGTGCGTTCGGCTTCGTGCGCGACCACCAGCTGCGCGACACCGACGCGACCCGCAACCACGCGCTGGTGGACGCGACCGCGACCTCGCAGGTGCAGTCGCAGGTCTCGCAGGCCCTGGTGAAGGTGCTGAGCTACGACTACGCCGACCCGACGCCGACACAGCAGGCCGCGGCGAAACTGCTGGCCGGCGATGCCCGCAAGCAGTACGACACGCTGTTCACCACACTGCAGCAGAAGGCGCCGGGCCAGCAGCTCGTGCTCACCGCCGAGGTGCAGAGTGCCGCGGTCAAGACCCTGACCGACTCGACCGCCACCCTGCTGGTCTTCCTCGACCAGTCCTCGCAACGGGCCACCGACAAGCAGGCCAGCGTCTCGGCGGCGCAACTGCAGGTCGACGCGGCCAAGGTCGGCGGCAGCTGGCGTATCACCGGACTCAAGCCGCTCTGACCGGAGATGGCCCGGGGCGCACATCACGGGTGACCCGCCAGTGGACCCTGATCTACGCCCCGGACTATCCGAACTGTCGGTGGTCTCCGGCAGGATGGCAGCCATGGAGGCAGTGCTGGGGGAGGACGGCGTCGCGCGGTGTGGCTGGGCCGGCGGCCCGGGCCCGATGCGGGACTACCACGACACCGAGTGGGGGGTGCGGGTCAGCGGCGAGTCGGCGTACCTGGAGCGGCTGACGCTGGAGGCGTTCCAGTCCGGGCTGTCGTGGTCGACGATCCTGGCCAAGCGGCCGGCGTTCCGGCGGGCGTTCTGCGACTTCGACGCCGACGCCATCGCCGCGTTCACCGACGACGACCACGCCCGCCTGATGCAGGACGCCGGGATCGTGCGCAATCGGCTCAAGATCGCCGCGGCGATCACCAACGCTCGGGCCACCGTCGCGCTGCGCGAGTCCGGTGGCCTGGAGCAGCTGGTGCTCTCGTTCGCTCCCGACGGCGCCGCCACGGATCACACCGCGACGGTCTCGGCGGAGTCCCGGGCGCTCTCCAAGGAGCTGAAGAGGCGCGGGTTCGTCTTCGTCGGCCCAACCACGATGTACGCGCTGATGCAGGCCGTCGGCATCTTCGACCCGCACCTGCCCGGTTGCTTCCGCGCGGCCTGAATGCTCATCGAGGTATGCAGGGCGGGCTCGGGGGCTCAGCGCGGAACTCCGCTGGGGAAGTGACGGTGCCTACCTCGACGAACCAACGGCGGTCAGCCCAGCGCGGCGGCCTCGGCGGCCAGCTTGGTGATCCGCTCCCAGTCGCCGGCGGCGAGCGCGTCTGGGGGGGTCAGCCAGGAGCCGCCGACGCAGCCCACGTTGGCCAGCGAGAGGTACGACGGCGCCGAGGCGAGACTGATGCCGCCGGTCGGGCAGAACCGCGCGTCCGGCACGACCGTCGGCAGGGCGCCGAGGTAGGTGACGCCGCCGGAGGCCTCGGCGGGGAAGAACTTCATCTCGGTGTGACCGGCCTCGAGCACGGTGAGCACCTCGGAGACCGTCGCGGTCCCGGGCAGGAACGGCAGCCCGGTGTCCTCCATCCCGGCCAGCAGCGCCGGCGTGAGACCCGGCGAGACCAGGAACGACGCCCCCGCCGCGGCCGCCTCGGCGGCCCGAGCCGGCGTGGTCACGGTGCCGGCGCCGACGGTGATCTCGGGAACCTCGGCGGCGATGGCGCGGATGGCGTCCAGCGCGGCCGGGGTGCGCAGGGTCAGCTCGATGACGCCGACCCCACCGGCGACCAGGGCACGGGCGACCGAGACGCCCTGCTCGGCCGAGTCGACCACGACGACCGGGACGACGGGGGAGAGGGAGAGCAGCGACGTGGACGACTCAGACAAGGGTTGCCTCCGGGGCGGGAGTGAGCAGCGGGAAGACCGAGGCGCCGGTGTCGGCAGAGCCGACCGAGGCGCGGAACGACGCGAACAGTTCGCGGCCGGTCCCCGTCACGTCCACGGGCGCGCTGCCGGTCGCCGGACGACGGGCGAACTCCTCGGCCTCGACGTCGATCGAGAGCCGGCCGCTGACGGCGTCGACGGTGATCACGTCACCATCCTGCACGCGCGCCAGCGGGCCCCCGAGCGCGGCCTCCGGCGTCACGTGGATGGCGGCCGGAACCTTGCCCGAGGCCCCCGACATCCGGCCGTCGGTCACGATCGCGACCCGATAGCCACGGTCCTGCAGCACGCCGAGCGCCGGGGTGAGCTTGTGCAGTTCGGGCATGCCGTTGGCGGCCGGGCCCTGGTAGCGGATGACCGCGACCAGATCTCGCTCGCACACGCCGTCGCTGAAGGCCTGCAGGAAGTCGGCCTGGTCGTCGAAGACCATCGCCGGCGCGCTCACCACCTGGTGCTCGGGTGCGACCGCGGAGGTCTTGATGACGGCGGTGCCGAGCTCGCCGCGCAGCACCCGCAGGCCGCCGTCGACCGAGAACGGGTCCGTGACCGACCGCAGCACCTCCTCGTCGTACGACTTCTCCGGGCCCTCCGACCAGGAGACGGTGCCGTCCGGGCCGAGCACCGGCTCGGCGCAGTACGCCGAGAGGCCGCGGCCCATGATCGTCTGCACGTCCTCGTGCAGCAGCCCGGCCGAGAGCAGGGTGCGGATCAGGAACGCGATCCCGCCGGCTGCGTGGAAGTGGTTCACGTCCGCGGAGCCGTTGGGGTAGACCCGCGCCAGCAGCGGCACCACCGCCGACAGGTCGGACAGGTCGTCCCAGGTCAGCTGGATGCCGGCCGCGCGGGCGATGGCGACCAGGTGCAGGGTGTGGTTGGTGGAGCCGCCGGAGGCGAGCAGCGCGACGCACGCGTTGACGATCGCCAACTCGTCGACGAGCTCGCCGATCCCCGGGGCGCCCTGGCGCGCCAGCGCGGTGACGCGCTCGGCCGCCGCCTCGGTCAGCCCGTCGCGCAGCGACGTGTCCGGGTTGGTGAAGGAGGCGCCCGGCAGGTGCAGCCCAAGCACCTCCATCAGCAGCTGGTTGGAGTTCGCGGTGCCGTAGAACGTGCAGGTCCCGCGCGAGTGGTAGGACGCCGCCTCGGCCTCGAGCAGCTCCTCGCGGCCGATCTTGCCCTCGGCGTGCAGCTGCCGGATCCGCGCCTTCTCCTTGTTCGGCAGCCCCGACCGCATCGGCCCGGCCGGCACGAACACGGTCGGCAGGTGCCCGAACGACAGCGCCCCGATGAGCAGACCGGGCACGATCTTGTCGCACACGCCGAGCATCAGCGCCCCGTCGAACATCTCGTGGGAGAGCGCGATCGCCGCCGACATCGCGATCACGTCGCGGGAGAACAGCGAGAGCTCCATCCCGGCCCGGCCCTGGGTGATGCCGTCGCACATCGCCGGCACGCCGCCGGCAACCTGGGCGATGCCGCCGGCGCGGGCGACCGCCTTCTTGAGCACCGGCGGGTAGTCGGCGTACGGCGCGTGCGCGGAGAGCATGTCGTTGTAGGCGGTCACGATCGCCACGTTCGGCTTGGCGTCGGGCGCCACCACCTTGAGGCCGGACTTGTCCTCCGGCGCCGCGGCGGCGAAACCGTGCGCCAGGTTGGCGCAGCCGAGCCGCCCGCGGGCGGGGCCGGCCTGGGCGGCGGCGCGGATGCGGGCGAGGTACGCCGCGCGCGTGTCGGCGGAGCGCTCCGCCAACCGGTCGGTGACGGCGGCAACGGTGGGGTTCATCAGGACTCCTGCCAGGATCGGCCGTCCCGCTCGATGAGCGTGAACGACGCGGT
>NZ_DASZUF010000084.1:0-15128 GCF_035547795.1 Nocardioides sp.
CCTGTCCGGCGACGGGGCGATAGAAGTCACGGCTCCAGCGCACACGGACGCCACGAAGCCCGTTGGGGTGCTGCGCGGCGCGCAGGTCGGTGGCGAGCCGGGCGTAGTCCAACGGGATCTCGTAGTCCCGCAGGAGCTTGATCAACGCCCGCACGTGTTCGAGGATCGCGTCGATGCTCTGCGAGCGCAGGAGTGCCTGCATTCGGCGTTCGACGCCCTCGGTGCCCGACGCCCGGTGCGCCCGAAATGCGGCGGCCCCGAGGGTGTTGTCACGGCCTCGTCGGTGCATCGAGGTCGTACGACGCGACTGTTGGTGGCTCGCGTAGAAGGCGAGGGTTGCGGCCGCTGCGAGCTCGGTGCGAGTGGGGTCATCCCCGGTATCGAACGGCTGCTCGGGAAGCCCTGGCGCGCGGGCGAAGAACTCCCACGACACCGGGCTGAGCGTGCCGCGGGCCGGAACGGTGCGGCGCAACTCGGCCAGGTCGGCGACCGCTTTAGCCCGATCGGCCTGGTAGCCGTGCCAGAGGCTCGCGCACTGCGTGTGCACGAAGTTCTCCAGCGGATCGGCCGGCGAGTCGTCCGTCTCCGTGGTCGTCTCGGTCATGACACCTGTCCTTCCGGTACGTCGTACGCCAGGGGGAGCGCCTTGCGGAGGTTG
The DNA here is from genome assembly GCF_035547795.1 of Nocardioides sp. GTDB lineage: Bacteria > Actinomycetota > Actinomycetes > Propionibacteriales > Nocardioidaceae > Nocardioides. The sequence goes on from NZ_DASZUF010000084.1 coordinate 659, forward strand.
ATGTAGAACCAGTTGGCCGCCGTCGCCGCGTTGATGGGGCGCTGCCGGTCGGGGCCGCTGGGTAGGCCGGACCATGACGCCGGGCTGGCGCTGTTGAGAAGCTCGCGGCCGAGTTCGCTCACGTCCCGCCGGACCTGGATCTGCCACCGGCCCTTTTGTATGTCACGGTCCGAGTCGGCCACCAGTTGACTGACCCAACGCCGATAGGGCGCGTCGAGTGCGGCGTACCCCTGTTCCCGCGCCTCGTCGCGATGTGCGGCGGCGAGGTCGCGGTCGCCGCCCGCTGCCTGAACGAGCTCGCTCGCCAGCTGGCCCAGCACCTGGACCGCCGCGCTCACGTCCTGGACGCCGGCGATGGCGGTGTCCACGAGCCGAGGATCTGTCAGCACCGCGAGATGGAGGGGGAGCACGTCGTCGGTGATGTCGTCGATGACAGCGCTCTGCGAGCCGTACTGCATGCCGGTGGTGTGGATCCGCAACGGGAACGACACGGACAAGATGTCGTGCTCCTGCAGTTCGGCGAGCCACTCCATCCAGCGGCCGGCCATGGTGCGCTTGGTGTCGTCGGTCGGAGTGAGCAGGCTCTCCAGGCCGCGCCAGACCGCCCGGTCGGGGACGTGCGCTCGTGGCATGAAGACCGGGTCGGACGTCTTCAGAGCCTTCATCTGTGTCTCGCTCAGCCGCCAGCCGGTCATGAACTCATGCCGAAACATGTTGCGGGGGTGGAGCGGGTCGCCGTTCGCGATCAGGACGCCGGTCGCCCGTTCGCCGTCGTGGCCGAGCCGGATCCGACGGCTCGGCCAGGTCAGCAAATCGACAGGGCCGTACGGCGCCCCGGGTCGATCGTCGATGCCGGGACCGAGTGGCGGGCGCTCCCAGACCGGTACGTCGGTCTCCGGATCGGGTAGCGACCTCCCGAGCGGCAGGTTGAGCATGAGCGTCTCGAACAGGTTCGCTCCTTCGACGACAACGGCGCCCAGCCAGCCACACCAGGCGATACCGATCGGATACCCCTTGCCGCCTTTCACCCGGTCGTCTCCGACGGCCCCGGACTTGATGCCCGACGGGTCGTAGGCCTGGCAATGCACGATCCAGCGGGCCGCTTCCGCGAACGTCATGGACTTCAGCGCGGCGCCGCTTCGGGTGGTGAAGTACTGGTGGCCGGCGGGCACGTCGGCCACCAGCCGAGCCAGCTCTGTCATCTCGCCCTTGGCAGTCCGCAGCCCGGCGACCTGAAGGAACGGCGTCTCGGGATGCAACAGGTCGAACCGGTCCCGATGCCGTTCCAGATAGCTCTCGATCGGCGCCATGTCGAAGCGACCCGTCTTCCAGGCGTGCGCCCAGTCGTCGTGCGAACGCATCTGCGGAAAGCTCCGGCGGATGATCGCCAGCAGGAGTCGGAGCAGAGCCACGTCCTGGGTCGGCACCTCGCCGGCAAGGCCGACGATTTGGTGTGCCTGGCCGAACACGTCGACGAGCGACAGCTCCACGACGGCGTTGTCGTGCCGACGGACCCGAACCCACGGCTCGGTGGTCAAAGCAAACGAAACCGTAGTCATGAGCGCCTTCCCGTCAGTGCGTGGCTGGGATACGGTACGGACCGTACTCATCGGAGCATACTACGCCTTACACTAATCCAATTAAGATCACCGGAGCCTCCCTGCGTGACGCTCTTCCCCGCGACGCGCAGGGAGCATGGCGAGACTGCGCCTGGCCCTAATCCAGGGCTCATCCCCGCATTCGCGAGGAGCCCCCAGCGTATCGACGCACTCATGGGCTCCTCCTCGCCATCAGCCCGAGATCGATGTCGTACGACACCTGCCAGTCACCGACCTGTGCGGTCCAGTCGTCGTCGAGATGCAGCGCCAACTGGCCGGCGAGCCAGTGCGACTCCTGCCACCCCTCGTGGGCGTCCGCCTCCAGCGCCTGCAATGTGGTGTCGAAGTCGCTCCCGTTGAGCATCGACTGGGGGAGTTGGACTGTCGTCGCCGCCAGAGCGCGGGCAATGGTGTCGTCGGGCGGTCCGAACAGCGGAACCGCCAACTCACCGGCGTGCTCGCCTCCCGGCACGTCGAGGCAGACCACCGTCCCGTCCGCTCGGCGCTGGACGACGATCACCTCGATCCCGTCCTCGCTGTCACGCACCCGGCTCGCGCCCGGAGAGCGGGCGTCGTCGGCCTCGGACGCCCCGCCGTACTCCAGCCATCCGACGAGGTTGTCGTCCTCCAACTGGTCGAGAGCGGCGATCCGGAAGTCGTCGGCACGTCGGCGCTGCTCACCGACCTTCCGGCAGTGGTCGCGATCGGCTTCCGCGATCGCCTCCCGCCAGCCTTCTGGTCCGGGGATCGCCTCCGCGTAGGCGCGTTCGACGAGGCTGCGGATGTCCGCGGGCAGTCGGAGGGAGCGCGGCTCGACCGGGTCGAGGTCGAGCACAGCGGCGGCGCGCAGCAGTCGGCTCAGGCCGTAAACGGCGCGGGAGCCTCGGTCCGGCTCGGGCAGTCCGTCCTGGCGCCACGCCGCGATCCCGGTGACGAAGAGCCGCGGAGTCCGTAGTGCTGGCGGGCGGCCGGCCTCGTCGCTCCCGCGCTCGTGACGGTGCAGCCGGCCGACCCGCTGGAGCACCAGGTCCACGGGCGCCACATCGGTCACCATGACGTCGAAGTCGACGTCGAGCGACTGCTCCAGCACTTGAGTGCCGACCACGATCTGTCGGGCGGCCCGCTTCGACCCGTCGGGCCCCAGTTGCTCGCGCAGAGCCGCTTCCTTGCGTGCTCGGTGGGTGGCGACGAAGCGTGAGTGATGCAGCACGATCTCGACATCGGCCAGACGATCTCGCAGGTAGCGCGCCGTCTCCTGGGCGCGCCCGACGGTGTTGCGAATGACCGCGGCGCAGCCGCCCTCGATCAGCAGCCCCTCCAGGGTGGCGGCGAGCGTGTCGAGGTCGTCGTCGAGGCACCTGACCTCGATCAGACGCGACGCTTCGCGCTCGGCCGAAGGCGATGCGACAGTGACCCCGGCAGCGGATACGGTGGTCAGCCCGGGATAGGGTGCGTCGGCCGTGATCGCGACCGGGCTGCGGCCGAGCCCTCGCCGGTAGGCGTCGGCGAGTTCCTGCCGCTGGCTCCAGGGCAGCGTCGCCGACAGCAGCACGACCGGGACGCCGTAGGCCGCGAGCCATTCCAGGCTGCGCGTCAGATACATCCGCATGTAGTCGTCCGCGGCATGTGCCTCGTCGACCACCACGACCTTGCCGGCGAACGCCAGGTGTCGCAGCGCCAGGTGCTTGGCCTGGAGGGCGCTGAACAACAGCTGGTCGATGGTCCCGACCACCATGTTGGCGAGAACGCCCTTCTTGCGGCCGGTGAGCCACGACAAGACCTGGGCCTCGACCTTCTGTGGTGAAGCATCCTCGTCCCAGACAGAGGCGGCGCGCCGCTGGCGAACCAGATTGAACCGATCATTGAGGCCGGCCTTCCCGTGCGCCAGATAGGTGCTGGTGGGGCCGGAGCCGGCCAGGTTCTCGATCCAGTCCTGGACGCGGCCGAACATGGCGTCCGAGGTGGCCATGGTGGGCAGTGCGACGTACACGCCACCGCAGCCGAACCTGGCGGCGAGCACCTCGGCCGCCAACAGTGCGGCCTCGGTCTTTCCTGTTCCCATCGCGGCCTCGACGATCATGAGCGAGGGTGACTCAGCGGCCTGGGCTGCGTCGAGTGCGAGCTGCTGGACGGGGCGAGAGCGGAGCCCGGCCAGGTGGGGAAACCGCGCGGCCAGGTGCTCGGCAGCATCGGTGGGCGGTCTGCTCGGCCGCCACGGCGCGGGCAGGCCGAGGCCGCGCCAGGCCTCGCTGACCCGGGCGGCCTGATCCTCGGATCCGTAGGGGAACAGCTCGGTGTTGCTCGCCAGCCAGTCCGAGACGATCACCGCGCCGGTGAGCACGGCCTGCACGGTCGGTGGGAGAGGAGCATGGGACCACGCGGTGAGCAGGTCGGCCGCACCGACTCGCGCGGTCATCCGGTCCAGAATCTCGGCCTGCACGACGGCCCAGGTGCCCTCGCCAGTCAGGTCGGGGTTGCGATGCGCGGCGCGCAAGTTGAGAACCGACGGCGGGGTCCCGTGGTGGCCGCCGATGACGACGGCGTACGACGTAGCCGCGGCGCGCCCGAACCCGTGACTCTCCTGCAGCCACGTGCTCAGCACCACCTGCCCGACCAGCCCATGCGGCGCCTTGGCGAAGTCGGTCGTGTCACGAGGGAAGATGAACCCGTGCTCGCGCATCCGCTCGGCCAGGACGGGCATCTTGCTCGCGAACGGAGGCGAGCACTTGCCGATGTCGTGCACGCCTGCCAACCACCGCACCAGCGCTCGGCCATTGCGGGCACCGGCCGGCAAGGCGTCATCGATCAGATTGCGGACGTGGAGCGGGAGCCAGTCCCATACCAGACCCGCGACGTCAGCGGAGTCGATCAAGTGCTGGGCGAGCGGCATCCACTGCTCGCCGTCATACCCCGACGACTTGCCCCAGACGGATAGCGCGGCAGCGCTCCACGTCACGTCGTCGTCACTCACGGTGCGTTCACTTTCGGGTCGGAGTAGGCCGATGATCGCCGCCCGTAGCGGCCTCCGTCTCGCAAAGCGCCGATCGTGTGAATTTCTTGTCACCCGCATGACAAGAAATGTGGCTTGACTGCTGGAGGCCCGACGCAGTGGCTATGATGGTGCTTGCAAGGGGCAGTAGCCCTGCGAAGTTGGCCCGGCAGTCTTCCGGACGGTGGACGAGCCGGGCCCGCGTCATTTACAGCACCACCTGAACGACGTCGACGAGGGGGCGCGACCGCTCGATCCAGGTGCCACCTCGCTGCCAACACCACGCGACGGCGTCGCTGGGCCATAGAAGCGGCTCGGATCGCGATCGCACATGTTCAAACTGTGCTTCGTGGTTCGCACGTCGTATTAGTGGCGTCAGAAGACGTCGGTCAGCCGTAAGCACCGAATCGTCCTGCTCCAAGACGATCCGCCGGGCGTTGGCCTCCAAAGCATCATTCACCAATGCCGTCAGGGTCTCTCGGCGGCCAAGTGGCTGGTTGGTCGTTCTGGCGATGTAGACCCGGGCTCTGATACCCGCGGTCAGCAGTTGCTCGAGGATCTGTTTGCGGCGGGCGTCTCGCTCGTGGATGAAATGCAGCCGTTCGGCTCCGGGAAGGCGCAGGCCCGCGATAGCCTGGCGCGCTGCTGCCACCCTGTTGGCTTCGATGTAGGTGGCGGCGGCGATATATCCGGCGGACTTGCTTTCATCAACGAACACGTGACACGGCGATCGGAAGCCACCGAGAGCCGAGACGGCACCAGTGGATGGAGGCATGGACGCAGGCTGGTCTTCAGAGCACCAACGGTCTACCCAGGCATCGTTAGGTCTGTGGATAACTCATGGACTTCTGGGACGTGTCGGATCCCTGGGCCGTGGGGTGTCGCACCTGCTCCCTGCCGTTCGCGGTTGGCGGGGGAATCAGACCGCCAGGTCGTCCGCGTCCACGATCCGGTACGCATACCCCTGCTCCGCCAGGAACCGCTGCCGGTTGGCGGCGAAGTCCGCGTCGACGGTGTCGCGGGAGACCACGGTGTAGAAGTGGGCGACCTTGCGCTGCGCCGGATCGGTGGCGGGCCCGGGGCGCAGCAGCCGGCCGAGGCGCTGGGCCTCCTCCTGCCGGGAGCCGAAGGAGCCGGACACCTGGATGGCGACCTCGGCCGAGGGCAGGTCGATGGAGAAGTTGGCGACCTTGGAGACGACCAGCAGCCGCAACGAGCCCGAGCGGAAGGCCTCGAAGAGGCGCTGTCGCTCGCGCACCGGGGTCTCGCCGGAGATCACCGGCGCGTCCAGGTCGGCGGCGAGCTCGTGCAGCTGCTCGAGGTACTGCCCGATCACCAGGGTGGGCGCCCCGGCGTGCGCCGCGACCAGCCGCTCCACGACCGCCACCTTCTCCCGGGCGCACGATGCCAGCCGGTAGCGCTCCTCCGGCTCGGCGGTGGCGTAGACCAGCCGATCGGCCGAGGGCAGCGTGACCCGTACCTCGACGCAGTCGGCGGGGGCGATCCAGCCCTGTGCCTCGATGTCCTTCCAGGGCGCGTCGTACCGCTTGGGGCCGATCAGCGAGAACACGTCGCCCTCGCGGCCGTCCTCGCGCACCAGCGTGGCGGTCAGCCCGATCCGGCGCCGGGCCTGCAGATCGGCGGTCATCCGGAAGATCGGCGCGGGCAGCAGGTGCACCTCGTCGTACACGATCAGGCCCCAGTCGCGCGCGTCGAGCAATTCCAGGTGGGGATAGACGCCCTTTCGCCTGGTGGTCAGCACCTGGTACGTCGCGATGGTGACGGGGCGGATCTCCTTCACCGTCCCGCTGTACTCGCCGATCTCGTCCTCGGTCAGCGACGTGCGGCGCACCAGCTCGTCCTTCCACTGCCGCGCGCTGACGGTGTTGGTGACCAGGATCAGCGTGGTCGCCGAGGCGTGCGCCATCGCGGCCGCGCCGACCAGCGTCTTGCCGGCGCCGCAGGGGAGTACGACGACGCCCGACCCGCCGTGCCAGAACGACTCGGCCGCTTCGCGCTGATAGGGCCGCAGCCGCCACTCGGACTCGTCCAGGGCGATCGGGTGCGCCTCACCGTCGACGTACCCGGCGAAGTCCTCGGCCGGCCAGCCGAGCTTGAGCAGCGCCTGCTTGAGGTTGCCGCGCTCGGAGCCGTGCACGATCACGGTGTCGTCGTCGAGCCGCGCCCCCAGCATGCCGGCGACCTTCTTGGCGCGCAGCACCTCCTCCAGCACCGGCCGGTCGGTGCTGACCAGCACCAGCCCGTGGACCGGGTGCTTCTCCAGCCGCAGCCGGCCATAGCGCGCCATCGTCTCGGCGATGTCGACCAGCAGCCCGTGCGGCACCGCATAGCGGGAGTAGGCCAGCAGGGTGTCGATCACCTGCTCGGCGTCGTGCCCGGCGGCGCGTGCGTTCCACAGCCCCAGCGGCGTGAGCCGGTAGGTGTGCACGTGCTCGGGGCTGCGCTCCAGCTCCGCGAACGGCGCGATCGCCTTGCGTGCGTCGCCGGCCCGTGGGTGGTCGACCTCGAGGAGCAGGGTCTTGTCCGATTGGACGATGAGCGGGCCGTCGTTCACTGGTCAGATGTTACGGGGCGCACCGAGGTGATCCGGTGGACGGCGAACACCCGCACCTCACCGGCCCGGTGGTCGCGGGCTCGCAGCTGGCCGCCGTCGACCGAGACGGGGTCGACGACGCGATCGGAGCGAGTGCCGTGGTTGTCGACGTACTCGATGACGACCGCGACGCCGGCGTCGATCGCCTCCCGCAGCGCGGCCAGCGAGCCGCTCGGGGTGAGCGTGGCGGTGGCCGGTCGGGTCGCAGCCGCCCGGTCACCGGCGCGTACGGCGGTCACCACGGCGCTGGCGCGCGCCGCGTCACGGGCCGCCTCCCGGCCCGATGGGGTGCGCTTGGGCGTGCGGGCCCGCTGGGCATCGGGCCGGGCGATATGCAGGGACCCGTCGGCCGCCTCCACGACCGGGGCCAGGCCTGCCTCGCGCAGCCGGGGAAGGAGCACGTCGAGCGGCGTGGTCGCGATCAGGACGGTCGGTGCCAGCCGCCGCAGCCCCAGCGACGCGGCGGCGGGATGGTGCAGCAGTTCGGTCAGGGCGGCCTCGTCGTCGGCGCGCAGGAACGCCTCGGCGTACCCCACCCGGAGCACGCCGAACGTCCGTGCGGTGTCGTCGATCAGGTAGGTCAGCGGCTGGGGCACCGGTGTGCGGGAGACCGAGCCGACGAAGTCGTGCAGCTCGACGGCGCTCCAGCCCAGGTCCATCGCGCGCCGTACCGACGCCGGGGTGAACCGGTAGACGGTCGCCCCGCCGCGCGACTCGACGTCGGCGACCAGCCCGAGCCGGCGGGCCAGGTCCGTCTCCAGCGGTCCGGGCGCGACGGCGGTGAGGTCGGCCTGCAGCAGGACGTGGTCCACCGGTGTGGGCAGCAGCGCGGCCAGCACCGGAGCCGGGTCGTCGCCGGCGAGCAGCACCCGAACGTAGGACGCCAGCCCGTCCAGCCCGGTGACGCCCAGCCGACCGGCCTCGGCGAGCGTCCAGGCGACCTGCTCGGCACGGGTGCGGGGCCGGCGCGGCCGCAGCCACTCCAGCCGGGCGACCACCGACGCTCCGCCGGTTCCGGATGCCAGCACCTCGCCGGCCGGGATCGAGGCGAGCGCCTCCAGCGTCATCTGCCGGGTCTCGGCCATGGTCATCGCGGCGAGCTCGGGCACGAGCGCGTTCCACACCTTCCCGGCGGTGTCGCGCTGGCCGACCAGGGCGGGCATCCGCGGCATCGCCAACCAGGCCCGCGCGAGCGCCGTCCAGCGCTCCGCGGCCGGCAGCCCCACCCAGGTGTCGAAGCCGTCGGTGGGCAGCCAGGCGAGGTTGCCGTCGTGGTCGGTGCCGGTGGTCAACAGCCCGGCCGCGGCCGCGACCTCGATGAGCAGCGCCGCGATCGGCTCGTCGACATGCAGCCGGGCCGCGGCGGCACGCAGGTCGCGCACGCCGAGGCCGCCCGAGCGCAGCGCGGCCGGCGGAGTCGCGCCCCAGCCGTCGAGCAGCAGCTCCACCCGGCGGATCGCCTCGAACGCCGCCCCGGCCGCCGCCCGGTCGACCAGGGCCGGGTCGCGCGGAGAGGACGCCACCGCCGGTGGGCCGGTCACGGGCTCGACGGTGGTGTGGCCGCCGCGCAGGGCGACCGCCACCTCGCCGGGTACGACGACCACGCCGCCGCGCGGGACCAGCAGCCGCCGCGCGATCAGTTCCTCGGCCGGCGTGGCCGCGTCGGCCACCGAGACCGTCAGCCGCGCCGCTCCGGGGGAGGCTTCGCCGCCGGCCGCGTCGACGTGCTCCAGCATCGCTCGCGCCGCCGGGGACACCTGCGCGATCAGCGCGTCCACGTCGGGCAGGCCGGTGAAGGCGCCCAGGGAGGTGGGCAGCACCTCGCGCAGTCCGGTCACCGCACGCACGCCGCCGACGGCGTCCCAGGCCAGCGCCAGGTCGCGCAGCCGGCTCAGGGCGGCTCGGGTCGCGGCGGGCTCGGCGTTCACGATGGTCAAGAGTTCAACATCGGTGGTTTGACCCGCGGCGAGAAGGGCATCAAGGACAGTGAGCTCGAGCCGGTCCAGGCCGTCGAGCGCACGGACCAGCGAGGACCGGGTCGCTGCGCGCGCGGCGAGCTGGGCCGAGTCAAGAGGTGCAGGAGTGGCGAGATCGGGTCGGGCGAGCAGCAAGCGGGTGAGCCGGTCGTCCGGCCAGGAGCGAACCTGGTCGGCGAGCGAGCGATACCCCCTGTCCATCCCACCCAGGCTAGTGGGCCGCGGGTGAAGCGCCTCGTCGTCGACCACGGCTCCGCGACGGACGTCGGGCTGGTGCGCGAGGTCAACGAGGACTCCTACCTCGCCGAGGCGCCGGTCTTCGTGGTCGCCGACGGCATGGGCGGACACGACGGCGGCGACGTCGCCAGCGGGATCGTGGTGCAGGAGTTCGGCCGTCTCACCGGTCGGCGCTTTACCCTCGACGAGGGCATCGACGCGATCATGACCGGGCTGCGGGCGGCGGACGACCGGATCGCCGAGTACGCCGCCAGTCAGCGTGCCCGTGGCCACCACGACTTCAGCTCCGGCACCACGGCGGTGGTGGCCCTGGTCGTGGACGCCCCGGCCGGGCCGCAGTGGCTGTTGGCGAATCTCGGCGACTCCCGGATCTACCGGTTCTTCGAGGACGCGCTCACCCAGGTGAGCGTGGACCACAGCCTGGTCCAGGAGCTGGTCGACGCCGGGCGGCTGACCGAGGAGGAGGCGGAGCGCCACCCGGACCGGCACGTGATCACCCGGGCGCTGGGCGGGGTGGCCGCCGCCGTACCCGACTTCTTCCACATGATGCTGCCACCGGGGGCGCGGCTGCTGCTGTGCTCCGACGGCGTCAGCGGGATGCTCACCGCCGCGCGGATCGCCGCGATCCTGGCCGAGTCCGGCGACGCACGCGACACCGCGCGGCGGCTCGTGGACGCCGCGGTGGCGGCCGGGGGACGCGACAACGCGACGGCCGTGGTCGTGGATGTGGTGGGATGGGCCGACGAGAGTCCGTACGACGCTGCCGCCCAACGGCAGAGTCTCGAGCAGAAACTCGGAGTCCTCCCGTGATCTCCTACCGCCCCGGAACCTGGTTCGGCATCGTCGGCGAGCACGCCACCGTGCTTCTGCCGCCCTCGGAGAAGGCCCGCGCAGGCACGCTGTGGGCCTTGGTCGACGACGGCGCCGGCTTCGACGAGGTACTCGACGCCCTGGTCTCCGACGGGCTGCGTGCCCTGCCGGGGTTCGTGCTGCTCTCCGCCACCGAGGACACCACCCGGATCGTGGTCCGTGGCCCCTCGAAGGCGACCTTCGCCACCGACTCCGGCGAGGTGGTCGTCGAGGGCTCGGCCTCGGCCACCTGGGTGGAGCGCTCGCTGGAGGGCGTCAGCGGTACGTCGGTGGTCCTCGAGGACGTCGACGCCCCGCTGCTGCAACTGCACGCAGGCCTGACCCGGTTGGCCGCGCTGGTCTCGCCTGCCGAGCTGGCGCAGCAGACGCCAGCCGTGTCCTTCAAGTCGGCGCCGCTGACGCCGGTCGACGCCGAGCCGGCCCCGGCCCAGCCCGAGCCGGCCCAGCCCGAGCCGGCCCCGGTCGAGTCGATCGCCGCAGTGCTGCCGTTCCCGGAGCCGGTCGCAGCGCCGGAGCTCGAGCCGGAGCCCGCTGCGCCGGTGGCAGCGGTGCCCGAGCCGTCCGAGCCGTCCGAGCCGTCCGAGCCGTCCGAGCCGTCCGAGGAGCTCGACGTGCCCGCCTGGGTCTCGGCCCCCGACGACCCGCTCAGCGCCCCCATCGCCGCCGACGAGTCCGCAGCGGAGGCATGGGCCGACGAGCCGACCGGGGTGATCCCGGTGGTGCCGGACGAGCCCGAGGAGCAGGCCGAGGAGCACGCCGCGCAGCCGCCGTCCTGGACCCCGCCGACGCCGTCCGCCGCCGGCTTCCCGCCGCCTCCGCCGATCCCCGCCGTGGGGCTGCCGCCGGTGCCCCCGGTGCCGCCCGCACCCCCGGTCCCGCCGGCCCCGCCGGCCGCCCCCTCGTGGGCCAGCGCGGCCGAGGACGACCACGACGGCCTGACCCGCGCCGGTGCGCCCGACCCCGACCTGCTCACTCCGCCGCCGGGCATCCCCGGCCAGCCGGCCGCGCCCGCCGTGACGGCGTACCCGGTGGCGAAGCTGGAGTTCTCCCACGGCGAGCGCGTCGACGTCGACCGGGTGGTGATCATCGGCCGCGCTCCGGAAGCGGGACGGTTCTCGCTGGCCGAGCAGCCGCTCCTGGTCACGGTGCCGAGCCCGCACCAGGAGATCTCCTCCACCCACGTCGAGGTGCGCCCGGGGTCCGGCGTCGACCATGGCGCCGCGGTGGTCACCGACCTCGGCTCGACCAACGGCACCGTCGTCGTCCAGCCTGGTCTCGGCCCGGAGGAGCTGCGCCCCGGCGTACCCGTCCAGCTCATGCCGGGCGCCCTCATCGACCTCGGCGACGGCCTGACCATCAGGGTCAGCCAGCCGTGAGCACGGCGGTCTCGGGACCGACGGCGGCCGACCCGGATCGCCGGTTCTACGCGTGGGCGCTCGACCGGCTGTTCTCGCTGGTGGTGTACGCCGCGGCCGGCGCCGTCGCCTATCTGACCCTGATCCGGCCGGGACACACCCTGGCCGGCGTGGCGGCGATCGTCGCGGTCGCGGTGGTGGTGTGGCTGATCGGGGTGCTGATGACCGGCCTGGCCGGCGTCACCCCGGGCAAGTCGCTGTGCGGCCTCAAGGTCGTCGGCATCCGCAGCGGCGCGCCTGCCGGGCTGGGGCCGGCGTTCGTGCGCCAGCTCGTGGTCGGGCTCGGTGGCTACCCGACCCTCGGCATCGGCGACGCCACCCTGGCCTGGGTGGCGACCCTCGACGGCAGTGGGCTGCGCCGGTCCTGGCACGATCTGGTGGCGGGCACCATCGTGGTGGACGTACGCCGCCGGCCCGAGGCGCCGATCGTCGAGGAGCCCGCGCCCAAGCGGGTGGTCAACCTGACCGCGCTGCGGCTGATGCCGGCCGAGCCGGAGCCGGCGTCGGCCTCGGTGGGGACACCGGTCGCGGCGCCGCCGGCGGTCCCGGCGCCCGCTCCGCCGCCGACGACCCAGGCGGCCCCGCCGCCCCCGGCCGCGCCCGCGGCTCCGGTGCCCACCCCGGCTCCCGTCGTACCCCCGTCGCCGCCGGCGGCCCAGGCGCCCACGGCGGCGCCGCCGCGCTGGCGGGTGACCTTCGACACCGGCGAGAGCTTCGTCGTCGAGGGGCTGGCGCTGGTCGGCCGCGGACCCGAGCCGCGTCCCGACGAGCAGGTCGCGCACGTGGTCGCGCTGCACTCCAGCGACATGTCCCTGTCCAAGACGCACGCCCAGTTCAGTGTGGTCCCGGACGGCTCGCTGGTGGTGATGGATCGGGGATCGACCAATGGCTCCACGCTGCTGCGCGGCGGCGTCGCCAAGCCGCTGGCCGCCCGCCAGCCGGCGACGCTGCTGCCCGGCGACCGGGTGCGCTTCGGCGACCGTGAGATGAGCGTGGCCCGCGAGTCCTGACACCCGACCTTCCGCACGCCGTATCGGCGTGTCGCGGTGCGCAACGTCAGGTGCCCGCCGGGATCAGGGCGCCGCGATGTGCTTGAAGTCCGCCGGCCGATGGATGAGCTTCGCATGGCCGGCCGGCCAGACTAAGGCGACCACCTTGCCCACCACGTCGGAGACGGGCACGAATGCGTTCTTCGGATCGCAGGACGTGTCGCCCGTGCGACACATGTGGAACGAGCTGTCGGCCGATTCGCTGCGGTTGTCGCCCATCACGAACAGCCTGCCCTTGGGGACGGTCGCGCTCCAGCCCTTGCAGCCGGCCATCGGTCCGTCGCAGGCGCTCTGCGGCGCGATGTAGGACGTCTCGTCCAGCGGCGTGCCGTTGACGCTGATCCGGCCCTGGTGATCGCAGCAGGACACGGTGTCACCGGCGACGCCGATGACGCGCTTCACCAGATGACCACCCGACGGATAGAGCCCGATCTTGGCCAGCACGGAGGAGAGACCGCCGGTGGGCGGCGCGTCGTCGGCCGCGGTGAGCCAGTGGCCGGGGTCCTTGAAGACGACGATGTCGCCGCGGCTGGGCCCACCGCCGAACCAGTACGACGGCTTCTCCACCAGGATGCGGTCGTTGACCTTCAGCCCCGGCTCCATCGACCCCGAAGGGATGTAGAACGCCTGCACGAAGAACGTCTTGACCACCACGGCCAGGCCGACGGCGATCAGCACGAGCACCACCGTCTCCAGCAGCACCTTGACCGGGCCCGAGCGCGTCGTGTTGTCACTGGTCACGACCGGACCTTATCCGTCGACTGGTCACCGTTAGGCTGCCATCGTGTCGAGCGTTCCGGTTCCGTCCTCCCTGGTGGTCGGCTTCGACCTCGACATGACGCTGATCGACACCGTGTCGGGGTTCCGCGACGTGCTGGTCGCACTCGGCGCCGAGTTGGAGATCGACCTCCCGGTCGTGGAACTGACGACCAAGCTCGGGCCGCCACTGGACCACCTGCTGGCGCCGTATCTTCCGGCGGAGTCGATCCCCGCCGCCGTCGACCGCTTCCGCGAGATCTATCCGGCCCACGCCGTCATCGGCACCCCGGCGCTGCCCGGTGCGCACGAGGCGCTGGCGGCCGTCCGCGACGTCGGGGGTCGGGCGCTGGTGGTGACCGGCAAGTTCACCGCGAACGCCCGGCTGCACCTGGACCACCTCGGCCTGGCCAGCGACCTGTTGGAGGGCGAGGTGTGGGGCGTCGGCAAGGCCGATGTCCTGCTCCGCGAGGGCGCCAGTGTGTACGTCGGCGACCACGTGCACGACGTCGAGGGCGCGCTGGCCGCGGGCGTGACCAGCGTGAGCGTGCTGACCGGGGGCTGTAGCCGCGAGGAGCTGGAGGCCGCCGGCACCCATGTGGTGCTGGAGTCGCTCGAGGAGTTCCCGGCGTGGCTGGCCGAGCATCTCCTGCAGCTGAGGCTGGCGGCCCTCGAGGCCGACCTCAAGGAGCGAGGCAGCCTGATGGTGGCCTTCTCCGGCGGTGCGGACAGTGCGCTGCTGCTGGCCGCCGCCGTCCGGGCGCTCGGCCCCGAGCGAGTGGTCGCGGCGACCGGCTATTCCGACTCGCTCCCGCTCGTCGAGCGCGACCCTGCGCGGGCCTTCGCCGAGAGCCTCGGTGTCGAGGTGCTGACGCCGCAGACGCATGAGCTGGACCGCGCCGGCTACCGCGAGAACGGCGGCCAGCGCTGCTTCTTCTGCAAGGCCGAGCTGATCGAGACGTTGCT
>NZ_DASZUF010000085.1:0-32722 GCF_035547795.1 Nocardioides sp.
GTGGGCAACACCTTCGGTGACGAGGGCGCCTTCGCCTCGCTCATCGACGATGTCGAGGAGCGCATCTTCCAGCGGTTGCCCGACGAGACCTGGTTCTACCCCGGCCACGGCAACGACTCCACCCTCGGCGCGGAGCGGCCGCACCTGGGCGAGTGGCGCGAGCGCGGCTGGTGAGCCACTCGCCGCGCGGGAGACCGGCCGGCGATCGCCTCCTGTGGGCGCTCCTAGCCGGAGTCGCCTGGCCGGTTCTCCGGTCGGCCAGCCGCGCATTCCATCCCGCCCAGCCCGGCGATCGCCGTTCGCCCGCCGCGAACGCCGGCGACCCAGCCCACCCGCGCGGCCTAGCATCGCCGCATGGGTGACCTCGTTCCGTTCCCGTCCCGGCCGGCGCAGCAGCCCGAGGAGCGACAGCCGCTGTGGCGGGAGGCCGCCGGTGGCGTCCTGCGTGCCGAGCGACTGGCGCAGCAGCGCACACTGAGCGACGTCGCACAGCGGGCCGGGGTGAGCACCCAGCACCTCTCCGAGGTCGAGCGCGGCCGCAAGGAGGCCAGCTCCGAGGTGCTCGAGGCGGTCACCGGCGCCCTGGGGCTGCGGCTCGACGAGCTCACCCTGCGGGTGACCAGGCGGCTCACCGGCCCGGTCTGCCTGGCGGCCTAGACGGTGACCAGCTTGCGACTGTCGAGCACCGCGTCGGCGAGCCCGTAGGACACCGCCTCCGGGGCCCGCAGCACGCGATCGCGCTCGGTGTCGCTGTGCACCTGCGAGACCGCCCGTCCGGTGTGCGTGGCCAGGATCGCCTCCATCTCCTCGCGCAGCCGCCCGATCTCCTTGGCGGCCACCTGGAGGTCGGGCACGTCGCCGCGGGTGCCGCCCTGGCCGGGCTGCTGCAACACGACACGCGCGTGCGGCAGCACGGTACGGCGTCCCGGAGCTCCTGCCGCGAGCAGGACCGCCGCCGGTCCCGCCGCCTGACCCACGCAGGTGGTCGCCACCGAGGCGCGGATGAACTGCATCGTGTCGTAGATGCCCAGCATCGCGGTGGGGTCGCCGCCGGCGGAATTGAGGTAGAGGTTGATCTCCGACTCGGCGCCTTCGGCCTCCAGGTAGAGCAGTTGCGCGATCACCACGTTGGCCACGCCGTCGTCGATCGGCGTACCGAGGTAGACGATCCGGTCGGAGAGCAGTCGGCTGTAGATGTCCACGGCCCGCTCCCCCAGCCGGGTCTTCTCGATCACCGAGGGGATCGGGTAGGAGCTCATCCGGCCATCCCGAAGGCGACGCCACGCCGGGCGGGCGTGACCGATCCGACGTCGGAGAGGACCTCGTCCACCAGACCGTAGTCGCGGGCCTCCTCGGCGGTGAACCATCTGTCGCGGACCGAGTCGCGGTCCACCTCCTCCACGGTCCGGCCGCTCAGCGAGGCGGTGACCTGCAGCATCCGCTGCGTCATCCGGTCCAGCCGGGCGGCCTGTACGGCGATGTCCGCGGCGCTGCCGCCGATGCCGGCCGAGCCCTTGTGCAGCAGCACCTCCGCACTCGGCAGCAGGTAGCGCTTGCCGGGCGCACCCGCGGTCAGCAAGAACTGCCCCATGCTGGCCGCCAGGCCCATCCCGAGCGTGGAGACGTCGTTGGGGATCAGCCGCATCACGTCGTAGATCGCCATCCCGGCGGTCACCGAGCCGCCCGGCGAGTTGATGTAGAGGCTGATGTCGCGGTGCGGGTCCTCGGCCGAGAGCAGGAGGAGCTGGGCGCAGATCCGGTTGGCGATCGGGTCGTCGACCTCTTGGCCGAGGACGATGATGCGCTGGTGCTGGAGCCGGATGGCGAGCTGCTCGTCGAGCGGGCCACCGGGCTGGGGTGTCTGGGTCATGCCTCCACGCTCGCCGGCGACGGTGCGCCGGCCAAGCGATTCCGCCCACAGCGGTTCTGCTCACAGCGGAGGTACGCCGTAGGCTCGGCTGCGTGATCGAGCTGCGCACCCCGACCCAGATCGAGCAGATGCGGCCGGCAGGCCGGTTCGTCGCCGACGTACTCCTCGCGCTGCGGGAGAAGGCGGACGTCGGCGTGAACCTGCTCGAGCTCGACGAGCTGGCCCACCAGATGATCAAGGACCGCGGCGCGGAGTCGTGCTACATCGACTACCACCCCAGCTTCGGGGCGATGCCGTTCGGCAAGGTGCTGTGCACCAGCGTCAACGACGCGGTGCTGCACGGGCTCCCCCACGACTACGTGCTGCGCGACGGCGACCTGCTCAGCGTCGACTTCGCCGCCAGCGTCGACGGCTGGGTCTCCGATTCCGCCCTGTCGGTCGTCGTCGGTACGCCGCGCCAGGAGGACCTGGACCTGATCGACACCACCACCCGCGCGCTGGACGCCGGCATCGCCGCAGCCCGGCCGGGCAACCGACTCGGCGACATCTCGCACGCCATCGCCGAGGTCGCCCGGGCCGCCGGGCTCCGCATCAACACCCAGTTCGGCGGCCACGGCGTCGGCCGGACCATGCACGGCGACCCGCACGTGCCCAACGACGGCCGCCCGGGCCGCGGCTTCAAGCTGCAGCCCGGCCTGGTGATAGCGATCGAGCCGTGGTTCCTGCAGACCACCGACGAGATCTACACCGACGAGGACGGCTGGACGCTGCGCAGCAAGGACGGCTCTCGCGGGGCCCACATGGAGCACACCGTCGCGATCACCGAGGACGGGCCACTCGTCCTCACCGCCCGCGACTGAGCGCCGACGTCGTACTCACTCCTCCTCGGGCAGGGCCAGCCCAGCGGCCGTCTCGCCGATCACCGGCTCGTCCTGGTGGACGTACTTGCCACCGGCCAGCAGTGACGCCAGCGCGGCCAGCACGCACATCACCGCGGCCGCACCGAAGACCACGATCAGGCCGTGGTGGAACGGCTCCGACATCAGCTGCGGGAAGAACTGCTTGCCCGTCAGGGTGTGCAGGTCGGGGTGACCCAGCGGCAGACCCGCACCCTGCAACTGGCCGAGAATCGTCTGGATCGGGTTGAAGCCCAGGAACGACGCGAACAGCGACGCCACCGGCGGCATCTGACCGGCCGCCTGCGCGGCCTGGTCGGCGACGCCGTGCGCCTGCAGTCCGTTGGTCAGCGTGGTCGGCAGCTTGGCGGCCAGCCCCGCGATCATCAGCGAGAAGAACACGCCGATGGACAGCGACGACCCGGAGTTGAAGAACGTGCCGCGCATGCCGGAGGCAGCGCCCCGCTGGTCGGCCGGCACGGAGTTCATGATCGCCGAGACGTTGGGTGCCGCGAACAGGCCCGAGGCCAGGCCGTTGAGCAGCAGGATCACCGCGAAGACCCAGTAGTGGAAGTTGACCGGGATCACCAGGAACCCGACGAACGTGACCGCGACCAGCAGCATCCCACCGGAGGCGAAGAGGCGCGCGCCGAACCTGTCGGAGAGGACGCCGGACAGCGGCCCGGCGATCAGGAAGCCGGCCGTCAGCGGCAGCATGTAGATGCCGGCCCACAGCGGCGTGGACTCGTAGGAGTAGCCGTGCAGCGGCAGCCAGATGCCCTGCAGCCAGATGATCAGCATGAACTGCATGCCGCCGCGCGCCACCGAGGAAAGCAGGCCGGCCAGGTTGCCGGCCCAGAACGGCCGGATCCGGAACAGCCCCATCGCGAACATCGGGTCGGCGACCTTGGTCTCGATCCAGCAGAACAGCGCCAGCAGCGCGGCGCCGCCGATCAGCCCGGCCAGCACCCACGGGTCGGTCCAGCCCATGGTGTGGCCGCCGTAGGGCTGGATGCCGTAGGTGATCGCGACCAGGATCGCGGTCAGCCCCACCGCGAACGTGATGTTGCCGGGCAGGTCGAGGCTGCCCTGGCGGCGTACACCGGTCTCGTGCAGCGACAGGTACGACCAGATGGTGCCGACCACGCCGATGGGGACCGACACCCAGAAGACCAGCCGCCAGTCGACCTCGGAGAGCACGCCGCCGACGACCAGGCCGATGAACGAGCCGGCCACCGCCGCCACGTTGTTGATGCCCAGCGCCATGCCACGCTGGTCGGCCGGGAACGCGTCGGTGAGGATCGCCGTCGAGTTGGCGAACAGCATCGACCCGCCGACGCCCTGGATGATGCGCCCGATGATCAGCCACATCGCGCCACCGCCCCCGTCGAACGGGTCCAGAGAGAGGTAGATGGAGGCGAGCGAGAAGACCACGAAGCCGAGGTTGTAGATCTTCACCCGGCCGTACATGTCCCCGAGCCGGCCCAGCACCACCACCAGCACCGCGGAGACGACCAGGAAGCCCATGATCATCCACAGCAGGTAGCTCACATTGCCGGCCCCGAGCGGGTCGACGTGGATCCCCTTGAAGATCGCCGGCAGCGAGATGATCACGATCGAGCTGTTGATCGTGGCGATCAGGATGCCGAGCGTCGTGTTGGACAGGGCGACCCACTTGTAGTGCGGGTGGTCGGCGGCGATCCGCTGGCGTGAGGACGGGGCTTCGGTCACGTGTCAGGAATTTACTTTACCCTGACTAACTAAATCGCACCGGCCGGCGGGAGATCCTGATCACATCCCGTCCTAGTCTCTGCTCATGCATGCCGTCACCCCCGCGTCGGTCGAGCTGGCCCGCGCTCTCGCCGACCTGAGCATCGTCCGTCTCTGCGACCCCGTCCCCCTCGACCACACGAGTACGCCGGAGGACCTCCAGGAGCTCGCCGGGGAGACCGTCACCGCAACCGGGCTGGGCGCGAAGGCCGCCGTACGACTGTGGGACGAGGTGCTCTCCCGGGCCTGCCTGTCCACCGACCACCCGCGCTACCTGGCGTTCATCCCGGCGGCGCCGACCAAGGCCTCGGTCGCCTTCGACATGCTCATCGGCGCGTCCAGCATCTACGGCGGCAGTTGGCTGGAGGGCGCCGGCGCCGTGTACGCCGAGAACCAGGCGCTGCGCTGGGTCGCCGACCTGGCCGGTCTGCCGCCGGAGTCCGGGGGTGTGTTCGTGCAGGGCGGCACCTCGGGCAACCTCTCTGCCCTGGTGGCGGCCCGCGCCGCCGCGGCGCACAGCCGCGATACCCGACCGGTCCGCTGGACGGTGCTGCTCAGCGAGGAGACCCACTCCTCGGTGACACACTCGCTGGAGACGGTGATGGACGTCGACGTGGTCAAGCTGCCCGGCGACGAGCGCGGCCGGGTCACCGGCGGGGCCGTCGCGGCGTGGGCCGCATCGGCCACGCCCGAACAGCGCGATGCCGTCTTCGCGGTGGTCGCCACCGCCGGCACCACCAACCTCGGCGTCGTCGACGACCTGGCTGGCATCGCCGACGTCTGCGAGCAGCACGGCTGGTGGCTCCACGTCGACGGCGCCTACGGCGCGGCCGGACTCGCCGCTCCCTCGATCCGGCACCTCTACGGCGGGATCGAGCGCGCCGACTCCCTCATCGTCGACCCGCACAAGTGGCTGTTCGCGCCGTACGACTGCTGTGCCCTGCTCTACCGCGACCCCGTGCTGGCCCGGGCCGCGCACACCCAGAAGGCGAGCTACCTCGACCCGGTCAACGTCGAGGGCGAGTGGAACCCCAGCGACTTCGCCGTCCAGCTCAGCCGGCGCGCGCGGGGGCTGCCGTTCTGGTTCTCGCTGGCCGTGCACGGCACCGACGCCTACACGGCGGCGATCGAGCACACCCTGGAGACCGCCCGCGCCGGCCGGCGCATGATCGACGAGGCCGACCACCTGCGGCTGCTGGTCGAGCCCGACCTGACGGTGCTCATCTTCGAGCGGATCGGCTGGGAGAAGGACGACTACCTGGCCTGGAGTCGCGAACTGCTGGACGAGGGCACCGCGTTCGTGACGCCCACCCGGCACCGCGGCCGGGTCTGCACCCGGATCGCGGTGGTCAACCCGGAGACGACCGTCGAGGACCTGCGGGTGGTGCTCGACTCGCTGCGCTGACCTGCGAGACTACCTGCCATGGCGCTGACCGACCGCGAGATCGACATCTTGGCCTTCGAGCGCTCCTGGTGGGCCACCGGCTGCGCCAAGGAGACCGCGATCCGGGAGCAGTTCGACCTCTCCTCGGCCGAGTACTACCGCCTGCTCGGCGAGCTGCTCGACCGCCCCGAAGCGCTCACCCACGACCCGTTGCTGATCCGGCGGCTGCGGCGCCAGCGGATCACCCGCCAACGGGAGCGCTCCGCGCGCCGGGCTCGCGACTAGCCCGTTCGGGCCATGCCCACTCCCCCGCTCGGGCCATCTTCCGGACTCGGGGGTGACAGTCTTGGGGTGCCCGGCTACTCTTTGCGGTGTTGGACCGCTGGTGACCCGAGACGCCAGCGGTTCGACTCATTTCTGAGCCGGGTCAGCCCTCTTCGGCGAAGTCCTCGTCGTGGGTGCCGGGGCGAGGCGCCCACGGCAGCTCCTTCGCCGGGCGTACGACGACCAACCGGTCGCCGCGGGCCAGCTGGCTGACCACCGGGTCGAAGTAGCGGAACACCTTCTCGTCGCGCACCACCGCGATCACCTGGTCCGGCAGACGCTGCGGCTGCTTGCCGACCTCGTTGACCAGCAGCGGGCGCTCGGCGACCTCAAGACCCTCGCCGTACGTCAGCAGGTCCTCCATCACCGCGCCCAGGGTCGGGCTCAGCGACGAGAGCCCGAGCAGCCGGCCCACCGCGTCGGAGCTGGTGATCACCGAGTTCGCGCCGGACTGCTTCATCAGCGGCGCGTTCTCCTGCTCGCGCGCCGCCGCGACGATGTACGCCGACGGGTTGAGCTGGCGCACCGTGAGGGTGGCCAGCACGTTCGAGTCGTCGCGATCGGTGGTGATGATGACCTGGTCGGCGCTGTCGACCCCGGCGCGCTGCAGCACGTCGCGGCGGGTGGCGTCCCCAGTGATCACGGCCAGGCCGTCCGCGTGCGCGTCCTGCAGCGCGGAGGCGGACGGGTCCACCACCACGATCCGCTCGCGGTCCTGGCCGTTGTTGACCAGCGTCTCGACGGCGCTGCGGCCCTTGGTGCCGTAGCCGACGATGACGACGTGGTGGCCCATGTGCTTCCTCCAGCGGGATATGCGGAAGATCTCCCGGCTCCGACTGGCCAGGACCTCCAGGGTGGTGCCGATCAACAGCGCCAGGAAGGCGATGCGCATCGGAGTGACGACGATGGCGTTGAGCAGCCGCGAGTGGGCTGCGACCGGCGCAATGTCGCCGTAGCCCGTCGTCGAGAGCGTGACGGTGGTGTAGTAGAACGCGTCGACCAGCGAGAGCTTGCCGCTGGCGTCGTTGCTGTCGTGGTAGCCGTTGCGGTCGAACCAGACCAGCAGCACCGTCACCGCCAGGATCGCGAAGGCCAGCAGCAGGCGGCGGGTCAGCTCCCACCACGGCGATCGCAGCCGCTCGGGCAGCGCCACTCCACCGCGGGGCCTGGCTACCGGCTGCGCGCTCTCGTCCGACACGGAGGGAAATCTAGCCTGCGGGGTCCTGGCCGCGCTTCGCGCGGCTGACACCGCTCGCGGCCGACGCCCTCGAGCGGCGCGCCGTCGCTCTCCCGATCGCCTACCCTCGGAGCATGACGTCACCCGCCACCGAGTCGCGCCGCGAGATCCGCACCGTCAGCAACCAGGCTCCGCCACTGGTCGGACACAACGTCGTCACCTCGGACCTGGCGCTGACCGAGGCCGTGCTGCGGCATGGCTCCCCCGAGGTCCTGGACTCGCTGGTCGCGCTCGGCGCCGAGGCCGGGACCGCCGACGCCCGCGAGCACGGCGCGCTCGCCAACGAGTTCCACCCCGAGCTGGTCAATTACGACCGCTACGGCAACCGGGTCGACGAGGTGCGGTTCCACCCGTCGTGGCACTGGCTGATGGAGCGCGCGGTGGGCCACGGCCTGGCCGCCGCGCCGTGGGAGTCCGGCGAGCCGCACGCGCACCTGCGCCGAGCCGCCGGGTTCATGGCGTGGTCGCAGACCGAGCCCGGCCACGGCTGCCCCATCTCCATGACGTACGCCGCCGTCCCCGCGCTGCGCGCCAGCGCCGAGCTCAGCGCGGAGTGGACGCCGCTGCTGGCCTCGCTGCGCTACGACCCCGGCCTGCGGCCGGCGTCGGCCAAGCTCGGCGCCCTGGCCGGGATGGGCATGACGGAGAAGCAGGGCGGTTCCGACGTACGCGCGAACGTCACGGTGGCCCGTCCGACCGGCGTCCAGGGCGAGTACACCCTGCACGGCCACAAGTGGTTCACCTCCGCCCCGATGAACGACGTCTTCCTGGTCCTGGCCCAGGCACCGGGCGGGCTGACCTGCTTCGTGATGCCGCGGGTGCTGCCCGACGGCTCGCGCAATCGGCTCGACGTGGTCCGGCTCAAGGACAAGCTCGGCAACCGCTCCAACGCCTCCTCGGAGCTGGAGTTCGACGGCACGCTGGTGCGCCGTCTCGGCGAGGAGGGCCGGGGCGTGCGCACCATCATCGAGATGGTCGCCGCCACCCGGCTCGACTGCGTGCTCGGCTCGGCCGCGCTGATGCGGCATGCGGTCGCGGAGGCGTCCTGGCACGTGGCGCACCGCTCGGCGTTCGGCGGCCTGCTGGCCGACAAGCCACTCATGCAGAACGTCATCGCCGACCTGGCGGTCGAGTCCGAGGCCGCGACCGCGCTGGCGCTGCGCCTGGCCGCGGCGGTCGACGCCGGGGAGGACCCGCTGCGCCGGCTGGCGCTGCCGCTGGCGAAGTTCTGGGTCTGCAAGCGCACGCCCGGCCTGGTGGCCGAAGCCTTGGAGTGCCTGGGCGGCAACGGGTACGTCGAGGAGTCCGGCCTGCCGCTGATCTACCGCGAGGCGCCGCTCAACTCGGTCTGGGAGGGATCGGGCAACGTCAACGCCCTCGACGTACTGCGGGCGCTCTCGCGTGAGCCCGAGGCCCTCGACGCCTACCTCGGCGAGGTGGGCCTGGCGCGCGGCGCCGACGCCCGACTCGACCGCGCCATCGACGACACGCTGGCGCTGCTCGGCACCCTGATCGGCTCTCCCGACGCGCTCGAGGCGTCGGCCCGGCGGCTGGCCGGCCGGATGGCCACGGTGCTGCAGGGCTCGCTGCTGGTCCGCTTCGCCCCGGCGGAGGTGGCCGACGTGTTCTGCGCGTCCCGACTGGCCGAGGGCGCGGCGTCCTTCGGCGCCGGGGGCACCTACGGCATGCTCGCCGAGGGCGACCACCAGGCGATCGTGGAGCGCACCACGCCGGTCCAGGGCTGAGCCCGGTGCAGACCCCCGAGGAGCTCGCCCCACTCGGGCGACGGCAGTACGGCCGGTTCGACCGGCGGCCGATCTTCGTCAACCCGCTCGAGCCCTACCTCGGCGGCACCCGCCGAGCCCGCCGGCTGCGACTCAAGGAGTGGATCGGCTGGACGCTGATGCACCCGGAGCTCTCCTGCTCGATGATCCTGCAGGACGCGCACTACCTGGCCAGCTCCGAGCTCTACGTCCGCGACGCCGCCTCCGGCCGGCTGACCCAACACGCCCGCAACCTGCGCGGGGGCAGCCTCCACCTGCCCGAGCGGCTCTATCCGAGCCAGCCGAGCGTCGACGCCAAGGGGTACGCGATCGGCTACGACTTCGGGCCCGAGGGCGGGCGGCATACCATCGAGGTCGACATCGCCGGCACCGCCACCGAGCTGCCGGTCTCCGTCCGGCTCACCCTGGACGGCGCGCACGCCGGCGCACCGCTGTCGGTCAGCCAGCCGCTGGGCCGCAAGGCGGCGATGTACACCCACAAGGCGGTCTTCCCGGCCGCCGGCAGCGTCACCGTCGGCGACCACACCTACACCTTCGACCCGGCCCGCGACCTGGCGATCCTCGACGAGCACAAGACGTTCCTGCCCTACCGGACCCGGTGGCTGTGGGGCACGTTCGCCACCGTCGACGCCGACGGGATCGTGGGCGCCAACTTCTGCCGGCGGCCCGCGGTCGCGGGGACGCCGGGCGAGTCGTGCCTGTGGCTGCCCGCGCCGTACCGCTGCGAGGGGCTGGACGACGTGGAGCTCGCGCCGGAGTCGGAGGACTCGCTCGCGCCCTGGCGGGTGCGCAGCGCCGACGGTCGCCTCGACGTCGTCTTCACCCCGGACGGGCGCAAGGACGTCAAGCACCAGCTGGTGCTCTTCGCGATCGACTACTGGCAGCTCTACGGCACCTACGCCGGCATCGTCGGCGACCGGCGGGTCGAGGGCGTGCGCGGCGTGCTCGAGTCGATGAAGGCCCGGCTCTGAGCCGTTACGAGAGATCCAAGCCGGGGTAGAGCGGGAACCTGCCCATCAGCTCCGCGGCAGCGGCCTTGGTGCGCTCCGCGACGCCGTCGGCGATGACGTAGGAGGCCTTGCTCGAGGCGCCGGCCGACGTCGTGCCGGGCGTGGTGCTCTTCAGCACGTCGACGATCAGCTCAGCGACCCGGTCGAACTCGTCGGCGCCCAGGCCGCGGGTGGTCAGCGCCGGCGTGCCGAGCCGGATGCCGGAGGTGTACCAGGCGCCGTTGGGGTCGGCCGGGACCGAGTTGCGGTTGGTCACCACGCCCGAGTCGAGCAGCGCCGACTCGGCCTGGCGCCCGGTGATGCCCAGCGGCGAGACGTCGAGCAGCACGATGTGGTTGTCGGTGCCGCCGGTGACCAGCTTGATCCCGCGCTTGAGGAAGCCCTCGGCCAGCGCCTTGGCGTTGTCGGCGATGTTCTGCGCGTACGTCGCGAACGCGGGCTGGCGCGCCTCGGCGAACGCCACCGCCTTGGCGGCCATCACGTGCGAGAGCGGGCCGCCCAGCACCATCGGGCAGCCGCGGTCGACGCTGGGGGCGTACTCCTCGGTGGCCAGGATGAAGCCACCGCGCGGACCCCGCAGCGACTTGTGGCTGGTGGAGGTCACGACGTGGGCGTGCGGGACGGGGTCCTCGTCGCCGGTGAAGACCTTGCCGGCCACCAGGCCCGCGAAGTGGGCCATGTCGACCATCAGGGTGGCGCCGACCTCGTCGGCGATCTCGCGCATCTTGGCGAAGTCCACCCGACGCGGGTACGCCGAGTAGCCCGCCACGATGATCAGCGGCTTGAACTCGCGCGCCTTCGCGGCCAGCGCGTCGTAGTCCAGCAGCCCGGTCTCCGGGTCGGTGCCGTACTGCTGCTGGTGGAACATCTTGCCGGAGATGTTGGGCCGGAAGCCGTGGGTGAGGTGGCCGCCCGCGTCCAGGCTCATCCCGAGCAGGCGCTGGTTGCCGAGTTCGGCGCGCAGCCGCTCCCAGTCGGCCTCGGAGAGCTCGTTCATGTTCTTCACGCCGGCGCTCTCCAGCCACGGGCCCTCGACGCGGTGGGCGAGGATCGCCCAGTAGGCCGTCAGGTTGGCGTCGATGCCCGAGTGGGGCTGCACGTAGGCGTACTCGGCGCCGAACAGCTCACGGGCATGCTCGGCCGCGAGCGACTCGACGGTGTCGACGTTCTGACAGCCGGCGTAGAAGCGGTGGCCGACGGTGCCCTCGGCGTACTTGTCGGAGAACCAGGTGCCCATCGTCATCAGCACCGCAGGCGAGGCGTAGTTCTCCGAGGCGATCAGCTTGAGCGAGGCGCGCTGGTCGGCCAGCTCCTGCCGAGTCGCCTCCGCGATCCGGGGCTCGACCGAGGCGATGACCTCGAGAGCCTGCTGGTACGCGGAGCTGGTCAGAGACGACAGATCGGCCATGCCGGAATCCTAGTGACCCCGCCGGTGTTCGCCTCATCGCCGTCCGGTTGTCGCGCCGCGCAGCGGCGCGTGACGTGAGCCACACCGTGCCGCCTGCTGGTGCTGATTTGACCATATCGCGGACATGCGTTCCGACATATGAGATGAGCGCTTGTGGCAAGCCCGTCCGAGCAGTGAGACTGCTTGACATGGTCTCCGCCGCAACCCATATCCACCTCGTGGTACGTCGCCACGTGGACTTTGGGCGCATGCGCAGCATGATCTGTTGGCCCCGCTGACGCCGACGCTCTGCAACGAAGCCGAGCTCGCCGGCACGCCGCCCGACCGACTACCCCGGGCGCGCGAACGCGAGGACCGTCCCACCTGCTCGGTGGAACTCGCCGTACCGCGCGTCTTCGAACGCAAGGAACCCTGACACCGATGCCCGACCTGCGCTTCCAGGCGAAGTCCCCGACCCAGACCGAGATCCCCCGCCCCAAGCGCGGCGAGGGTCAGTGGGCGCTCGGCTACACCGAGCCGCTCAACGCGGCGGAGCAGTTCAAGAAGGACGACGATCCGCTGCACGTCCGCGATCGCATCATCAACATCTACTCCAAGCGCGGCTTCGACTCCATCGACCCGAACGACCTGCGCGGCCGGTTCCGCTGGTTCGGGATCTACACCCAGCGCCGCCCCGGCCTGGACGGCGGCAAGACCGGCGCGCTGGAGCCGCACGAGCTCGACGACCGCTACTTCATGATGCGGGTCCGCAGCGACGGCGCCCTGCTCAGCGCCGACCAGCTGCGCACGCTCGGCGGTATCTCCACCGATTTCGCCCGCGACACCGCCGACATCACCGACCGGAGCAACATCCAGTACCACTGGATCGACATCGTCGACGTGCCCGAGATCTGGGAGCGGCTCGCCCGGGTAGGGCTGAGCACCGAGGAGGCCTGCGGCGACTCCCCGCGCGGCTTCCTCGGCTCGCCGGTCGCCGGCGTCGCCAAGGACGAGATCATCGACGGCACCCCGGCGCTGCAGGAGATCACCCGTCGCCGGACCGGCAACCCGGCGTACGCGAACCTGCCGCGGAAGTTCAAGACCTCCGTCTCCGGCCACCCCTCGCTCGATGCCGCGCCCGAGATCAACGACGTCTCCTTCGTCGGCGTGGTGCATCCCGAGCTCGGCCCCGGCTTCGACCTGTGGGTCGGCGGCGCGCTGTCCACCAACCCGTTCCTGGCGGCGCGGATGGGGGTCTGGATCGCGCTCGACGAGGTCGCGGACGTCTGGGAGGGCGTCATCTCGATCTTCCGGGACTACGGCTACCGCCGGCTGCGCTCGCGCGCCCGGCTGAAGTTCCTGGTCCAGGACTGGGGCATCGAGAAGTTCCGCGAGGTGCTGGAGAACGAGTACCTGCACCGCAGGCTGCCCGACTGCGCCTCCCCCGAGCGGGCGGTGCACAACGGCGACCACATCGGCGTCCACGAGCAGAAGGACGGCCGCTTCTACGTCGGCGCCAGCGCCACGGTCGGCCGCGTCAGCGGGACGCTGTTGACCCGGCTCGGCGACCTGGTGGAGAAGCACCAGGTCGACGGCGTGCGGCTGACGGCGTACCAGAAGCTGGTCATCCTCGGCGTCGACGGGGACCGCGTCGACGAGCTCCTCGACGACCTCGAGATCATCGGTCTCTCCGCGCGGCCCTCCAACTGGCGGCGCTCCACGATCGCCTGCACCGGCATCGAGTTCTGCAAGCTCGCCATCGTCGAGACCAAGGAGCGCGCCCGCCGGCTGGTCGACGAGCTCGAGCGGCGCTTCCCCGACCTCGACACGCCGATCACGATCAACGTCAACGGCTGCCCCAACTCCTGCGCGCGCATCCAGGTCGCCGACATCGGCCTCAAGGGCCAGCTCGTCCTCGACGAGAACGGCGACCAGGTGGAGGGCTTCCAGGTGCACCTGGGCGGCGGCATCGGGCTGACCGCGGCGCTCGGCCGCAAGCTGCGTGCCCACAAGGTGACCAGCGCCGGCCTGGACGACTACATCACCGTGGTGGTGCGCAACTACCTGGCCCACCGGACCGAGGGCGAGTCGTTCGCGTCCTGGGCGGCACGTGCCGACGAGGAACTGCTGCGCGGGGAGCGAGAGGTCGTGGCGGTGTCATGAGCGTCTCGACCGCGGCGGCGCGTGCCAACCGTGGCGTGCACACCGAGGGCAGGACGCCCGAGGAGCTGCGCGAGATCGTGTCGCACTGGGGTGCCGAGCTCGAGCTCGCTCCCGCCGAGACGATCGTGGAGTGGGCGGCCGCGACCTTCGGCGAGCGCTTCTGCGTGACCTCGTCGATGGGCGACGCCGTGCTGGCGCATCTGGCCTCCAAGGTCGTGCCGGGCATCGACGTGGTCTTCCTCGACACCGGCTATCACTTCGTCGAGACGATCGGGACCCGCGACGCGGTGGCGGCCACGCTGCCCGTCAACCTGATCACGATCACGCCCGCGCAGACCGTCGCCGAACAGGACGCCGAATACGGCAAGGACCTCTTCGCCCGCGACCCCGACCTGTGCTGCCGGCTACGCAAGGTGGAGCCGCTGGCCGAGGCGCTGAGCGGGTACGACGCCTGGGCGACCGGGCTGCGTCGCGCCGAGACGCACAACCGGGTGATCGCGCCGGTGATCGGTTGGGACGCCAAGAAGCAGAAGGTGAAGGTCTCCCCCATCGCCCGCTGGTCGGACGAGCAGGTGGAGCGCTACATCGCCGAGTTCGGCATCCTGGTCAACCCGCTGGTCTACGACGGCTACCCGTCGATCGGCTGCGCTCCGTGCACCCGCCGGGTCGCTCCCGGCGAGGACCCGCGCAGCGGCCGCTGGGCCGGCACCACCAAGACCGAGTGCGGGATCCACACGTGAGCCCGACCATCCCCGTTCCATCCGTCGTGTCAACGACTGTCGTGTCAAAGAAGGGAGAGCGCTGACGATGGCTGCTCCTGCCCTGGTGGCCCTGGCCCACGGAAGCCGCGATCCGCGGTCGGCCGCCACGATCAAGGCGCTGGTCGGCGAGGTCCGCGCCCAGCGGCCCGACCTGCGCGTCGAGGCCGCGTTCCTCGACCTGTCCAAGCCGTCGTTCCCGACGGTCATCGACCGGCTGGTCAAGGCGGGGTACGACGAGATCGTCGTCGTACCGCTGCTGCTGACCGAGGCCTACCACGCCAAGGTCGACGTTCCCTCCGCGATCGCGTCGGTCGATGCGGCGCATCCCGACGTGCAGGTGCGCGCCACGGCCGTGCTCGGGCTCGAGGCGCGCTTCCTGGAGGTGCTCGACGAACGGCTGCGCACCGCGCTGCGGGAGCGCCGGGTGCGCGAACTGGACGCGCTGGTGCTCGCCGGCGCCGGCTCCTCCGACCCGCTCGCGAACCAGGCCGTCGCTCGGCTGGCGCGGATCTGGGGCGCCCACCACAAGCTGCCGGTGATGGCCGCCTACGCCTCGGCCGCACCGCCGGCCACCGGCGAGGCGGTGCGGGCCTTCCGCGCCGAGGGCCGCCGGCACATCGCGGTGGCGTCGCTGTTCCTGGCACCGGGCTTCCTGCCCGACCGCGCCGCCGAACTGGCCTACGAGGCCGGCGCGGTCGCCGTCTCCGAACCGCTGGGCGCGCATCCGGAGGTGGCGCGGACCGTGCTGGCTCGGTACGCCGTCGGCGCCGTCGAGCTCGTTCCCGTCTAGGGCACCAGCCGGCCCAGCAGCCGGGCCAGCTCCGCGGCCGGGTCGGCGGTGACGCCGCCGTGCACCGGCCCGGGCTGGATCACGGTGCTGCGCGGCGCCTTCAGGAAGCCGAACCGGCTGCTCTGGGTGTCGTTCAGCACGCGGACGCCGTACGCGGTCGCACGCACGCCCGCGCTGCCCTGGGCCTCGCCACGGCAGACCAGGTCGATCGCGGCCAGCGCGGATTTGACCGCGTCGAGGTCGAGGTCCGGGGCGAACGCGCGCAGCCGCGCCTCGTCCACGCGGGTCGCCGAGGCCAGGAACTCGTACTCGGGGCAGTAGAGCACCACCCCGACGTTGAGGAACTCCTCGCGCTCCACATGGGGGACACAGCGCAGCGCGACGTACTGGTACGGGCTCATGCCGTCGGCTCCCAGGGTCGGTCGCCGTCGAGGCGGGCACGCAGGAAGGTGGCATAGCGGTCGCGGACCGCGGCCGGCTCCTCCGCACCGGGCACGGGCTCGAGCCACTCCTCCGGTACGTCGCCGAGCACCCGGGCGAGAGCGACGTCGTCGAGTCGCTTGCGCAGCTCGGCGGACTCGGCGGCCGCCTGCGCGGCGTACTCCTTCAGGACGTGCTCGCCAGTGTCGTAGGGCTGGATGGCGAACCGCTCGGGGCTGCCGGCACCGCCGGGCCAGGAGTGGTGGAAGTAGAGCGAGGCGCCGTGGTCGATCGCCTGCAGCGTGCCGCCCCACACCAGCAGGTTCGGGTTGCGCCAGCTGCGGTCGACGTTGGCTGTCAGGGCATCGAGCCACAGGATGCGGCCGGCGAGATCGGGATCGGGCTGGCAGGCCGCGTCGTAGCCGAACGCGCCCGGCAGGAAGTCGATGCCCAGGTTGAGCCCGCTGCTGGCGTTGATCAGGTCCTGGACCTCTTCGTCGGCCTCGTAGCGCGCGATCTCGGCGTCGAGGTCGAGCACGACCTGGTCGGGCGTCGGGATGTCCAGCGCGCGGGCCAGGCCGGCGACGATCACCTCGGCGACCAGGACGCGCAGACCCTGGCCGGCGCCGCGGAACTTGCACACGTAGGTGCCGAGGTCGTCCGCCTCCACGATGCCGGGCAGGCTGCCGCCCTCCCGCAGCGGGGTGACGTAGCGGGTCACCGCCACACGCGGCAGGGTCACGAGTCCTGCCCGTCCGACGCGCCGATGGTGTCAGCGGCCAGCCGCCTCTTCTCCGCCTCGATGTCGAAGTCGGCTTCCGGCCAGTCCAGGTCCATCTCCTCGAGCGCCTCGTGCAGCAGTTTGGCGATGGCGAGGTTGCGATACCACTTCTTGTCGCTCGGCACGACGAACCACGGCGCGTGCTCGGTGTCGGTCCGCTCCAGCGCGATCTCGTAGGCCTCGGCGTACTGGGACCACAGCTGGCGCTCGTCGACGTCGCCGGGGTTGTACTTCCAGTACTTCGTGGGGTCCTCGAGGCGGGCCAGCAGCCGCCGCTTCTGCTCCTGCGGCGAGATGTGCAGCATGCACTTGAGGATGACGGTGCCGTCGTCGGCCAGCCGCTTCTCGAACGCGTTGATCGCGCCGTAGCGCCGCTCGATCTCCTCCGCCGGCGCGAGCTGGCGCACTCGGCCGATCAGCACGTCCTCGTAGTGGGAACGGTCGAAGACCCCGACGTAGCCGGCACCGGGAACGACCTTCTCGATGCGCCACAGGAAGTCATGCTGACGCTCCTCCTCGGTGGGCGCCTTGAAGGAAGTGATCTTCAATCCCTGGGGGTCCATCAGGCCGACGGTGTGGACCAGCACGCCGCCCTTACCGGAGGTGTCCATGCCCTGCAGCACCAGCAGCAGCCGACGCCGGTCGCCGGCGCGGCCCTGGGCGAACAGCTTGGACTGAAGATCCAGCAGGCCTGGACCGAGGTCGGCCAGGCGCTTCTGGCCCTCCTCGCGGCCACCCTTGATCGCGGGCGTGCTGTCGGTGGCGTAGGCGGCGAGGCGAACCGCGCCCGGCTCGAGCCGCAGGGCGCGGGCCAGTCTGGTCTCGCTTCGCTGCTCGCTCACGGATGCGATTCTGGCATCCCGAGTTCGTCGATGGCGTCGCACTCGCCGTCGCCGTCGCCGTCACCGTCGCCCGAGCCGGCGGCGCGCACCGCGTCGCGGACCACCGCCATCGCCAGGCCAGGCGGGTAGCCCTTGCGCGCGAGCATCCCGACCAGCCGGCGGGTCCTGGTCTGGTCGTCGAGCCGGGCCATCGACCGCAGCCGCTTGGCGACCAGGACCCGGGCGGTCGCCTCCTCGTCGGCTGGGTCGACCTCGTCGAGTGCCTCGCGGGCCACCTCGTCGGCGATCCCCTTGCGGCGAAGCTCCTGGGCCAGTGCCCTCCTGGCCAGCCCCTTGCCAGACTGCCGGCTCTCGACCCACAGCCGCGCGAAGGCGGCGTCATCGATCAACCCGACCTCCTCGAACCGGTCGAGCAACCGGGTGGCGATCTCGGCCGGCACCAACTTCTTGGCGAGCTTGTCGGCGAGCTCCTGACGGCTACGGGCCTGGCCGGTCAGCTGGTCGAGCAGGATCTTGCGCGCCACCGACTCCGGGTCGGCCTCGGGACCGCGGAGGACCTCGTCGACGGGTTCCTCCACGGAGCCCCTCGCTCGGTCCTTCGCCGGGCCCGTGCCTCGGTCTCCGGTCGGGGTGGCGCGCCGGGTCCACGCCTCCACCCCGACCGAGACATCGCCGAGCCAGTCCGGCGGGTTGGACGGCCACGCCTCACCCATCGGTCGTCGAGCCTGTCGAGACTCAGAACTCGTCGACACCGATCGGCTCTGCCAGCGGCGCCTGGTCGACGGTCGCCCCCACGCCCAGCTTCTCCAAGATCTTCTTCTCGATCTCGTTGGCGAGGTCGGGGTTGTCCTTGAGGAAGTTGCGGGCGTTCTCCTTGCCCTGGCCGAGCTGGTCACCCTCGTAGGTGAACCACGCACCGGCTTTGCGGATCAGGCCGGCCTCGACGCCGACATCGATCAGACCGCCCTCGCGGCTGATGCCCTTGCCGTACATGATGTCGAACTCGGCCTGCTTGAACGGCGGAGCCACCTTGTTCTTGACGACCTTGACGCGGGTGCGGTTGCCGACCATGTCGGAGCCGTCCTTGAGCGTCTCGATGCGGCGCACGTCGAGACGGACCGAGGCGTAGAACTTCAGCGCGCGGCCACCGGTGGTGGTCTCCGGTGAGCCGAACATGACGCCGATCTTCTCGCGCAGCTGGTTGATGAAGATGGCGGTGGTCTTGGAGTTGTTGAGCGCGCCGGTCATCTTGCGCAGCGCCTGGCTCATCAGGCGCGCCTGGAGGCCGACGTGGCTGTCGCCCATCTCGCCCTCGATCTCGGCGCGGGGCACCAGCGCGGCCACGGAGTCGATGACGATCAGGTCGAGCGCACCGGAGCGGATCAGCATGTCGGCGATCTCCAACGCCTGCTCGCCCGAATCGGGCTGGCTGACGAGCAGGGCGTCGGTGTCGACACCGAGGTTCTTCGCATACTCCGGGTCGAGGGCATGCTCGGCGTCGATGAACGCCACGATGCCGCCGCCCTTCTGGGCGTTGGCCACAGCGTGCAGCGCGACGGTGGTCTTACCGGAGGACTCCGGACCGTAGATCTCGACCACGCGACCACGCGGGAGGCCCCCGAGGCCGAGCGCGATGTCGAGCGCCACCGACCCGGTCGGGATCACCTCCAGCGGCGCACGGGAGTCGTCGCCCAGTCGCATGACCGAGCCCTTGCCGAACTGCTTCTCGATGCCTGCCAGCGCTACCTCGAGCGCCTTCTCGCGGTCTCCACCAGCCATGATGGTCCTTCCCGTCGGGGCCTCCCGGCCCGCCGTCTTGGTCGCTTTTCCTCGTGTCCTCGTCATCAAGGCTGGACGCTAGAAGAAGCCACCGACAGTTTCCGGATCGGACCTGTGGACGGGCCTGCTCGAAGCGTCACCTGTGGACACAATCTAGCCCGAACACCTGTTCGATCAATGCCTGCGGCGCGGCGTGTCGCCGTACCGTCGCGGCGATCATCGCTCCGAGGCGGGCAGCTCGAGGGCGCGCCACACCGCGGCCCAGACCTCCTTGGGCGGCACTCCCGCGTCGAGGGCCGCCTGGGCGGTGTGCCCGCCGAGGTCGGCGATCACGTACTGGCTCGCCCACACGCGCGCGTAGCCGGACCCCAGCGCATGCTCCAGTCGTGCCCAGAACTCGGTGTGTCTCACGCGCGCTCCTGGCAGGTCCTGCCGATGAGAGACTCACTCATGGCTCCACTGTGACATCCGCCCGGTCGCGCGGCAGAACTGTCGGTGCGTCCTGCTTGGATGGACGACATGTCCGATCCGTCCGCTGCGCTCGCGCCGTTCAGCGCTCCCACCCGGGAGTGGTTCGCGGCCGCCTTCGCCGCGCCCACGCCCGCGCAGGCGGGGGCGTGGGCGGCGATCGGCGCCGGCCGGCACGCGCTGGTGGTGGCGCCGACCGGATCGGGCAAGACGCTGAGCGCGTTCCTGTGGTCGATCGATCGCCTGCTCACCGCGCCCCCGCCGCAGCGGCAGCGTCGCTGCCGGGTCCTCTACGTCTCACCGCTCAAGGCACTGGCGGTCGACGTGGAGCGCAACCTGCGCGCCCCGCTCGCCGGCATCGGCCACACCGCCGCCCGCCTCGGCGTCGAGGTGCCCGAGCTGCGCGTCGGAGTGAGGTCGGGCGACACCACCGCCGCCGAGCGGCGCCGGCTGGCCACCACGCCGCCGGACATCCTCATCACCACGCCCGAGTCGCTCTTCCTGATGCTCACCGGGCAGACGCGCGAGTCGCTGCGCGGCGTGGAGACGGTGATCGTCGACGAGGTGCATGCCGTCGCCGGCACCAAGCGCGGCGCCCACCTGGCGCTGAGCCTGGAGCGCCTCGACGCCCTGCTCGATCGACCGGCCCAGCGCATCGGGCTCTCCGCGACGGTGCGGCCGCTGGACGAGGTCGCCCGCTTCCTCGGCGGCGCCGCGCCCGTCGAGATCGTCGCCCCGCCGGCCGTGAAGGAGTGGGATCTGCGGGTGGTGGTGCCGGTGGAGGACATGACCGCCCCGGAGGAGTACGTCGAGGGCGACGGCGACCCCCAGCGCAGCGCCTCGATCTGGCCGCACGTCGAGGAGCGCGTCGCCGACCTGATCGAGCAGCACCGCTCGACCATCGTCTTCGCCAACTCCCGGCGGCTCGCCGAGCGGCTGACCGCCCGGCTCAACGAGATCGCCGCCGAGCGCGCCGGGGAGACGCTCGATCCCGGGCTCCGTCCACCTGCCCAGGTGATGGCGGAGTCCGGCCAGACTCGCGGTGCCGCGCCGGTGATCGCCAAGGCACACCACGGCTCGGTCTCCAAGGAGCAGCGCGCCCTGATCGAGGACGACCTCAAGCGCGGCCGACTGCCGGCCGTGGTCGCGACCAGCAGCCTGGAGCTCGGCATCGACATGGGCTCGGTCGACCTGGTGGTCCAGATCGAGTCACCCCCCAGCGTGGCCAGCGCGCTGCAGCGAGTCGGCCGCGCGGGACACCAGGTCGGCGAGGTCTCCCGCGGAGTGCTCTTTCCCAAGCACCGGGCCGACCTGGCCCAGACCGCCGTCGCCGTCGACCGGATGCGCGGCGGACAGATCGAGGCGCTCAGCGTTCCGGCCAACCCGCTCGACGTGCTCGCCCAGCAGATCGTCGCCACGGTGGCGATCGACCCGTGGCAGGTCGACGACCTCTTCGACCTGGTCCGGCGGGCGGCGCCGTTCACCGGGCTGCCGCGCAGTGCCTACGACGCCACCCTCGACCTGTTGGCCGGGCGCTATCCCTCCGACGAGTTCGCCGAGCTCAGGCCCCGGATCGTGTGGGACCGCGTCACCGGCATGCTCACCGGCCGACCCGGCGCCCAACGGTTGGCGGTGACCAGCGGCGGCACCATCCCCGACCGCGGCCTCTTCGGCGTCTATCTGATCGGCGAGGGCACCGGCCGACGAGTCGGCGAGCTCGATGAGGAGATGGTCTACGAGTCCCGGGTCGGGGACGTCTTCGCCCTTGGCGCCACCAGTTGGCGGATCGAGGACATCACCCACGATCGCGTGCTGGTCTCCCCCGCGCCCGGGATCCCCGGCCGGCTGCCGTTCTGGAAGGGGGACACGCTGGGCCGCCCGGCAGAGCTCGGCGCCGCGATCGGAGCCTTCACCCGCGAGCTCGCCGCGCTCCCCCGGGCCGCAGCCGAGGCGCGGGTGCGGGCCAGCGGGTTGGACACCTGGGCCGCCGGCAATCTGGTCGGCTACCTGCACGAGCAGCTCGACGCGACCCGGGTGCTGCCCAGTGACACCTCCATCGTGGTCGAGCGCTTCCGCGACGAGCTCGGCGACTGGCGGCTGGTCGTGCACACGCCCTACGGCACCCCCGTGCACGCTCCCTGGGCGCTGGCGATCAACGCCCGGCTGCGCGAGCGGTACGGCGTGGACGGCCAGGCGGTCGCCTCCGACGACGGCATCGTCATCCGGATCCCCGACGGCGTCTACCAGGGCGAGGGCGGCACCGCGACCGAGTCCGAGCCGCCGAGCGGTGAGGTGATCGTCTTCGGAGCGGACGAGATCGAGGACGTGGTCACCGCCGAGATCGGTGGGTCGGCACTGTTTGCGTCCCGCTTCCGGGAGTGCGCCGCCCGGGCGCTGCTGCTCCCCCGGCGCGACCCCGGCCGCCGCTCGCCCCTATGGCAACAGCGGCAGCGCTCGGCCGCGCTGCTCCAGGTGGCCGCCCAGTATCCGAGCTTCCCCATCGTGCTCGAGGCCGTCCGCGAGTGCCTGCGCGATGTCTACGACCTCCCGTCGCTGGTCGCCCTGCTCGCCCGGATCGAGCGGCGCGAGGTGCAGGTGGTCGACGTCGCCACCCCGCAGCCCTCGCCGTACGCGCGCAGTCTGCTGTTCGGCTATGTCGCGCAGTTCATGTACGAGGGCGACAGCCCGATCGCTGAGCGTCGGGCCGCCGCGCTCTCCCTCGACCAGGGTCTGCTGGCCGAGCTCCTCGGCAGGGCCGAGCTGCGCGAACTGCTCGACCCCGACGTGCTGGCCGACGTCGAGGCCGAGCTGCAGCGGACGACGCCGGAGCGCCGCGCCCGCGACCCCGAGGGGGTGGCCGACCTGCTCCGGCTGGTCGGACCGCTCGGCCTCGGCGAGGTCGCCGAGCGCAGCGTCGCCGACGCGCCCGCAGCGCGCTGGCTCGAGCGGCTGCGAGAGCAACGCCGCGTCGTGGAGGTGCGGATCGCGGGCGAGCCGCGCTGGGCGGTCGTCGAGGACGTCGGCCGGCTGCGCGACGGGCTCGGCGTCCCGGTCCCACCCGGCACGCCCGCGACCTTCGCCGAGCCGGTCGACGATCCGGTCGGTGACCTGGTCTCCCGCTACGCCCGCACTCATGGGCCCTTCACCGTCGAGCAGGTCGCCGACCGTCTCGGCGTCGGCGCCGCGATCGTGCGGCACGCCCTCCAGCGGCTCGCCGCGCGTGGCCGCGTGCTCGACGGCGAGTTCCGGCCCGGCGGGTCGGGCGCGGAGTGGTGCGACGCCGACGTGCTGCGCACGCTGCGCCGCCGCTCGCTGGCACGGCTGCGCAAGGAGGTGGAGCCGGTCGAGCCGACGGCGCTGGCCCGGTTCCTGCCCGCCTGGCAGCGAATCGCCACCACCCGGCGGCTGCGCGGCATCGACGGCGTGCTGGCGGTCGTGGAGCAGCTGGCCGGGTGCCCGGTGCCGGCCAGCGCACTCGAGCCGCTGGTGCTCGGAGCAAGGGTGGCCGACTACGAGCCGGCGTATCTCGACGAGCTCACCGCCTCCGGCGAGGTGCTGTGGGCCGGCCGCGGCGCCCTGCCCGGCAGCGACGGCTGGATCTCGCTCCACCTGGCCGACAGCGCCGACCTGACTCTGCCGATGCCCGAGGCGTTCGAGCACAGTGAGCTCGCCCAGCGTCTGCTGGACGCGCTCGCGCCAGGTGGCGCCTGGTTCTTCCGTCAGCTCTCCGACGCGGTCGGCGCCACCGACGACACCGCACTCAGCGCTGCCCTGTGGGAGCTGGTCTGGGCCGGCCGGGTCGGCAACGACACGCTGACACCGGTGCGCGCGCTCACCCGCAGCGGCACCCCGGCGCACCGCTCCCGTAGACCGCCGCCGCGGGCCCGTCTCGCCGACCGCCCCCTCTCGGGCGGGCGCCCCCGGATGCCCAGCCGTACCGGACCGCCCGCGACCTCGGGCCGGTGGAGCCTGCTGCCCGCCCTCGACACCGATCCGACCAGGCGCGCGCATGCCGCCGCCGAGCGGCTGTTGGATCGGCACGGGGTCGTGACCCGAGGCGCCGTCGCCGCCGAGCGCACCCCGGGCGGGTTTGCGGCGGTCTACAAGGTGCTTTCGGCCTTCGAGGACTCCGGCAGATGCCGTCGTGGCTACTTCGTGGAGGGCCTCGGCGCCGCCCAGTTCGGGACGGCGGGAGCGGTGGACCGGCTGCGGACGTTCGCGACCCTCGCCGAGGGAGCGCCACCGGTCGCCGTGGCGCTGGCAGCGACCGATCCCGCCAATCCCTATGGGGGCGCTCTGCCCTGGCCGACCTCGGCCGACGGCGACACCGGTCACAAGCCCGGCCGCAAGGCAGGCGCACTCGTGGTCCTGGTCGACGGCGCACTGACGCTCTACGTCGAGCGCGGCGGGCGCACGCTGCTCACCTGGAGCGACCAAGAGCGCCTGCTCGCCCCGGCGGCCGCAGAGCTGGCCATGGCCGTCCGGCGCGGTGCGCTCGGCCGGCTCACCGTGGAGCGGGCCGATGGCGCACCGCTGCTCGGCACCGGCGACACGCCCCTGCGGCAGGCGTTGCAGCGGGCGGGGTTCGTCGCCACTCCGCGCGGCCTCCGACTGCGCGCGGACGACGGCGGCCGCGGCATCGACGGCCTCCAGGGCGCGGCCGATGCCCGAGGGTGACGCAGTCCTGCGGACCGCCCGGCTGCTCGACCGGGCGCTGTCGGGCCGTGTGCTGACCGGCACGGACTTCCGCGTCCCGCGTCTCGCCACGGTCGATCTGGCCGGTCAGCCGGTGCACTCCACCGCCGCCCGCGGCAAGCACCTGCTCACCCGGATCGGTGATCTGACCCTTCACACCCACCTGAAGATGGAGGGCATCTGGCGGATACGTCGGGCCGGTGAGCGCTGGCCGAGACTCGCCCACCAGGCCCGGGTCATCCTCACCGCCGGCGACATCGGCGCGATCGGCTTCGCACTCGGCACCGTCGAGCTGTGGCCGACCGCCCAAGAGCGCGGCCGGCTCGACCATCTCGGTCCCGATCTGCTCGGCCCCGACTGGGACCTCGACGAGGCCGTCCGCCGACTGCGCCAGCATCCCGAGGCGCAGCTGTTCGAGGCGCTGCGCGACCAGCGCAATCTCGCCGGCATCGGCACCATCTACGCCGCCGAGACCGCCTTCCTCAGCGGCGTCCACCCGCTCACCCCGGTCGATGCCGTGCCCGACCTGCCCCGGCTGCTGGAGCGCACCCGGGAGATGCTGAGGGCGGAGTGGAGCATGAGCCGGCGGCTGTGGGTCTACGGCCGGCACCGGCAGCCGTGCCGACGCTGCGGCACGCCGGTGGTCCGGCTGCAGGTCGGGCCACCGGGCCGAGAGCGCCCGGCGTACCTGTGCCCCAGCTGCCAGCGCCGAAAGTGACCTCTCGACCCGCCGAAAGTGACCTCTCGACGGTCAGGCGGCGGAGGCGACCACGTCGCCGGTGGTCCGCACCGGGATCGGCACCGGCATGGTCGCGGCCTCCTCGAGGGCGACCGCGTCGGAGACCTCACGCAGCACGGTGGCGAGGCTCACGTCCATCGCGGTGCACAGCGAGGCGAGCAGCTCGGAGGATGCCTCCTTCTGGCCGCGCTCGATCTCGGAGATGTAGCCCAGGCTCACGCGGGCCTCGGCGGACACCTCACGCAGGGTCATCCCCCTGTCGACGCGCTGCGCGCGGAGCACGTCGCCGAGAACACGACGAAACAGCACCATGGCCACCTACCTCCGTTCGCTCGCTGCCTGCTGGGATGCCAACGCTACCCGAGGGAACCTGATTCCCGTCGCACGTCCGTCCGTGGGGTGGAAAGCCGGTCGGCCAGTTCCTCCAGCGCCCGGATGCACGCCTTCTCCTGAATCGTCGGCCGGTCACCGGCCAGGTTGAGCGCTACCGCGTCGGCGAACCCCGGCCCCGCGATGCCGACGTACACGGTGCCGACCGGCTTGCCCTCCTGCTCGTCCGGGCCGGCCACGCCGGTCGTCGACAGCGCATACGACGCCCCGGTCAGCCCGCGGGCTCCGGTCGCCATCGCCACCGCACACTCGGCGGAGACGACACCGTGCTCGGCGACCAGCTCCTCCGGCACGCCCAGCAGGGAGATCTTCACCTCGGTGGCGTAGCTGACCACGCCGCCCAGATACACCGCCGACACGCCCGGAACGTCGGTGATCATCGTCGCCAGCCGCCCTCCCGTCAGCGACTCCGCGGTCGCCAGGGTGTCCTTGCCGGCATGGAGCATCAGATAGACACGCGTGGGCAGCGTCGGCTCGGCCATGTCCCGATCGTAGGGCCCGTACTCTCAGCTCATGGCCCTCCCCATCAAGGAATACGCCCTGATCGGTGACCGTCGCACCGCCGCACTGGTCGGCTCCAACGGCTCGGTGGACTGGCTGTGTCTGCCCGGCTTCGACTCGCCCGCCAGCTTCGCGGCCCTGCTGGGCACCGAGGAGAACGGGTTCTGGCGGCTGGCCCCGACCGGCTCCTACCAGGTCCGTCGCCGCTACATCGGCGCCTCCAGCGCGCTGGAGACCACGTTCACCACCGCCGAGGGCGAGATCACGCTCACCGACGTGATGCCGGCCGGCGATGGCCGGGCCGACCTGGTCCGCATCCTGCGCGGTGTCCGTGGTCGGGTGCAGGTGGCGCACGCCTGGGTGGTGCGCTGCGACTACGGCCGGATCCTGCCGTGGGTACGCCGCGAGGAGGTCGCCGGCGAGCGCGTCATCACCGCCGTCGCCGGGCCCGACATGCTGGTGCTGCGCGGTCCCCGGCTGCCGGAGGCGAGCGACCACCGGCACAGTGACGTCTTCGAGGTCGCCGAGGGCGACGAGCT
Organism: Nocardioides sp.; assembly: GCF_035547795.1. Taxonomy (GTDB): domain Bacteria; phylum Actinomycetota; class Actinomycetes; order Propionibacteriales; family Nocardioidaceae; genus Nocardioides. The sequence goes on from NZ_DASZUF010000085.1 coordinate 26,531, forward strand.
GGTCTTCGCCACCAGCTGGCTGCCGTCGTACCGGCCGCTGGGCGACCTGGGCGCGCTCGGCGCCGGGGTGGAGGAGACCATCGCCGCCGACGAGGAGTGGGCGCAGCGCTGCGCCGCCGACGTGCCGCACCGCGACATCGTGGTCCGCTCGCTGCAGACGCTGCGGCTGATGACCGACGCCGAGACCGGTGGCATCGTCGCGGCGCCGACGACCTCGCTCCCCGAGGACTTCGGCGGCGAGCGCAACTGGGACTACCGCTACTGCTGGCTGCGCGACGCCGCGCTGACCATCTCCAGTCTGATCCGCGCCGGGTACGCCGAGGAGGCGACCCTGTGGCGGGAGTGGCTGCTGCGCACGGTGGCGGGCGACCCCCAGGACCTGCAGGTGCTCTACGGCATCGACGGCCGGCGTCGACTCGGCGAGTACACCCTCGACGACCTGCCCGGCTATGCCAACTCCCGACCGGTCCGGATCGGGAACGCCGCCGTCGAGCAGTTGCAGAACGACCTGCTCGGGGAGGTACTGGACGCGCTCTACCTCGACCGTGCACTCGGTGCCGAGCCCGACCCCAACGCCTGGTCGCTCCAGCGCGCCCTGGTCACCGAGCTCGGCAAGCACTGGCGCGATCCCGACAACGGGCTATGGGAGATCCGCGGCCAGGCGCGTCACTTCACCCACTCCCGACTGATGGCGTGGGTCGCCTTCGACCGCGTCATCCGGGGCGTCGAGGAGCAGGGCCTGGACGGGCCGGTCGAGGAGTGGCGCACGATCCGGGAGGAGATCCGCGAGGCGATCCTCAAGGACGGGTACGACGAGACCCGCAACACCTTCGTGCAGCACGACGCGACCACGGAGGTCGACGCCGCGCTGCTGATGATCCCGATGATGGGCTTCCTGCCCGGCGACGACCCGCGCGTCCTCGGCACGATCAAGGCGGTCGAGGAGGACCTGATGCGCGACGGATTGGTGCTGCGCTATCGCACCCAGAGCGGCGTCGACGGGCTCACCGGCGACGAGCATCCCTTCCTGGCCTGTTCGTTCTGGCTGGTCGCCGCCTATGCCAGCGCCGGCCGCTGGGACGATGCCAACGCGCTCTTCGACAGGCTGGTCGGGCTGACCAACGACGTCGGCCTGCTGAGTGAGGAGTACGACCCCGTCCAGGACCGGATGGTGGGCAACTTCCCGCAGGCGTTCAGTCACCTGGCGCTGATCCACGCGGCGTTCGCCCTGGCCGGCGCCGCCCCCTCGGGGGCGGCGCCGGTCAAGGGGTGACTCGTCTCAGCGGTGCCCGCGGCCGGGGTTGCCGCCAGGGCCGCGCCCGGAGCCGTGGCCGGAGCCGTGGCCGGGCTTGGGCGCGTGCTCACCGCCGTGTCGCGGCAGCGCCAGTCCCACGACCTCGGGGTCGTGGTCGGAGGTCGCGAACGGGTCGGTGCCGTCGTACAACTGGGTGATGTTGTAGTTGTCCCGGCTGTAGGCGAACGCCACCGACTCCTGGGCGTCGATCTGCCAGATGGTGGCGCCGGTGACCAGCCGCAGCGCGGCGGGCGTGGCCAGGACGTGGTCCAGCGAGCCCTCCAGCCCGTCGTAGGAGTACGACGAGTGGCTCGGGTCGAAGCGGCCCGCCAGCTCGGTCAGGCCCTGCTGGCGCAGGTACTCGATCGGGTCCTCGTGGTCGTAGGCGTTGAAGTCGCCGACCAGGAACACCTTGTCGGTGCCCAGCGCGCCGGCCTGCTGCTGAGCCCACGCCCACATGTCCTTGACCTGGTGCACCCGGGTGCAGTTGAAGGCGCCCTGATCGAGGGCCGGGTCGGTGTTCTCGGCATCCCCGCCGGGGCAGTCGTTGAACAGCGCGTCGGCGTCCGCGCCCTTGGACTTGAGGTGGTTGGCAACGACCAGGAACGCCTCCCGGTCCGACGTGCCGGCGGCCTTGAAGCCCTGCGCCAGTGGCTCGCGGGCGATCGAGAACGGCTGGCCCGGCCCCGAGTCGTCCGCCAGCACGTGCGAGGCACCCACCGGCGTGACCGCTGCCGGCCGGTAGATGAACGCCGTGCGGATCACGTCCTGCTCCCCCAGCGGCGGCAGGTCGGCCGCGGCCGGTGAAGGCACGTAGGCCCAGGTGCCGGCGCCGTCGACGGCGTTCAGCGCGTCCACCAGGGCGGCCACGGTGGCGTCGCGGTCCTGGCCGAACTTCACGGCGTTCTCGACCTCCTCCAGCGACACGATGCTGGCGCCGAGGCCGTTGATGCCGACGACCTCCTTCGCGAGCTGCTTGCGGTACGCCGCGTCGGTGGCGGCGCCGCGCGGGCCCGGCGAGCCGTCGGCGAAGGTGCAGTCGTTGTCGCTCACCGGCGTACCCGCCCGGTCGTCGTAGTAGGTGCACCTCGCGCCGGGGTTGTCGGCCACGAACGCCTGTCCGGTGGTGGTGAAGAAGTTCTCCATGTTGAACGTCGCCAGGTGCACCGACCCGCCCACCGCGGCAGGCCGCCGCTTGGCCCGGCGCATGTCGGAGAACGTGGCCACCGCGGAGCCGTCACCGACGACCTGGGTCCGCGGCTGGAGGTTCCACTGCTTGTTGCGGAAGTCGAGCACCACCGGCTGGTGGAAGCGCACCGCGGCACCGTCGCTGACCGGCGTATTCGGCGTCAGCCAGGGCAGCGGGTCGCTGGAGTGGCTGGTGGCGGTGTAGCTCCAGCTCGAGCCGTCGTCGATGAAGACCGCGTGCGAGGCGTTGTACGCCGCCTGCGCACTGGCCGCCCGGCTGCCGGCCGTCCCGACGTCGGTGGGCTGACGCAGCATCCGCTTGCCGGCGGCCAGCTCGATCTCGCCGTAGAAGTTCGTGTTGTAGTTGTCGGTGACCGTGAAGTGGCCCTGCGGCGCCACCAACTCGCCCTCGTGGGCCTCGCGCTTCGTGTCGGAGTCGAGCTGGGACCACCGCAGCCGCTCCGGTACGACGGGCGCCAGCGGCGTGCCGAGCTCGCTCACCGCCGAGGCACCGGTGGTGGAGATCTCGGTCTCACCCTGGTACTCCTGCACCTGGCCGGTCACCGACACGCTCTCGCCGACCCGCACCTGCGCGGTCGCGGCCGAGCCGTAGACGAAGACGCCGTCCGAGGCACCCGGGGTCGCGTCGTGCCGGCCGCCGGTGCCGCCGGTCTGCAGGAAGAAGCCGTTGAAGCCCCCGGTCGGATAGGCGGCGGTCACCACGCCGGTGGTGGTCACGCTCTGCCCGACGTACGGCGAGGTGTCGGTGTCGGTGCCCTGGATCTGGGCGATGGTGGCGCTCACCGGCTCGACGGGCGGCGGCGTGCCGCCACCGGGCGAGCCGCTGTTCTCCGGCGTCGGCGCGTCGGCGGTGAAGTCGGCAGCGTTCACGTCGGTGTCGGCCTCGCTGGCATCCCGCGCGATGGAGGTGGTCGCGCTCGGCGCCGGGGCGACGGTGCCCTCGTAGGTGTTGGAGATGCCGAATCCGACCAGGTCGAGGATGGCCGGATCGCCGACGATGGAGCCGGTCGGCGGGGCGGTCAGGGCGCTGGTCCCCTGCACCAGGAAGACCGTGCCAGTGGTGCCGCTGAGGTTCACGCCGGTGCCCACCTGGTCCGGCGTGGGCAGCGCGGCGCCGGTGCTGCCGCTGGCGAGACCGAGCAGGAAGTGGCCGTGGGCCGGCACGGTGCCGGTCAGCGGCACCACGCCGCTGGGGTTGGCGGTGCCGGTCGCCGAGCGGTACTGCACCGACAGCCCGCCGAGCGCGATGGCGGCGCCGGTCGGGTTGGCGAGCTCGACGAAGTCCTGGTCGAGGACGGCACCGCTGTTGCCGCCCGCGCCGTACACCTCGCTGATCACCAGGCCGGTGCCGGCGGTATTGGCCTGGGCCGGACTGAGCGCGCCGAGGCCGCCCGCACCCAGGACCGCCGTGACGGCGAGTCCGAGCGCAGCTCGAAGATGGGGTCGTGACATGTGGGCTCCCGAAACTAGTCGCTGACGGACGTCTCGGCCCGGTGGGTCCCACGCGATCCCGAGACGCGACAACCCAATCGCCCGCCGGGGACGGGACGACCGCTGCCGGGAGAACGTCGCGTGAACGCCCTCCTGCGCCGACGCTACGCCGTCGACGGCCTCGTCGTCAGGAACGACTCAGGCAGATCGCAGCCGGGCCCGCTGGCGCCAGACGCTGGCGTAGAACTGCACGCCCGACCAGATAGTCAGCACGAACGCGACCGCCAGGCACAGCTCGAACGCCCAGTGCAGCACATCGCCGGTCGTGTGCCACCAGTGCGCGGCGTCGGGATCACGCAGCGGCAGCACCAGCCCACCGAGCGCGATGCCCTGGATGAAGGTCTTCCACTTGCCCAGCGTGTCGGCCGCGAGCACCACCTTGGACGCGACGCCGAGCCGCACGAACGTGACGCTCCACTCGCGCACCAGCACCACGATGGTGACCCACCACCAGACCTCTCCGATCACGGAGAGGCCGATGAAGGCCATCCCGGTGATCGCCTTGTCGGCGATCGGGTCGGCGATCTTGCCGAAGTTGGTGATCAGGTTGTGCTTGCGCGCCAGGTCGCCGTCGATCTTGTCGGTGACCATCGCGACGAAGAAGATCGCCCAGGCCAGCAGCCTCAGCTTGGCGTCGTGGCCGCCGTCGGCGAGCAGTGCCCAGCCGAAGAACGGCACCAGCACGATCCGCAGCGTCGTCAAGACGTTGGGGACGTTCCAGTTGCTCACCCGGGGTTCGGTCACGGGGCTAGACCCTAGCGGGCCCGACCTCGGCGACGAGGTCGACGCCCTCGCTGGCCACCACCGTGGCGCGCACGAGGTCGCCAGGGCGCCGGCCGGCCACGTCGCCCACCAGCATGGTCTGGCCGTCCACCTCGGGGCCCTGGTGGGCCGCCCGACCGACGACTTCGCCGTCGGTCTCCTCGATGAGTACGTCGACGGTCTCGCCGATCCGCTCCTCGGCCCGCTGGGCGGTCAGCTCCTCGACCAGGGAGGTGACGTGGGCGGCACGCGCCAGCACCTCGTCCTCGTCCAGCTTGTCGGCGAAGCCGGCCGCCTCGGTGCCGTCCTCGTCGGAGTAGCCGAACACGCCGGTCACGTCGAGCCGCGCCGCCGTCAGGAAGTCGCACAGGATCTCCAGATCCCGCTCGGTCTCCCCGGGGAAGCCGACGATCACGTTCGAGCGCACGCCGGCCTCGGGGGCCTGGCGGCGTACCTGCTCCAGGAGGTCCAGGAAGCTCTCCGGGTCGCCGAACCGCCGCATCCGGCGCAGCACTGCGTGGGAGGCGTGCTGGAAGCTCAGGTCGAAGTACGGCGCCACGCCCGGCGTCGTGGCGATCGCCTGGACCAGGCCCGGCCGCGTCTCGGCGGGCTGCAGGTAGGAGACCCGCACCCGCTCGATGCCGTCGACCGCGGCCAACTCGGGCAGCAGCGACTCCAGCAGCCGGATGTCGCCGAGGTCCTTGCCGTACGACGTGGAGTTCTCGCTGACCAAGAACAGCTCCTTGACGCCCTGCTGTGCCAGCCACCGGGCCTCGTGGAGCACGTCGCTGGGCCGGCGGGAGACGAACGAGCCGCGGAAGCTCGGGATGGCGCAGAACGTGCAGCGCCGGTCGCAGCCGCTGGCCAGCTTCAGCGGGGCCCACGGCGCGTCGTCGAGGCGGGCGCGGACCGCGGAGAAGTCCTTGACGTCGACGCTGATACCGGGCACCGGGATGCTCGAGGCGTCCCGCTCCACCGGCGTGATCGGCAGCAGCAGCCGCCGGTCCGTCGGCGTGTGCGCCTGGTGGTGGCCACCGGCCAGGATGCCGCGCAGCTTGGCCGCGATGTCGGGATAGTCGTCGAAGCCCAGCACCGCATCGGCCTCGGGAAGGCTGTCGGCGAGCTCCTTGCCGTAGCGCTCGGCCATGCAGCCCACCGCCACCACGGCCTGGGCCCGGCCCGACTCCTTGAGATCCGCCGCCTCCAGCAGCGTGTCGACGGAGTCCTTCTTGGCCTGCTCGACGAACCCGCAGGTGTTGACCACCACGGTGTCGGCCTCGGCCGGATCCTCGACCAGCCGGAAGCCGCCCGCCTGCAGCCGCCCGGCCAGCTCCTCGGAGTCGACCTCGTTGCGGGTGCACCCGAGGGTCACCATCGCGACGGACAGCGGTGCGGCGGAGGTCGTCTCAGTCATCGTCCGTCGAGTATGACGCGCC
>NZ_DASZUF010000086.1:0-10937 GCF_035547795.1 Nocardioides sp.
AGGCCGTCCAGCTCGGTGACCGTCACGCAGACATCGTGCTCCAGGGCCTGGGTCAGCCATCCGGCCGCCACCGAGCCGTGCAGGTAGAGCGTGCCGCCGCGATCGGGCCCGTCCGGGTCGACGCCGTACGCCGTCGGCAGCACCACCGGATGCGTCCCCAGCACGACCCCCAGGTGCGCGACCAACCCGTCGGCCAGGAAGGCGTGCAACCGCTGCCGGTCCTCGACCGCGCGGTTGCGGCCGCGGTTGATCCGGGTGCGGGGAGTGGGCGAGAGCGCTGACGTCACGCCGCTATCCTGGATGGCAAGTGGCCTGCACACACGGGCCAATCCGCGCCGATTCCAACAGGACACTCGATGGCGACGCTGCCGCTTCGGCTCGACCGCTCCGACCCGGCCCCGCTGCCGGCCCAGCTGGCCGCCCAGGTGCGTGCACTGGTCGTCGCCGGCACGCTCACCCGCGGCGACCGGCTGCCGTCCAGCCGCGCGCTCGCCGCCGACCTCGGCGTCTCCCGGGCGGTGACCGAGCAGGGCTACGAACAACTCCTCGCCGAGGGGTGGCTCGAGACCCGGCGCGGCGACGGCACCTACGTCGCCTCCGGCGGACTGGCCACCGGCCCGGCTCCGGCCGCCGTGCGCCCGGCCGCCCGGCGGCCGCTGGTCAGCCTCGACACCGGCACGCCGTGGATCGACCCGCGCCAGACCGCCGGCTGGCGGCGCGCCTGGCGCGAGGTCTCCGCCGCCACTCCCCCGCGCGGCTACGACGACCCTCGGGGGCTGCGTGAGCTGCGCGAGGCGCTCGCCGACCGGCTCGGTCGCACCCGCGGCGTCACCGTCGACCCGGAGGAGATCGTGGTGACCGCGGGCACCGGCGACGCGCTGCGACAGCTGCTCCGGGTGGTGCCGCCGGGGCCGATCGGGATCGAGGATCCGGGCTACCGCTCGGCCGTGATGACCGCGCACGACGCGGGCCGCGAGGTCGTGGACCTTCCCGCGGCCCGGCCGATCACCTCGCTGGCCGGGCTCGCTGCCGCCTACGTCACTCCCGCCCACCAGCATCCACTCGGCCGGGTGATGCCGGCCGCGGAGCGGCTGGAACTGCTGGCGGCGGCCCGCGCCGCAGACGCGGTCGTCATCGAGGACGACTACGACTCGGAGTTCCGCTACGACGTGGCACCGGTGCCGGCACTGGCCAGCCTGGACCGGGAGCGGGTCGCCTACGTCGGCACCGCCGCCAAGACCGTCGCACCCGCACTGCGGCTGGGCTGGATGGTCGTGCCGCCGGCGCTGCTCGGCCCGCTCACCGAGCGCCGCACCGTGACCCACGACGGCGCGTCGTGGCCGGCCCAGCGTGCGCTGCTGACGCTGCTGCGCGACGGGTGGGTCGACAAGGTGGTGCGAGCGGCTCGGCGCACCTACGCCGAGCGGGCCCCGAGGGTGGCCGCCGCGCTGTCGCCGTACGCCGAGCTGGCCGGCCCGCTGGCGGGCATGTACTCCACCTGGCTGATGCCGCAGGAGCGGGCGGTCGCCGCCCGCGACGCCGCGCTGGCGGCCGGGTTCCGGCTCAACCTGCTCAGCACCTACAGCCGCAGCAGCGGGCTGACCGGGCTGGTGGTCGGCTTCGGCGGCGTCACCGACGAAGAGCTGGACAGGGCGCTGACCGCGGTCACTCGCGCGCTGGCGGGCGATGCGCCTGCACCGCGCGATCCCGCTCGGCCTGCTCCTCGGGCGTGAGCCGGTCGTACTCGGCGTACGCCGCGGCCTTCTCCCGCTCGATCTTGGCCGAGAGCGCCATCGCTCCCCACCACAGCACCAGGAAGATCGCGCCCAGCACGAACATCATGTGGACCACGATGCCGAGCACGATCGAGACGATCTGGGCCAGCCAGCCGGCGGTGTAGGCCCACCGGTGGCGGAGCAGGCCGGAGAGCATCAGGCAGACCAGGCACAGCCCGCAGCCGACCGGCACCGCCGCCTGCCAGGAGACGTTCTCGACCGCGATCATCACCGGCGTGGTCAGGCCGAGCACGATGGCCTGCAGGAAGAGGATCGCCGCGGCCATGCCCCGGCGCGGCGACTTGTCCCGGTCGTCGGTGAGCTGGGTCTCGCTCATCGTGCCCCCTTCCGGCGCAGCAGGGTGCGCGCCTCACCCACGGTGACCACGGAGCCGGTGACGAGCACCGCTCCCCCGCTGATCGAGCTGTCACCGGTCTCCGCCAGCGCCGCCGCGGCGTCGATGGCGTCGGCCAGGCGGGGTACGACGGAAACCCGCTCCTCGCCGAAGATCTCCACCGCCAGCGCGCCCAGCCGGGTCGCCGGCATGGCGCGCTCGGTGCTGTTCTGGGTGACCACCAGGTGCTCGAGGTGCGGCTCGAACGCGGCCAGCAGTCCCTCGGCGTCCTTGTCGGCCATCACGCCGACCACACCGATGACCTGCTCGAAGCCGAAGCTGTCCTCCAGCGCCGCCGCGGTGGCCTGCGCCCCGTGCGGGTTGTGCGCCGCGTCCAGCAGGATCGTCGGGCTGCTGCGCACGATCTCCAGCCGGCCCGGCGAGCTGACCCGGCCGAACGCGTTGCCGATCAGCTCGGCGCCCAGCGGCTGGGCCTGACCGGCCGCGCCGCGGGCGTCGGCCGGGTCGGCCGGGCCGGCCAGCAGCGCCTCGACCGCCGCCAGCGCGAGCGCGGCGTTCTGCGCCTGGTGGGCGCCATAGAGCGGCAGGAAGACCTCGTCGTACCGCCCGCGCAGGCCCCGCAGACTGACGACCTGGCCGCCAACCGCCGGCGTGCGCGCGAGGACGCCGAAGTCGGTGCCCTCCTCCACCACCGTCGCGCCGACCTCGGCGGCACGGGCGAGCAGCACCTCGCGCGCCTCGTCCGGCTGCTTGGCCAAGACGACGACCGCGCCCGGCTTGATGATGCCGGCCTTCTCACCGGCGATGGCGCCGATGGTGTCGCCGAGATACTGGGCGTGGTCGAGCCCGATCGGGGTCACCACGGCGACGTTGCCGTCGGCGACGTTGGTGGCGTCCCAGGACCCGCCCATGCCGACCTCGACCACCGCCACGTCGACGGGAGCCTCGGCGAACTTGGCATAGGCCATCCCGACCACCGTCTCGAAGAAGGAGAGCGGGTGCGGCTGGTCCTCGTCGACCAGGAGCGTGTACGGCGCCACGTCGTTGAACGCCGCCACGAAGTCCTCGTCGCTGAGCGGCTCGCCGTCGATGCTGATCCGCTCGTTGATCCGCTCGACGTGCGGGCTGGTGAACCGGCCGGTGCGCAGGTCGAGCGCGCCCAGCAGGGTCTCGATCATCCGGGCCGTCGACGTCTTGCCGTTGGTGCCGGTGAGGTGCACGACCTGGTAGGCGCGCTGCGGGTCGCCGAGGAGCTCGGTGAACGCCCGGATCCGGTCCAGGCTCGGCTCCAGGCGGGTCTCGGGCCAGCGTGAGAGCAGGGCGTCCTCGACCTCGTCGACGGTGGCGGCGGGGCGGCCGGCGCGCAGGGCCTCGGTGGCCTCGGTGGGGAAGTCGGACATCCGGTCCAGTCTAGGGCGAGTCGCTCAGGAGCAGGTGTCCCAGGTCGGCCCGCGGCTCGTAGCCGAGCGCGGCGTAGACCCGGTTGCTCACCGGGTTGTCGACGTCGGTGGTCAGGCAGACCCTGCCGAGCTCGGCCAACCGACGGCTGCCCTCGGCGACGCAGGCCGAGGCGTAGCCGTGACCGCGATGTTCGGGCGGCGTGTACACCGGCGCGATCCGGCCGACCCCGAAGACGGGCGGCGCCATCCCGGTCAGGCTGACCGGCTCGCCCTCCACCTCCCACAGCAGCACCCGGCCGCCGTCGATCCGGAGCAGCATCTCCTCCTCGGAGGGCGTGCGATGTGCCGGCGCCAGCGCGGTGTTGCCGGCCTGCGCACGGGCCGCCTCCGGGAACGCGTCGTACCACGCCATGCACAGGCCCAGGTCGGCGCGGGTAGCCAGTCGCGCCGCACCCGGTACGCCGACCGGCGGCCGCAGCACACCCAGCTCCCACGCCCGCACCTGCATCGACACCACCACCTCGCCGCCCCAGAGCCGAGCACTCTCCTGCGCGAAGACACGGGTCGCCGGGAGGACGCCGTTGGCGCCGCCGGGATGCTCGTCCCGCTCGTGCAGCGTCCGCGCCAGCAGCACGGCGGCGTCGTCCGGCATCCCCGCCAGATAGGGCGGGTACGGCGCGAACGGCGCCGTCCGCATCGCCGCACCCACCACGCGGCCCTCCTCGAGGAGAGTCGCGTACCAGTGGAACGGCGCCTCCGGCACCCCCTCCGTGGCATCCCGGTCGGCGTAGACGGTCAGCACGTTGGCCAGCACCGGATCCGCGGCGAGGTGCTCGCCGGCGTCGGCCAGGAAGGCAGCCGGGTCGTCGTAGAACCGCACCCTGGGCATGCCGTGATCGTTCCGTCCGCGTGGCCGCCGGATCAAGGCGTTTTCACGCTCATGCGCCCGCGACCCTAGGATTTCCACATGACCGAGACCCACAGCAGCCCGAGCCCGGAGACCACGACGCCGACCCCGCGCGCCGTCGTCGTACCGGAGAAGCCGGCGCTGGAGGGGCTCGAGGCGAAGTGGTCGCGGCAGTGGAAGGCGGACGACACCTACGCCTTCGACCGCAGTCAGCCCCGGGAGAACGTCTACTCCATCGACACGCCCCCGCCGACCGTGTCGGGCTCGCTGCACGTGGGCCACGTGTTCTCCTACACCCACGCCGACCTGATCGCCCGCTTCCAGCGGATGCGCGGTAAGTCCGTCTTCTACCCGATCGGCTGGGACGACAACGGGCTGCCGACCGAACGCCGGGTGCAGAACTACTTCGGCGTGCGCTGCGACCCGTCGCTGCCGTACGACCCCGACTTCACCCCGCCCGAGAAGCCGGACCCCAAGCGCCAGGTCGCGATCAGTCGGCCGAACTTCGTCGAGCTGTGCGCCCGGCTGGTCACCGAGGACGAGAAGGTCTTCGAGTCGCTGTGGCGCACGCTGGGCATGTCCTACGACTGGTCGCTGCAGTACACCACCATCGGCCGGGCCGCCCAGGCGGTCAGCCAGCGGGCCTTCCTGCGCAATCTCGCCCGTGGCGAGGCGTACCTGCAGGAGGCGCCGACGCTGTGGGACGTCACGTTCCAGACCGCCGTCGCACAGGCTGAGCTCGAGGCGCGGGAGTACCCCGGCGCCTACCACCGGGTCGCCTTCCACGGCGCCTCCGGCGAGAACGTCTACATCGAGACCACCCGCCCGGAACTGATCGCCTCCTGTGTGGCGCTGATCGCGCATCCGGACGACGAGCGCTATCAGGCGCTGTTCGGCACCACCGTCACGAGCCCGATCTTCGGCGTCGCGGTTCCGGTCCTCGCCCACCCCGCGGCCGAGCCCGACAAGGGCGCCGGCATCGCGATGTGCTGCACCTTCGGCGACCTCACCGACGTGCAATGGTGGCGCGAGCTGCAGCTGCCGGTGCGCACCCTGATCGGCCGTGACGGCCGGTTCACGGCCGAGACCCCCGAGTGGCTGACCACGGAGGCCGCGGTGGCGGCGTACGAGGACCTCAAGGGCAAGACCGCGCACGGCGCGCGGGAGGCGATGGTCGCCAAGCTGCGCGAGTCCGGTGACCTGGACGGCGAGCCGAAGCCGACCCAGCGGATGGCGAACTTCTACGAGCGCGGCGAGAAGCCGCTGGAGATCGTGGCGACCCGGCAGTGGTACATCACCAACGGTGGACGGGACACCGCGCTGCGCGACCAGCTGCTCGAGGACGGCGCCGGCATCACCTGGCTGCCCGAGCACATGCGGCACCGCTACGACAACTGGGTCGCCGGCCTCAACGGTGACTGGCTGATCAGCCGACAGCGCTTCTTCGGTATCCCGTTCCCGGTCTGGTACGCCCTGGACGCCGAGGGCAACCCCGACTACGACCACCCGCTGCTGCCGACCGAGGCGCAGCTGCCGATCGACCCGTCCACCGACGTTCCGGAGGGCTATACCGCCGACCAGCGCGGCGTCGCCGGCGGCTTCATCGGCGACCCCGACGTGATGGACACCTGGGCGACCTCCTCCCTCACCCCGCACATCGCCGGGGGCTGGGGCAGCGACGAGGACCTGTTCGGGCGGGTCTTCCCGATGGACCTGTGCACCCAGGGCCACGACATCATCCGGACCTGGCTGTTCAGCCGGGTGGTCCGTGCGCGCCTGGAGAACGGCGCGGTGCCGTGGAGCCACGCCATGCTCTCGGGCTGGATCCTCGACCCCGACCGCAAGAAGATGTCGAAGTCCAAGGGCAACGTGGTCGTCCCGACCGAGATCCTGGACCGGTTCGGCGCCGACGCGGTCCGCTGGCGAGCGGCCCTCTCCCGACCCGGCCTGGACTCGCCGTTCGACGAGACCCAGATGAAGGTCGGGCGCCGGCTGGCGATGAAGGTGCTCAACGCCTCCAAGTTCGTGCTCGGCAACGTCGGCGCCACCTCGCTGTGCGTCGCCGAGGTCTCCGAGCCGATCGACTGCGCCCTGCTCGGTCGGCTGGCCACGGTGATCACCAAGGCGACCGAGGCGTTCGAGGCCTACGACTACACCAGTGCGCTGGAAACGGCCGAGAAGTTCTTCTGGGAGTTCTGCGACGACTACGTGGAGCTGGTCAAGGAGCGTGCCTACGGCGACGACGACTCGCCGGCGACGGTGTCCGCCAGGGCGGCCCTGGCGATCGCGCTGCACAGCCAGCTGCGGCTGCTGGCGCCGTTCCTGCCGTACGTGACCGAGGAGGTCTGGTCGTGGTGGCAGGAGGGCTCCATCCATCGCGCCTCGTGGCCCACCGAGCTCGAGCTGGGTGCCGCCGCGGCGATGGACGACGCTCCTCTCGACGCCGTCGCGGCGGCGCTGTCGGGCATCCGCGGAGTGAAGTCGACCGCGAAGGTGAAGATGCGGGCGCCGCTGGCCCACGCCGAGATCACCGGTCCCGAGAAGCTGGTCCGCGATGCGGAGCTGGCCGCCGAGGACCTGCGGCGTACCGGGAACATCGTGGGCGACCTGGTCTTCACCGTCGCCGCGGAAGCCACCGAGCTGAGCGTGAGCGCGGAGCTGGCGCCCGAGGCCTGACCTGGTGCCTCCCGCCTGCCTGCGCCGGCGGCTCCGGCCGCTTGTAACACGCTGTCCACCGCACTAGCAGGTCGTTGCAACGGCCTTCTAGTGCGCCGAACGGCGTGTTACCGCACCGAACGGCGTGTTACATGGCCGCACACCGCGAAGAGCAGGCGCCAGCGACCAGCGCCTAGCAGTGGCCTAGCGCCAGCGGGAACCGAAGGAACCGAACGACGACGGGGCGTGCCCCGGGAAGCCGAAGCCCTTGCTCGACGACGTCGGCAGCTTGTCGGCAGCGGCGAAGGGCGTCTTCGCGGTCTTGTTCAGGCCCTTCGCGACACCGCGGCCCGGCGCCATGCCGGGCAGGCCTCGGTTGCCCGGGCCGTGCTTGAGACCGGTGAGCTGCCTGTTCTGGCCGAAGTGGTTGCCCTGGTTGGCGGCCGGAGTCGTGCTGGCCGGCCAGGTCGGCTGGTGCACGGCGGTGGGCCAGGAGTTGTGGCTGTGCGAGGGCCAGGTCGGGGTCGCCGGCGGCTGGGGCGTAGCCGGCTGCGGGTCGGCCGGCGCGGGCGTGGTGTCGCTCGCCGGAGTGGTCTTCGCGGGGTGGTGCCGGTGGTGGTGATGCGCGTGCCTGGCCGGCTTCGCCTTGGCGACGGTCAGCGCCACCGCCGGCGTGGCGTTGGTCGCGGCCTGGGCATCGTCGGCGGCGTGCCCCGCGACATCGGGCGCCGCCGGCGTCGGCGAGGAGCCGCCGCCCGAGTGCGGGACGAGAGTCAGCCCGCTCACCACGGGAGCCGCGAACTGGCGCCAGGCGTCACGCGCGTAGCTGCGCATGCTGTTGGTCGCCAGCACCACGACACAGGCGAGCGCTACGACGACGAACGCCGCCAGCGGTGCCTTGTGGTTCGAGCTCACCGTCGCCTCCCCTACCCGGATCGGGATGCAGAATTCCGTCCCCATCCTCCCGGATCGGCAGACCGGAGCGCGAACCTGAGCGGGAAAATGGCCCAAATGGACTAGGCCGGTCGGGACCGGCCCGCCGAGTCGCGTCAGGCCGACTTCTTCTTCTTGGACTCGGCCTCGCGCAGCACCAGCTCGGGCGTCGCCACGCCCGCCACCACGTCGGCGGTGACCACGACGCGCGCGACATCACCGCGCGACGGTACGTCGTACATCGCGTGCAGCAGGATCTCCTCGATGATCGCCCGCAGCCCACGCGCACCGGTGCCACGCTCGAGCGCCTTGTCGGCGATGGCCTGCACCGCGTCGGGGGTGAACTCCAGGTCGACCCCGTCGAGCTCGAAGAGCTTCTGGTACTGCTTGATCAGGGCGTTGCGCGGCTCGGTGAGGATCTGCACCAGCGCGTCCTGGTCGAGCTTGGTGACGCTGGCGATCAGCGGCAGCCGGCCGATGAACTCGGGGATCAGCCCGAACTTGGTCAGGTCCTCGGGCCGCACCTGGGAGAGCAGGTCCTCGGCGTCCTTCTCGGCCTTGGAGTGCACCTCGGCGGTGAAGCCGAGGGTCTTCTTGCCGACCCGCTGCTCGATGATGTGCTCCAGCCCGGCGAAGGCGCCGCCCACGACGAACAGGATGTTCGTCGTGTCGATCTGGATGAACTCCTGGTGCGGGTGCTTGCGGCCGCCCTGCGGCGGCACCGAGGCGGTGGTGCCCTCGATGATCTTCAACAGCGCCTGCTGCACGCCCTCGCCGGAGACGTCGCGGGTGATCGACGGGTTCTCGGCCTTGCGGGCGACCTTGTCGATCTCGTCGATGTAGATGATGCCGGTCTCGGCCTTCTTGACGTCGTAGTCGGCGGCCTGGATCAGCTTGAGCAGGATGTTCTCGACGTCCTCGCCGACGTAGCCGGCCTCGGTCAGGGCGGTGGCGTCCGCGATCGCGAACGGGACGTTGAGCATCCGGGCCAGCGTCTGGGCCAGGTAGGTCTTGCCGCAGCCGGTGGGGCCGATCACCAGGATGTTGGACTTGGCGACCTCGACGCTCTCGTCCTTGCTGTGCTTGCCCGGACCACCCGGGGTCGGCTGCAGCCCGGCCTGGACCCGCTTGTAGTGGTTGTAGACCGCCACCGCGAGGGCCTTCTTGGCCTGCTCCTGGCCGATGACGTAACCGTTGAGGAACTCGAAGATCTCGCGCGGCTTGGGCAGCTCGTCGATGCTGACCTCGCCGCCCTCGGCGAGCTCCTCCTCGATGATCTCGTTGCACAGGTCGATGCACTCGTCGCAGATGTAGACGCCCGGCCCGGCGATGAGCTTCTTCACCTGCTTTTGGCTCTTTCCGCAAAAAGAGCACTTGAGCAGGTCGCCACCGTCACCGATGCGTGCCATGGGCGGTCATCCTCCGACTGTCGTGCTGGGGAACTGTTGGGACAGCGTCCCCGACGGTACTCCGTGTCCGCCCCGTCCAGCGGGACGGACACGAAGTGGCCACCGGAACGCCTTGGACGTCAGGCCAGGGCCGGCGTCGGCGTCTTGAGCGAGCCGAGGACCTGGTCGACGATGCCGTACTCGACCGCCTGCTGGGCGGTCAGGATCTTGTCGCGCTCGATGTCGCGGCTGACCTCCTCGATCGACTTGCCGCTGTGATCGGCGATCATCTTCTCCAGCAGCTCGCGCATCCGCAGGATCTCGTTGGCCTGGATCTCGATGTCGGAGGTCTGACCGAACGTGCCCTCGGTGTAGGGCTGGTGGATCAGGATGCGACTGTTGGGCAGCGCCATCCGCTTGCCCTGGGTGCCGGCCGCGAGCAGGACCGCGGCCGCGGAGGCGGCCTGGCCCATGCACACGGTCTGCACGTCGGGCTTGATGAACTGGATGGTGTCGTAGATCGCGGTCAGCGCGGTGAACGAGCCACCCGGGGAGTTGATGTAGATGCTGATGTCCTGGTCGGGGTTCATCGACTGCAAGCACAGCAGCTGCGCGATCACGGCGTTGGAGACGTCGTCGCTGATCGGCGTGCCGAGGTAGATGATGCGCTCCTCGAACAGCTTCGCGTAGGGGTCGATGCGGCGGAAGCCGTACGACGTCCGCTCTTCCCACTGGGGGATGTAGTAGTTCATGCTCAGTCCTTCTTGTGGGCCGGGCGGCCCTCGTCGGCGGCCTCGCGCGCGTTCTTGATGACCTTGTCGACGAGGCCGTACTCGAGAGCCTCCTGCGCGGTGAACCAGCGATCGCGGTCCGCGTCGGCGACGACCTGCTCGATCGGCTGGCCGGTGTGCTCGGCGATGAGGTCGAGCAGCACCTTCTTGATGTGCAGCGACTGCTGAGCCTGGATCTTGATGTCCGAGGCCGAGCCGCCCATGCCCGAGGAGGGCTGGTGCATCATGATCCGCGCGTGCGGCAGCGCGTAGCGCTTGCCCTTGGCGCCGGCGCACAGGAGGAACTGGCCCATCGACGCGGCCAGGCCCATCCCGACCGTGGCCACATCGTTGGGGATGTAGTTCATCGTGTCGTAGATCGCCATGCCGGCGTCGACCGAGCCGCCGGGGCTGTTGATGTGCAGGAAGATGTCGGCCTCGGGGTCCTCCGCCGAGAGCAGCAGCAGCTGGGCGCAGATCGCGTTGGCGTTCTGGTCGCGCACCTCGGAGCCGAGGAAGACGATCCGCTCGCGCAGCAGCCGCTGGTAGATGTGGTCGTCGAGGACGTTCATGCCCGCGCCGCCGTTGAGCTGGGGGCTGGAGTTCTGGGTCACGACAGCGACCCTAGCCCGAAGCATCGACAGAACCGACGCCAATCCCGCGCTGTTCGCCGACAGCAGATTTCAGGCTCCCCCGACCCGTGTGCGGGCGTCCTTCCGGGGGCTGCGGGACGGACGCCGACCTCCGGTCGGTC
>NZ_DASZUF010000087.1:0-35062 GCF_035547795.1 Nocardioides sp.
GACCGGCCGCCGCGAGCACCCGCTGGGTGGTCAGCAGCGACAGGTAGGAGAAGTGCTCGTGGTAGATCGTGTCGTACTCGTTGCCCTCGATCAGCCGCAGCAGATGCGGGATCTCGATCGTCACGGTGCCGTCCTCGGCCAGCAGCGCGCGCAGGCCACGGGCGAAGTCGACGATGTCGGGCACGTGCGCGAAGACGTTGTTGGCGACCACCAGGTCGGCCGGGCCGTGCATCTCGGCGAGCTTGCGGCCGGTCTCCTCGCCGAGGAAGGCCACCTCGGTCTGGACGCCGCGGGCGATCGCCGCCTCGGCCACGTTGGCGGCCGGCTCGATCCCGAGCGAGCGGATGCCGCGGGCCACGGTGTGCTGCAGCAGGTAGCCGTCGTTGCTCGCCACCTCCACCACGAAGCTGCTCTCGTCGAGACCGAGCCGGTCGATGGCGTGCTCGACGTACCGCTCCGCGTGCCGCACCCAGGAGTCGGAGTACGACGAGAAGTAGGCGTAGTCGCTGAAGATGTCCTCGGCCGGGATGTAGGCGGGCAGCTGCACCAGCAGGCAGGCGGTGCAGACCCGCACGTGCAGCGGGTAGAAGGTCTCGCCCTGGTCCAGCTGGTCGGCCGCGAGATAGCTCTCGCACGGCGGCGACATGCCCAGGTCGACGAAGGTGTGGGTGAGCTCGGTGCCGCAGAGGCGACAGGTCGGTGCCGACATGGATGGGGACCCCCAAATGAGTGAAATCGGTCGTCCACGAGTCTTGGAAGCGGCCCGCTCGCGTTGGATCGACATCGACCGCTTTGCCCACATTTGGGGAGGGACGATGAAGGTCGAGCAGACCGCCATCCCGGGCTTGCTCCTGTTCACGCCGACGCCGCACCGCGACGCGCGCGGCTTCTTCTCCCGCACGTTCGACACCGAGGTCGCCCGCAGCGCGGGGCTGGACCCGGGTCGGTTCGTGCAGGACTCGATCTCCCGCTCGGCCCGCGGGGTCGTCAGGGGCCTGCACCTGCGGGTCGGGCGGGGCGAGTCGAAGCTGGTGCGCTGCTCCAGCGGGCGGATCTTCGACGTGGTGGTCGACCTGCGGCCGGGCTCGCCGGCGTACGGGAGCTGGCTGTCGTTCGAGCTCTCCGGCGAGCTGCAGAACTCCATCTACGTCCCGGCCGGCTGTGCGCACGGCTTCCAGGCGCTCACCGAGCCCGCCGACACGTCGTACCGGATCGACCGCGAGCACGACCCCAGCGAGGACCTCACGATCGCGTACGACGACCCGCTGCTCGCCATCCCGTGGCCGCTGCCGGTGACCCTGCAATCGGAGGCGGACCGGACGGCGCCCCCGCTGGCCGAGGTCGGCGACCGTCTCACCCTCGTGTTCGCCGGCGTCCGATGAGCCGGCGTCCGATGAGCCGGCGTCCGGGCGCCGCCGGGCCCTGGGCGGGCCGCGTCCCGGCTGCGCCGGCGTGACCGCTCGCGGGGCCGCCCGCGGCACCGCCGCCGGGGCGCTGAGCCTCTTCCTGGTGCTGTGCTACGCCGTGCACACGGGACCGCTCGTCCAGGTCGACCTGCGGGCCCGCTACTGGTTCCTGCCACCGGGCCGCTGGGGCACCCCGCAGCGGCTCGAGGATGTCGTGGTGAACCTCTGCCAGCCGACGGTGACCGGGATCGCCCTGGGTCTGGTCGCCGCGATCTCGTCACTCCGCCGCCGCTCGCCGTGGCCGCTGGTGGCCGCGCTCGGCCTCATCGCGCTCGCGACCTCGTCCGTCGTGGTCGTCAAGCACACGCTGGCCATCCCGGACATCCACGGCAGCACCGCCCACCTCGGCGGAAGCTTCCCGTCGGGCCACATGGTGGGCATCGTCTGCTTCGGCGGCGGGATCGTCCTGCTTCGGGGCAGGCGGCTGCTCGGCTGGCTCGCCCTCGCCGTGCTGACGACACTGGTGGCGAGCTGCCTGCTGCTCACGGCCGTGCACTGGGTGACCGACGTGGCGGCGGGGGCGCTCCTGGGGACGGCGTTGCTCGCGCTCGCCGCGCAGCTGCCGCTGTGGCGTCCCGCGGCCGGGTTCAGCCTTCGGCCGGCGTCGGCGACGCGGCCACCGCGGGTGAGGACGTCTCCGCCGCCGCGATGAGCCCCGCAGCGGTCCCGACGGGAGCGGTCGCGACCGCCCGGCGGCGCCGTGGGAGACGGAGCTTGAGGCGCATGAACGGACGCTCGATCAGGCGGTAGGAGGCCCAGGAGACGCCCAGGGTGAGGAGCAGGATCAGGGGGACGGCCGCCGGCCGCAGTCCGTCGCCCCAAGCGGTGTGCACCACCGCGAAGACCCACCCGATCACGATGATGTGGGCGAGGTAGGTGGAGTAGGAGTAGTCACCGAGCGCCAGCAGGAAGCGTGAGCGCACGATCCTGCCGACCCCGAGCGTGGTCACTCCGAAGATGTCGATCACGAGAGTGATCGCCAGGACGGGGATCGCCACCAGCATCCCGGTCGCGACCTGCACACCGGTGGGACCCGTGACGCCGAGGACACGCAGCATCACCGCGAAGACGAGGCACGCCGCGAGGATCGGGGCCTCGGGAAGCAGCTGTCGTCCGCGTCGGCCCGACCTGACCGCGTCGAAGAAACGGTACAGCGTCATGCCGAGCGCGAACTCGAAGAGGATGAACGGGTTCTCGCGCACGATGCCGTGGTTCCAGAACGCGATCGCCCCGCCCGCGAGCAGCGCGGAGCACGGCAGCCACCCGGGGACCCGTCGCTGCATCAGGCAGAGCGCGAAGACGACGTAGAAGATCAGCTCGAAGAAGATCGTCCAGCCCACGTAGAGCGTGGGATACATGCCGACGCCGTTCGGGTTGTGGTTCGGGATGAAGAGGTAGGACTGGATGAGTGTCCAGGGTGTCCAGCTCGTCAGGTAGGTCCCGGCGGGCAGTGCCAGGACGCTCACCACCAGCACGGTGGTGAAGATCCAGTACGCCGGCGCGATGCGCTGTGCCCTGTTGAGCGCGAAGTTCGCGCCGCGACCGACGTACTTCTCCCCGACGATCGCCATCACGACGCCGCTGATCATGAAGAAGGTGTCCACGCTGAACTGGCCGAACCGGGTGAGATCGGCCCAGAAGGCGTTGGGAGCGTGACCGCGGTAGTAGGACTGGACGATGTGGACCAGGACCACGATCCAGGCGCACAGTCCGCGCAGGATCTGCAGGGCGGACAGCTGCAGCATGCGCGAGCGTCGCGGCGGACCGTCGGAGGTGCTCGCCGGCGCGATGCTCGGCCCGCGGATCACGTCGGGTGCATGGGTCATGGGGTTCCCCCTGGGATCGGGACGTTGCGTCGGGCGTTGGGCGCTGGCTGCGACGTCGAGGAGATGGCCTTCCCGGTACCGATCCGGGACTTGAGCCGCAGGAAGGGCCGCTCCACCACGCGATAGGAGACCTCGGCGGCGGCGAAGGCCAGGACGACCATCGCGATCCCGTCGAGGCGACCGCCGGCGTTCAGGTGGCGCTGCAGGAGGACCAGGATCGGGAAGTGCCAGAGGTAGAGACCGTAGGAGCGTCGGCCGACGTAGGCGAGGGGCGCCCAGCCCAGTAGCCGGCGCAGCAGCCCGCCTTCGGTGTCGAGGTGGGCGATGAGGACCGCGGTCCCGAGCACCACCAGCGTCGACTCCCACACCATGTGCGGCTCTCGAGGGAGCCGCGCGGCGGCCAGGGTTGCCAGCACGGCCAGGACCGCGGCGGTGACGCCGACCCGGGTCTGCGCCAGGATGCGCGGCAGCCGACCGCTGCGGACGATGACGGCCAGGCCACAGCCGACCAGCAGGGTCCAGGCGACCGACCAGGGCAGGATGTAGGAGCGGTACGGCGTCCCGTCGGCCGAGTGGACGTGGACGGTGGCCGCCATGGCCAGCCAGCTCGCCACGGCGGCGCCGCCGACCCACCACGACGCCCGCCGACGCCAGGGCAGCAGCACCATCAGCGCCAGCGGCCAGATCAGGTAGAAGTGCTCCTCGACCGACAGCGACCAGGTGTGGAGCATGTTCCCGTGCGGGTCGCCGGTCAGGCCGTAGACGAGGTCCTCGGTGTAGGTGAGGGCCAGCAGCGCGGTCGTGCCGTAGCCCCGCAGGGTGCCGTGATCGCCGAAGTCGCGGAAGAAGACCAGGCCCGCGACGACGATGGCGATCAGCGCCGGGTAGAGACGCAGTGCGCGCCGGCCGTAGAACCGCGCCCAGCTGATCCGGCCGGTGTCGTCGAACTCCCGCAACAGCAGCGTGGTGATCAGGAAGCCCGAGAGCACGAAGAAGACGTCGACGCCCAGCCAGCCTCCGCCGAAGGCGCCGATCGTCGTGTGGTAGGCCATCACGGCGAGGATGGCCGCGGCTCGGATGCCGTCCAGGTCGGGTCGGTACCTCATTCGGTTCCTCCAGGGCGGGCGTCCGAGGTGTGGGCGGAGTGCCAACCCTCGATGTCTCCCTTGGTGTCTAGCGAGCGCGCGCCGGCCCGATGCGCGGGTGGCGCGGACATACCCAATTGGGGCGAGTCGGTGGTCATGGCCGACCCAGCACCTCGACCGAGAGCACGTCGAACTGCTCGGCGAGCTCGCGCCGGCAGCGTTCCAGCTCCTCCTGGCTGCGCTCGGCGAAGTCGTCGACGCCGCGGGCCTTGTCCAGCTGCGTGACCAAGAGATCGATGTCGAAGTCGTCCATCGGCTGGCTCAGGCCGCCCAGCCCGAACCGGGAGAGGAGGTCCTCGGCCTTGCGGGCGTAGCCGAGCGAGACGGTCGGCTTGCCCATCTTCAGGCCGGCGATGAGGTTGTGGAAGCGGGCCGCGACCACCACCTCGGTGTCGGCGATGTCGCGCATGATGCCGTCCAGATCGGTGGCGGTCGAGATGGTGACCAGGTCCGGCCGGGCGACGCGGGCGGCGACCTCGCGGGCGACCTCGCGGTCCGCCTCGTCCCCGACGATCAGCGTCACCGTCCGCTTGCCCGCAGCCAGGCGCTCGACCAGGCGCGTCACCCCGGCTGTGTACGCCGCACGAGCAGCCGGGCCGCGCAGCGACGAGCCGGGGCTGCCGTAGTAGGCCATCACGCCGACCGCCACGTCACCGGGCCGGCCGGGCCGGGCGCTGGGCGTGGGGGAGGAGAAGACCAGATCCGGGTAGACGGCCACCCGCCGGCGTACACCCAGCCTTTGGACCGCCTCGGCGGAGCAGGAGTCCCGCACGCTCACCCACGACGCCAGCCGCAGCGTCCAGCGGTAGAAGAACCGGGTCGCCGGATGGTCGGGGTACTGCGCGCCGACGCTCACCAGCGCGAACCGACGGCGCTGGAGCCGGCACGCCAAGGCGGTGACGAAGAGCCAGTAGGGCAGCCCCCACGGCGGGATGCCCAACCCGGACTCGAGGACACCGGAGCCGGGCACGACGACCGTGTCGACCTTGCGCACGCACGCGAACAGGTGCGGGATGTCGCGCAGCCGCCCGAGTGCCTTGAGGGCGGCCAGGCCGAGGCCGCCGTGGTCGAGGTCGCGGCGATAGGTCATCAGCCTGACCGCCGGGATGCCATGGTCGCGGGTCACCTCGCGCGGGCCCACCGCGATCGCGCTGAGCTCCACCTCGGGGTGCTCCGACCGCAGCCAGGCGTGCAGCGCCGTCAGCAGCGCCTCGTTGCCGAGGTTGCCGATGCCGAGGTAGCCGACCGCGGCAACCCGCAGCGTCCGGCGGGTGCCCGCCTGGCGGGCGAGCACCGCCGGGTCGCTGCTCTGCGGCAGTCGCCGCTGCTGACCCGGGGCGGCCCGGCGGGTGAGCCACCCGAGCCACTCCCGCAGGCAGCGCACCTTCTCGCCCGGGCTGAGCGGCGCGTGCAGGATGGCGCCGACGTAGCCGAGCAGATAGGCGGCGTACAGCGTGACCATGGGGTGGCGCAGGCGGTTGGCCAGCTTCGGGTTGCCGATGACGACCCGGGCGCGGTGGGAGCGCGCGCGCTCGCCGCGGTCGGGGTGGTCGCGGCGGTAGTAGAGCACCTCGGGCACCTGATGGAAGGGGCCGTAGAGCGACACCGCGGCGACGAAGGTGCGGTCGGAGTTGTGGTAGGAGCCCTGGCCGCCGATGTGCCGGAAGACCTCGGTGCGCACCACGCCGTAGAAGTCGTTGCCGCCCGGCGTCCGCAGCAGGCTGCGCAGCCGTACGGCGGGGTCCGGGCCGTCGGTCCGGAGCGGGTACGGCGCCTGGTGGATGATCGCGCCGTTCTCGTCGATCATCGCGTCCAGCGAGTGCGCGAGGACGACCTCCGGACGGGTCTCGAGCACCTCCACGCACCGGCGCAGCAGGTCGGGCGCGTAGAGGTCGTCGTGGGAGGCCCACTTGAAGTACCGGCCGCGGGCCAGGTCGAGGGTCGCGTTGTGGTTGGGCTGCGCGCCGATGTTCACCGGCTGCCGCAGGTAGCGGATCCGGTCGTCGCGGGCGGCGTAGTCCCGGCAGATCTCGGCCGTGCGATCGGTCGAGGCGTTGTCGGAGATGATCAGCTCGAAGTCGGTGTAGGTCTGCGCGAGCAGGGCGTCGAGTGCCTCGGCGAGGTAGCGCTCGCCGTTGTAGACCGGCAGACCGATGCTGAGCGTGGGTGCGTTCATGGGCGCGCTCCTGAGGCGAGGGCCGGTGCGGGGGTGCCGACGGCGGGATGCTCGATGGCATAGCGATAGATCCCGAGCAGCCGCTCGATGTTGGTGTGCTGGCCGAACCGCGCGGCATGGGTGCGCCGGCCCCGCGTGCCCAGCGCCACGAAGCGCTCGGGGGCACGGTCGACGTCGGCCAGCAGGCCGGCGAGGTCGCGTGCCTCGCCGGGGCGGAACAGCGCACCGTCGACGCCGTCGGTGACCAGGTCGGGGAAGGAGCCGCGGTCGGGCACGATCGGCGCCACCCCGCCAGCCATCGCCTCGACGGCGACCAGGCCGAAGGTCTCCTCCCAGGCCGAGGGGACCACGACGGCGAGCGACCGGGCGATCAGGGCGGTGGCCTCCGGCCTGCTCAGGTGCCCGAGCACGTCGACGCTCCCGTGGCCCGTCGCCCAGTCGCGGACCCGGCCCATGAGTGGCCCGTCGCCGGCGATCGCCAGCCGCAGCGGAGACCGCGGGTTCGCCCGCCGGAAGTGGTCCCAGGCCGCCATCAGCAGCGGGACACCCTTGGCGGCGTCGAGCCGGCCCAGTGAGCTCACCAGGTGACCGCGGCCCTCGGTCGTTCCGGCCGCGGTGACCGGTGGCGAAGCCACGAAGTTGTCCTTGACGAAGACCCGCTCCGACGGCAGGCCGACCCCGGCCAGGAGGTCGCGTTGTGAGACCGAGATGAAGACGTACGCCGAGACCAGCTCGCGCCACGACCGGCGGCTGGCCAGGAGCGCGGTGGCGACCGGGACCGTGGCCGCGCGAGAGCCTCGGTAGCAGCCGTGCCGCAGCGCGGCGCCCACCGACCCGTCGGCGCAGGCATGGCACGGCTGACCGTCGCGGAAGAAGTCACCGCTCGCGCAGGCCAGCCGGTAGTTGTGCATGGTCGCCACCACGGGCACGGCGGCGTCCCGACAGGCCTCGAGCACCGAGGCGCTCAACATCGGGAAGGTGTTGTGGACGTGGACCACGTCGGGGCGCTCGCGGCCGAGCAGGTCGGTCAGCTCGCGGCGTACCGCCGGGTTGTAGACGCTGAGGGCGGGCAGTGCGGCCTTCCGGGTGAGCGGCCACCCCGCGATCTCGTCGCTGTGCCGCTGGAAGAGCGTCACGTCCTGGCCGGCGGCCGCCAGCGCCGCGGCCTCGCTGTCGACGACCCGGTTCTCGCCGCTCGGCGCACCTGCCCGATAGCGACTGTGGGCGATGAGGATCTTCATCGGATGCTGCTCCTGCGGATCGGGGCCGCGGGCGGGTGCGGGCCGCGGCCGGTGGACGTTCATGCGCGGGCGGCGATCGGCGCCGGGTCGAGCGCCGGCGGGTGCTCGCCGGCGGCGATCGAGCGCAGGATCCGGATCGCGGTGGCCGCCGCGCGCTCGGGGGAGAACTCGGCGCGCAGGTAGGCCTCCGCCGCGACTCCGGCGGCGTCGCGGCCGCCGTCCTCGAGCGCGTCCCGGATGGCCGCGGCCAGGGCCTCGGGATCCTCGGCGTCGACGAGCCGCCCGAGCCGGCCGTCGTCGAGGACGAGGCGGGGACCGTTGCTGGGCGAGTCGTTGGCCACCACCGGTACGCCGAGCGCCAGCGCCTCCAGCATGACCAGTCCGACCGCCTCGCTGCGCGCGGTGTGCACCATGGCGCCGGCGCGGGCGATGAGCGGCATCGGGTTCTCGCAGCTTCCGGCGAGGCAGACCAGGTCCGCCACCCCCCACCTCGCCGCCAGTGCCCGGATCTCGGCCGCCGTCCCGTGGTCGGGGCCGACGAGCACCGCCGGCACGTCGTGACCCTGGGCGCGGAGGGCGGCGATCGCGCGCACCAGGAGGTCCTGCCCCTTGCGGTACTCCACCGAGCCCACGTTGATCACGGCACGGCGTGCCCGCGGTCCCGACAGCGGCGTGGACGCCGCGATCTGGGGCGCGACCGGCTCCCGGGCCAGCGCCCGCACGTGGTCCACGTCGAGGCTGGTGCGCACCTCCGCGATCCGGTCGGGAGATACGCCGATCCGGACCGCGGCCCGCCCCGACTCGGGCGTGACGCACAGGTAGAAGTCCACCCGGCGGAGCACGAACCTGAGCAGCCGCCGGCGCCCGGGCGACTGGTAGAGGTCGAGCGACTCATCGATGATGCCCTGGCTGTAGGCCACCACCGGCCGACGCATCACCCGGGCGGCGACGTACCCGATGACCGCGTCGAGGGTGACGGTGCGGATCACCAGGACGTCGTACCGCCGTAGGGCCCGGCACAGCCGCACGAAGGTCGCCGGAAGCTCGTCACGGAACTTCGTGCGGTCCGACCCACCCAGCACCTCCACGCCCGGAGGTGGCAGCACCTGGGCGCGCTCGGCGCGGCCCAGCACGTGGAAGACGCCGGCCTCGATGCCCATCAGCGCCCACAGCCGCATCAGCTCATACCCCCACCGATCGCCGCCGGTGGCGGTGAGGTCGGGGACGAGGCTGAGCACCCGCAGCTCGCCGGCGCGGGCGCGGGCACGGCGTGGCCGTCGCATCAGCGCTCGCCTCCCTCGACACCGAGGTCCACGCCGAGCGCCCGGCCGACGCCGACCCCGGGCCTGCCGTGGGTCGCCAGGTGACCGGCGACCGCCTGTCGCAGCTGCCACCACCAGCACGTCGTCCCGAAGACGCCGGCGGCCGCGAAGCCCCAGTAGGAGCCCAGCGCGGTCCCCGTCGCGACCGCCCCGAGGGTGCTCAGGGCGAACATCACCGCCGTGTTGCACAGCTGAGTCGCCATGCTGCGTCGCGACGCGCCCAGCGCGCGGACGCCGGCGATCGCCCCGTTGGCGAAGATCGTCGTCACCGTCACGACCATCATCGGCGGGAGCAGCTGCGCGGCCGCCTTCCAGCTGTCGCCGAGCAGGAGGTGGCCCAGGCCCCGCGGCACGAACGCGAACGCGACCACGGCCCACAGCGCCGTGACGGCGATCTGCGGCGCGGCCAGCGCGAGGCAGAAGCGCTCCAAGCGGTGCGGGGAGCGGTCGAGCACCTGCTTCGCCTCCGGCACGGCGACCTGGCTCACGCCGGCGTTGAGCATCATCAGCGGGCCGGTCAGGATCTCGGCTCCGCGGATGGCGCCGACGGCGGCCAGGCCGGCGATCAGCCCGATGGTGGCCATCCGCAGCTGGCGGAAGGTGCCCAGGCTGAGGTTCTCGACGAGGTACCGGGTGCCGAGCGAGCGGGTCTGGACCAGCCAGGACCGGACCAGCAGCAGGTTCGGCACGATGCGGCCGACAGCGACCGACGCCAGCCCGGCGAGGCCGGTGGTGACCCCGAAGACGAGGATCGCGGAGAAGACGGTCAGCTCGTGGAACGCCACCAGCGTGAGCAGGCCTCCGGTCTGCAGGAGGCCGGAGAGCAGGTCGCTGGCGAAGGCCAGGTGCGCCTGCCCGGAGGAGAAGAACGCGAAGCGCCAGCTGTCCTGCAGCAGGATGCCCGGCATGCCGATCCCGAGCGCGACGAACGCGGCCTCGAGCTGACCGGGCAGGGCCAGGCCGACGAGGAGGCAGCCGATGCCGCTGGCGATCCCGATGGTGAGCGCGCAGCCGGTGCACGCCGAGACCGCGCGTCGCCACTCGGCCGTGCGCGGCCCGCTGTGGCGGACCAGCAGGGGGTCGGTCGACGGACCGCGGTTGGCGGAGAGGATGAACCCGAAGGTCGTGAACGCCACCGCGTACGCGCCGAAGTCGTGCGGCGAGAGCGCGCGCGCCACGAGCACCCCGAGCACCAGGTTGCCCAGGCTGGAGATGCCCTGGTCGGCGACCCCCCAGCCGACGCGGAGCGCAACCCGCCGATGCTGGGTCGGACCGCTGCCGCGGTGCGTCGCACGACGCGCCGTGACGACGGCTCGTCGCGAGATCCCGTCCCCGCCCTCGATCGTGGGCAGCTCGGCGGTCACGACCGCACCTCCGCTCTGGTCGGCGCGGACAGAGGAAGAGGAGTGGCGAGGACGGCGGCGGCCACCGCCAGGTCGAGCAGGTACGGCGACGGCGCGCCCAGACCGGTCTCGGTGATGGAGGCGACCGTGCAGTAGGCGACGACGAAGAGCCCGATGGCACGCTGTGGCCCACGCGGCCTGGTCACCGCGGCGCCGAGGACGACGAGCAGGGCGACCACTTGCAGCGTGATGCCGAACCAGCCCTCGTCGACGTACGTCGAGAACCAGCTGCTGTCGATCGGCAGGCCGTTGAACGACATGTCGGAGATGCCGTTGCCGAAGATGGTGTGGACCGTGTCGCGGTGCAGCGCGGCGATCTGGGTCCAGACCTTGGTGCGGCCGGTGAGCTGCGCGGCGTCCTGGGTGCTCTGACCGCGCAGCAACCACGAGACCACCACGTCGTGGAAGACCGCGAGGCCGGCGACGCCGCCGACGAGGCCGGCCACCACGGTTCGGCGCACGCGGGCACGGGTGAGCAGCAGGCTCGACCCGCCGACGACGAGCCCGACGAGGCAGGCCAGCAGCGCCGTCCTGGTGTGGGTGGCGAGCAGGAGCGGCAGGCCGATGAAGACGGTCGCGAGCAGCGTCCGGCCCCGCACGACGTGGCAGAACCACAGCAGCGTGGTGATGCCGAGCAGGACCGCGGCGTAGTGGGCCACCTGGGTCGGCGGGATCGGCCACACCGTGCCCGAGAGCCGGCCCTCGAACGAGAAGGCGAGCCCCGGCGAGATCACGGCTCCGAGCAGCACCGTGGCCAGCACCCCGCGGATGACCCGCAGATGGGTGCGGAGTAGGACCATGTCCCGGCGTCCGAACCACGGCGTCAGCAGCCACAGCACCGAGACGAAGCCGACGAAGCGGACCGATCGGTACATCGAGCTGCGCAGGAACTCGCTGTTCCCGACGGCCATGGTCGTGGCCACCGCCATCACCAAGAGCACGACGAGCAGCACGGTCGGCCGCACGACCATCCGCCTGTTTGCCAGCAACGCCAGCACGAAGGCGAGCAGGAGCGCGGCCTGCGCGATCATCTGCCCGACGATGTGCGGGATCGAGACCAGCGTGATGTCGCTGCCCCAGCCCAGCACGTTGACGAAGAGGGCCGCCCAGGCCGCGGTCACCAGCGGTGGTACGGCGCAGATGCGTCGGTCCCGTTGGCGTGGCCGCACGACGGCCGGCACCGCAACGCTCATGAGAGCACGCGCCCTCGCGACGCGGCGGCAGTCGAGCCGGTCGGGGTGGCGGCGTCTGCGGCGTCGGCGGCGTCCTGGAGGCGCCCGAGGCTCCGGTCGGTGCCGTCGCTCCCGATCACGAGCACCGAGCCGACCGCGAGACCAGCGCTGCGTAGCAGGCCGGCGGTGGAGGCGATCGTCTCGGCGGTCGAGCGGCCGGCCGTGACCAGGAGGACGGCGCTGTCGGCCCAGCCAGCGAGGTGATCCAGCCCGGTGTCGAGGTCGCCCGGCGCCACGGCCAGGACGACGTCGGCAGCATCCCAGCGGGCCCGGGTCGGGTCGTTGTGCCCGAGGTCGCTTCGGCGCCCCGGCGCCTCGGCCAGCGGTCCGCGCGCGAACGGCGCGGGCACCTCGGGGCGGTAGGTCGTCGGTGCTGCCGACGGGCGGACCGCCGCGCCGACCGCCCGGTCGACCCGCTCGGCCATGCGACCGGACCTGCTGAGGTCGACGAGGAAGACCTGACGTCGCTCGCTGGTGAGCTCGGCGCCCGCGAAGGCCGCAACCGCCAGGCCGTCTTCCTCGTTGTCGAGGGTCACCAGCGCGACCCGGCCGGTGGCGCTGTCGTCGACCGCGGCCATCAGTCCCTGGGCGAGCACGTGCAGGCCGTACGCCGCGGCCGGCGCTCGACCGCCCTTCCCGCTTCCGGCTCGGGGTGTCCGGGTGAGCGAACGGGAGCGGAGCCGCGGCACACTGTGCGTGACCGGTGCGCCGGCGGCCAGGGCGATGTCCTCCCGACGGCGCAGCCGCGTGGAGAGCAGGGCGTCGAGGACCACGGCGGCGACACCCAGCGCCATCCCGCCGACGGCGCCGGCGAACAGGATCAGCGCCAGGTCCAGCGCCCGCGAGGTCGGTACGACGGCGGGCGGGTCGAGTACGACGCTGGAGCTGATCAGCGAGTTGGTCGCGCTCTGCGCACTCTGGACGGTGGTCTGCAGCGCGCCGATCTGCGACCGGAGCGCGGTGGTCTGCTGCAGGGCGGTGCTGGCCACGCGGCTCTGGGCGGGGTCGTTCTCGAACTGGGTGTACTGGGCCTGGGCCGCGGCGAGCTGGCTTTGCAGCGACGCGATCTGGCTCTGTACGCCGGCGATCGCCGCGGTCGAGGAGATCCGCAGCTGGTCGGCGCGGTAGGCGAGGTAGGTCTTCGCCAGCGCCGTCGCGGTGCGAACCGCCTGCTCCGGACTGTGCGCGCGGACGGAGATCTCGAGGATGGTGCTCGTCTTGGCCGTGCCCGTGTAGTTCTTGAGGAACTTGTCGGTCGTGATGTCCTCGTGCAGTGCCGCCAGCGTCCGGCCGGCGACCTGGCGGGTCATCAGGATGACCACGTCGTTCTGCATCTGGGAGGCGGCGTCGGTGCCGCTGGGGTGCTGCAGCGACAGCCCGACCGTCGCCGTGCTCTCCGGCGGGAACTGCCAGGTGTAGGCGCCGACCAGGACCATGCCGAGCACGCCGGCGGTCACCCACGTGCGCCAGCGCCGCCGGAGTGCGTTGGTCAGGTAGAGGAGGCTGGCCAGCGGGCTCGGCGGCGTGCCCACGTACTCGTCCTCGAGGGGTTCCTCGACGTTCCAGCCGCTCATCGCAGTGCCGCCTTCTGGCTCGAGACCCTCGCCAGCCCGACCGAACCGGGCCGGGCGCTGCCGCCGATCTGCGGCTGCGCGTGGTCGTGGACGTCGGGGTCGACCACGACGACGCCGACGAGCCGGCCCAGCGTGTCGGCCGTCATCGCCGCCTGTGCCGCCTGCTTCGCCGTGACCGCGCCGGCCGCCAGGCCGACCAGGACCGAGCTGTCCTCCCGGACTGGATCGCTTGCCGGCGGCGTGGCGATGGTGGCGGTGGTGGCCACGGTGACGATCACGGTGAGGTCCGCGCCGGCGCTCGGCCCGCCCTCGGCGACGTGGAGGCCGGGCCGCATCTCGGTGCCTGCCGCGCGCCGGATCGCCACCGTCAAGCTCGTCGTCGGAGCGGCGGTGTCGACGACCAGCTCGGTGCCGATCCCGACGGAGGCGGCGTAGGACGCCAGCAGCGGTCCGAGGGCGAGCCCGCGGTGGTCGCTCTCGGCTCCGACGATCGTGACGGTACGACGCCCGTCGGCGCCGGTGGGGACCTCGCGGAGCACCCGGCGTAGCGCCCAGGCGTCGACCGGGTTCGGCTCGTACGCCGCCAGGAGGTGATGCCAGCCGCCGATGGCGCGAGCGGTGCGCCCGCGGAAGGTGGCGACCACGGGGCTGCCGATCGTGGTGGCGAACTGGTCCCGGCGCCGGAGCCGACGGTCCACTCGGGCCAGGAGCAGGACGGCGACGCCGGCCAGCAGGAGCCCCGCCAGCAGACCGCCGGCCACGGGCACGAGGTAGGTGTCGACCACGTTCGGTCGCTCCGGCGTGGAGGCCGGCTGCAGGATCGTCGCGGTGCCCGTCACCGGCGCGGTCGTCGCCGACAGCGTCTCCAGCTGCCCGGTCAGGGTGGCGAGCTGGGCGCTGAGGGTCGTCGCGGCGGGCGAGTCGGCGCCCTTGGCGCCCCGGACCGCCGTCTGGAGCTCGCTGACGTCCTGCTTGAGCGTGTCGAGGGTCGTGCGGAGGCCGCCGCCCCGGTCCTGGGCGGCCACGTCGGCGGCGTACCGGACCTCGGCCTGGCTGAGGGCGGTCGCGAGCTTCTTCGCCTGCGCGGCGGTGGGGGCCTTCGCCTCGAACGAGAGCGTCTGCGCGCTCGGCCCCGAGACGACGACCCGCTTGCCGAGCTGCCGGAACGACAGCTCCGGCGCGGCGATCCGTCCGGCGGCTCCGAGGACCTTCGGGCTCTCGGCGATCTCGATCTGCGTCTCGGTGTCCGGCTGCTGGCCCTGCACCACCGTCGGCGTCGGCAACAGCACCTCGCTGGTGCTGGTGAACATCGGCGGCCGCACCAGTGGCACGCCGGCGCCCAGCACCGCGCCGAGCAGGCCCACGAGCATGATCAGCCCTGCGTGCCGACGCAGTGCCGCCCCCGCGGCTCTCAGGTCGACGATCTGTTCCGCCATGACGTCAGGACTCCGTCCGTGGTTGGTGAGCGACAGCGCCGGGCTCGGGTTCCTCGCGGGGCCGCACGACCCGCACCGAGCCGGGCACCGGCAGGGCGTGGAACTGCAGGCAGGTGCACAGCTCGACCTCGCCGGCCAGCTCGCCGGTGCCGAGGAGCGTGGTGGTCGGGACGCGTTCCCCGAAGCGCGGCGAGTGCCAGCCCAGGATCGGGTCGGTCTCGCCGTGGTGTGTGCTCCAGGTCAGCTGGTGCGGCAGCGCCAGCGTCGCGGACTGGCGGGCGCCGTCGCGGCCCGGCCAGCTGAGCCAGGCGGTGGCGCCGTCGAGCTGGACGTGTACGTCGGGGCCCAGATGCAGTGCCATCCGGGTTTCGTGCACGCGGTGGTCGAGTGCGGTGAGCATGTCGACCAGCGCGAGCTGCCGACTGCGGGGGGCGAGCGCCACCACCCGCTCGTGGTGGACGCCGAGCCGGTCGTAGCCGTCGTGGTGGCCGACCCAGGTCTGCCCCTCGGCCTCGATCCGGACGCCGTCGACGCCGGCCTCGGCGGCGCGCGACCACAGGAAGGGCCCGGCGGGCTCGGACTGGTCGACCCCGTCGATCTCGATGGTGTTGTGCGCCAGCGTGGAGCGGAAGTAGGCGCGCCAGGGGGCCTGGTCGTGGTAGCAGTACGTGCCCGGGTCGACCAGCACGTCGACTCCGTCGTACCGAACCTCGACCGCGAGCGCGTCGGCGTGGGCATGTGCGGCGATGCCGGGCAGCCCGTGCGGTCCGCCGTCGCAGCGGCACCAGATCTCCGGGCCGTCCTCGGGGGCACTGCGCAGCACGGTCAGACCGGCATCGCCGAAGACCCGAGGCGCGATCGGCTCCCGGCCCGCCGTGGTCGCGGTGCCGGCACGACCAGGCGCCAGACTGGCCAGCAGGGTGGCGGCCACGCTCGCCGATGGCGGCGTCCACCAGCCGGCGGTGCCGGTCAGCGCGGCGCCGACGTCGAGCAGCTGGGCCCAGGCCCCGCCGTCCGGGTCGTCGAGCAGCAGCGCACGGCCCTCGTCGCCGTCGCCCTGCCGGGGCGGCCTGCCGGCCACGTCGACGACCGCGGCGGCCGCGTCCACAGACGCGGTGAGCAGCCGCCAGGTGTGCTCCGGCAGAGGTACGCCGGCGGCGTCCGCCTCAGCCGCGGCGACCAGGCCGAGCTCAGTGACGAACCGGTGGTAGTCGCTGGCCTGCTCGCGGTTGAGCCCACTGGGGAACGTGTTGGCGGCCAGCGTCTCGGCCAGCTCGGCGGCGGCCTGTTCGCGCCAGGTGGCGCTCTCCTCGTACCACGGGAACGCGCATGCCGCGACCAGCCGGCCGGCGGCCTCGCCGATGGCATGGTTGTTGGCCGAGGTGCCCCTGCTGGGGAACGCCGCCAGGTAGCGCTGGTGCCACCACAGCTGGCGTTGCGCGTCCTCGCCGAACAGTCCCTCGACGCCGGGCCAGTCGGCCAGCAGCCGGCGCACCCACGCCCAGCTGATCAGCCGGATGCCCAGCTCCAGGCCGCTGGTCCAGTGGATGCCGCACAGGTGCGGGCAGGCCTCCCACCAGGAGCGCAGCTGGGCGGCGGCGACCACGGCGTAGACCTCCTCGCCGGTCAGCCACCACGCGGTGGCCAGCACCGTCACATGGTGGTGGCGGGACAGCTCCCAGACCTGCTTCACGTTGCCGGTGACGGTCTCGTCGCGTGGGTCGACCCGGAACGCGAGCCGGTGCTGCGGGGCGCGCCGGCCGCTGATCGGGTCGAGGAACCAGTCGGGGTCGAGCACGTCACCACGCTCCACGCCCAGCACCGGCCAGTGCCCGGCCAGGATCCGGTCGGCGGCGGCGACCACCGCCTCGGCGGCGGCCGGGTCGACCAGCTCCTGGGTGCCGGCCGGCAGCGGGGCCGGGCCGGGGCGGTCGGCGAGCAGGGTGCGCGGCAGCGGCGAGAGCTGGTGCGGGAGCACCTGCTGCCGGCTCCAGCTGAGCCTGCGGGCCGCGTCTCCGACCCGCTCGGCGACCTCGTCGGGCGACATCCGCCGCAGCCGGGCGGCGTACCAGCGCAGGCTGCCGGCGGGCGGTGCGGTGTGCGTGCTCACAGTGCCACCGTCGTTCCGCTCACCAGGCTGGCGCCGACCGCGAGCGTGGCCCGAGTGGTGCTCAGCAGGCTCGCCAGCGGGATCGGCATCGGGCCGCCGGTGCGGACCGCCTCGGCGAACGCCGCCAGCTCGGCGCGCTGGCCCTTGTCCTGGCCGAAGCGCTGGCGCCTCACCTCGCGGCCGCGGGGCGTCCACACGGTGGCGCTGGCGAAGTTGTCCAGCCGGGCGCAGCGGCCCTCGCCGGTCACGTCGAGCACCTCCTTGGGCGCCCGCGCGGTACCGCTGGCGGCATAGGTCAGCGACGCGGTCGACCCGTCGGCGAAGGAGAGCGTGGCCTGCAGGTCGCCCGCGGGGTCGCCGACGGCGTGCACGCTGGTCGGCGGCGCCCCGACCCAGGCGGCGAGGGTGTCGATGAAGTGGCCGCCCTCGCCGGCGAACCGGCTGCCCTCGCGGGCGGTGTCGCGGTACCAGCTGTCCGCGGCCAGCGGCCCGGCGTTGACCAGGTAGCGCAGTGCCAGCGGCGTCGTGGTCGGCCCGAACCGGCGCTGCAGGTCGACCAAGAGGGGCGCGAAGCGGCGGTTGAAGCCGACCATCAGCCGGTCGTTGCCGGTGCGCGCGACGGTCTCGGCGATGGCGTCCAGCTCGTCCTCGGTCAGCGCCAGCGGCTTCTCCACGAAGACCGCCTTGCCGGCCTCGAGCGCCTGGCTGACCAGGCTCGCGTGGGTGTGGTGCCGGGTGGCGATGAGTACGGCGTCCAGGTCGGGGTCGCCGAGGATGTCGGTCGCGTCCGTCACCGCGCGCTCGAAGCCGAACCGGCTGCGGGCGTTGGCGGCGCTGAGCGCCGTCGCGGTGGCCACCGCCCGCAGGTGCACGCCGGGGTCCTTCGCCAAGTGCGGCAGCAGCATCGACCCGGCGTAGTTGCCGGCCCCGATCACGCCGAGCCGGACCCGGCCGTCCGCCGGCCGGCGGGGGGTGGTCGTGACGGCCGGCATCGCCTCGCCGGCCGCCACGCTGGTGGGGGCGCTTCCGGTGGGGGCGCCCGTGGGACCCGTGGGATCCGTGGGATCCGTGGGATCCATGGGATAGGAGAACAGGAACCCGACCCCGCGCAGCGCGCCGGTGCGCAGTTCCTCGTAGGTCTCGGTGGCCGTGGTCACCGGCCGGACCTCGTCGACCAGGGTGGCCACGTCGAGCGACTCGGCGGCGATCAGGTCGAGGAAGCAGGCGATGTTGCGGCGCTCGGTCCAGCGGACGTAGCCGGCCGGGTAGTCCAGACCGTCCAGCTCGTAGCGGTCGTCGTACCGGCCGGGACCGTAGGAGCGGGAGAAACGCAGCTCCAGCTCCTTCTCGTAGTAGGCGTTCCAGGGCAGGTCGAGCCGGGTCTTGCCGATGTCGACGATCCGGCCGCGGTCCCGGGCGAGCTGAGCGGCCAGCTCGACCGGCTGGTTGGTGTGCCCGCCGGCGGCCAGGAAGACCACGTCGGCACCCTGCGCGTGCCGGCCACCGAGTGCCGTGCCGAGCGCGTCGACCGCGTCGGGCCCGGTGGCCAGCACCGCGCCCGCCTTCTCGGCCAGCCGACAACGCTCGGGCACCGTGTCGACGCCCACCACCCGCACGCCGGAGGCGACCAGCAGTCGGACCACCAGCTGCCCGACCAAGCCGAGGCCGATCACGCAGGCGCTCTCGCCCAGGGCGGCCTCGCCGCGGCGTACCCCTTGCAGGGCGATCGCCCCCACGGTGGCGAACGCGGCGTGCTCCGGCGCGACCCCGTCGGGCACCGCCACCACCAGGTTGGTGGGCACCCAGTTGACCTCGGCGTGCAGGGCGAACTCGTTGCCCGCGCAGGCCACCAGGTCGCCGACCGCGAACTCCTCCGCGCCCTCGCCGACCGCCTCGACCACGCCGCACAGCGAGTAGCCCAGCGGCGTCCAGCGCTCCAGCTTGCCCATCGCCTTGCGGTACGCCGCCAGCGGGCCCAGCTGGGCCGCCGACTCCACCACCTTGCGGACCTGGTCGGGCCGGGCCTTGGCCTTGCCGACCAGGGAGAGCCGGGCCTCGCTGACCTTCATCAGCTCGGTCCCGGTGGAGATCAGCGAGTAGAGGCTGCGGACCAGGACACCGCCGGGCCGGCACGCCGGCTCGGGTACGTCGAGGACCGTCAGCTCACCGCTGCGGTAGTTCTGGGCCACCTGCTTCATGCCGCCACTCCTTGCGTCCGCATCCCACGCAGCCACAGCTCGAGGGTGAGCAGCTGCCACAGCTGAAGGGCCAGGTCGCGCCGGCCGGCGCGCTGGTCGTCGACCAGGCGGCGCAGCGGCTCGGGGCGGAGGAACCCGCTGCCGACCAGCTCGCCGCCGAGCAGGGCGTCGTCGACCAGCGCGCGCAGGTCCTGGCCGAGCCAGGCTCGGATCGGCGCGCCGAACGACGCCTTCGGCCGGTCGATGATCGCCGCCGGCAGCCACGCCCGGGCGGCGTCCTTGAGTGCCGCCTTCTGGGTGCGGCCGGCGATCTTCGCGCGGCCGGCCAGGCCGAACGCCGCGGCGAAGACGACCGGGTCAACGAACGGCACCCGCACCTCGGTCGAGGCTGCCATCGAAGCCCGGTCGGTGTAGGTCAGGTTGAGCCCCGGGAGGAACATCCGGGCGTCGGCCAGGCACATCCGGTTGACCCGGTCGAGGCCGGCGGGGGCGTCGTCGTACACCGCGCGGTGGGTGTCGATCGCCTGGCCGACGGCGGTGTCGAGCGCGGGGTCGAGGAGCGCGCCCAGCTCGCCGGGGGCGTAGAGCGAGTAGGAGCGGCGGAACGCCTCCTCCTCGCCCAGCTCGGCGAAGTCCAGGAAGCGCCGCGCCCAGCGCACCGTGCGCAGGCCGCGTCCGGCGGCGGCGACCGGCAGCGCGGCGGCGGTACGCCGCGCGGCCGCGCGGGCCGGGCGAGGCAGGCGCTGGTAGCGGCCGGCCAGCAGGCAGGCCAGGTGCTTGCGGTAGCCGCCGAAGAGCTCGTCGGCGCCGGTGCCCGAGAGCATCACCTTCACCCCGGCGGCCCGCGCCTGCTGGCACATCAGGAACGTGTTGATCGCCGCCGGGTCGCCGATCGGCTCGTCGAGCGTGGCCACCATCGCCGGCAGCAGGTCGGCGATCTCGGGCCGCAGCTCGATCTCGTGCAGCCGCAGGCCGAGGTGGCGGGCCAGCAGCCGGGCGTAGCGGGCGTCGTCGGGCATCGCCTCGAGGTGCTGGTCGCCGGCCCGGAACGCGATCGTCCATGCCTCGATGTCGGGGCTGCGCCGCTGCGCGAGCGCGGTGACGATGCTGGAGTCGAGGCCGCCGGAGAGGAACGTCGCCACCGGTACGTCGGCGACGAGGTGGGCGCTGACCGCCTCCTCGATCACGGCGCCCAGGTCCGCCGGGGCGCCGTGCGCGGCGGTCTCGGCGATCGCGACCGGGTCCCAGAACGTGCCCGACCGCACCTGTCGGCCGGGCCGGTAGGTCACCCATGTGCCCGGCGGCACCTGCTCGACCCCGGCCACCGCCGAGCGGGTCGCGGGCAGCCAGCGGAACAGCGCGGCCGCCACCATCGCGGCCGGGTCGACCCGCAGCTCGGAGCCGACCACCGCGGTCAGCGCCTTGAGCTCGGAGGCGAACAGCAGTCCGTCGCCGCGCGCCATGGTGTAGAGCGGCTTGATCCCGAGCGGGTCACGGGCCAGGGTCAGCTCGCCGGTGACCTCGTCGTGGATCGCGAGTGCGAACATCCCGCGGAACACGGCCAGCGCGGCGGGCCCCCACCGGCGCCACGCCTCCAGCACCACCTCGGTGTCCGACCCGGTGGTGAACCTGACGCCGTGCTCGACCAGCTCGGCGCGCAGCTGCCGGAAGTTGTAGAGCTCGCCGTTGTAGACCAGCGTCAGCCCGTCCCGCCGCAGCGGCTGGTCGGCCGCCGAGGTCGGGTCCAGGATCGCCAGCCGGCGGTGCCCCAGCACCACGGAGGCGGTCGGCGTGACGTGCTCGACCAGGCCGCCGGCGTCGGGCCCGCGGTGGGCCAGCCGCTCGGTCATCGCGGCGACCAGCTCCTTGCCGTCCTGCTGCCCGAAGGCGCCCGCGATCGCGCACATCACCCCACCCCCGCCGAGAGGTCACTTGTGGCGGGTCGAGGGGTCACTTCCTGCGGCTCGAGCGCGCCCTGCCGCTGCTGTGGTACGGCGATCCCGCCGACCCCGGCGGACACCCGCCCGGTCAGCTCGTCGTAGACCCGCAGGTACGTCGGCGCCTGGTGCGCCCAGGCCAGCGACCGCTCGACCCGCTGCATCCCGACCACGCCCATCCCCACCCGGCGGGCCGGGTCGTCGATCAGGTCGAGGAGCAGATCGGCGTACGCGCCGATCGGGTCGGCGCAGCGCGGGTCGGCGTAGGCGGCGGCGTTCCCGGCAGAGACCTGGGTCTCGACCAGGTCGAAGGCGAGCACCGGCAGCCCGAAGGCCATGTACTCCATCGTCTTGTTCATCGTGGACAGGTCGTTGAGCGGGTGGCGCGGGTCGGGGGAGAGCCCGAGGTCGGCGGTGGAGAGCACCGCCGCCAGCTCGGCGTCGCTGACCCGACCGGGCAGCTCGACGTGGTCGGCCAGGTCGCGCCGGTCGCGTTCGGCGACCAGGTCCCACCAGCAGTCGCCGCGTCCCATCAGGGTGAAGGCGATGTCGTGCCGGCCGCGCCGGTGGATGACCTCCTCGGCCACCGCCAGCACCACGTCGACGCCGTCCTGCGGGCCCATCACGCCGACGTAGGCCACCAGGTGCCGGTGGCCCCGGCGCAGCTCCGGCTGCGGCGGGACCGGGGCGCAGCGCACCGGGTCGGGCCCGGTGCGCACCACGCTGACCCGATCGGCCGGTACGCCGCCCCGCTCCCGCGCGATCCGGGCGTAGGACTCGTTGGTCGAGATCACCCGGTCGGCGGTGCGGAACGTCGCGCGCTCCAGCGCCAGCAATCCGCGGTGGAGCAGACCCGAGCCGCCGGGGAAGCGCGACTCGAACAGCTCCGGACACAGGTCGTGGTGGTCGAAGACGAAGCGGGTGTGGTCGCGCAGCCGCAGCCAGCGCGCGATCGGCCAGAAGATGTCGGGCGGGTTGCAGGCCTGCATCACGGCGAACCGGCCCGAGCGCCGGGCCCGGGCCACCAGCCACGCGGTGGCCAGGAACGACCACACGTACTCCAGTGCGAAGCCGAGGGCGCTGCCTCCGGGCGCATAGGGCTTGTACGCGAGGATCCGGACGCCGTCGACGGTCTGGCGCGCCCCGGTGCCGTGGCCCT
Source organism: Nocardioides sp. (assembly GCF_035547795.1). GTDB lineage: Bacteria > Actinomycetota > Actinomycetes > Propionibacteriales > Nocardioidaceae > Nocardioides. The sequence goes on from NZ_DASZUF010000087.1 coordinate 22,226, forward strand.
GCGGGCACACCACCGTGACGTCGTACCCGGCCTCGCGCAGCGTCGTGCACTCCAGCCACACGCGGCGGTCGAAGGGGACCGGCAGGTTCTGCACGATCACCAGCAGTCGAGTGCTCACCAGCCCACCCCCGTGTAGCCGGTGAGCGACTCGACTGCCGTCCCGAGACCGCCATGCAGATCGATGAGGTACGGCGGGTTCGCGGCCACCACCGCGGTGGTGATGGTCAGCGCGGCGTCGGCGACCAGGACCACCTCCGCGCCCTCCAGGGCCTCGGCGGGGTCGGCCGCGAGCAGCGCGTTCAGGTGCGGCAGCCGTTCCTGGACGTGGCGCAGGTTGGCTCCGGAGAGGCGCTCGGGGTTGACGATCCGGTCATAGATGCGGACCTCGAAGCCCTTGCCGATCAGGCGCTCGGCCAGCTCCACGCTGGGGCTCTCGCGCAGGTCGTCGGTGTCGGACTTGAAGCTCAGTCCGAGCAGCGCGACCCGGTGGGCGCCGGAGTCGATGACCCGCTCCACCACGTCGCGGACCACCAGCTCGTTGGTCTGCGCCGTGCCGGCCAGCAGCGGCGCGTCCACGCCCAGGGTCCGGGCCAGGTGCTGCAGCGAGCGCAGGTCCTTGGGCAGGCAGCTGCCGCCGTAGGCGAACCCGGGCCGCAGATAGCTGGGCGCGATGTTGAGCTTGGTGTCGGCGCAGAAGACCTCCATCACCTCGCGGGAGTCGACGCCGTACCCACGGAAGATCCGGGCCAGCTCGTTGGCGAAGGAGACCTTGGTGGCGTGGAAGGCGTTGCAGGCGTACTTGAGTGCCTCCGCGGTCGGGATGCCGGTGTGGTGCAGCCCGACCGGCCGAGGCCGGTTGGTGAGGAACGCGAACAGCCGCTCCAAGGCGGCGCCGGTCTGCTGGTCGGCGGTGCCGAGCACCACGAAGGGCGGGGCGAAGAAGTCGGCGACAGCGCAGCCCTCGCGCAGGAACTCCGGGCACATCGCGGTGCCGATCGACCAACCCGCCGGCGCCTTCGCGAAGACCGGGGCGACGCGCGTCTCGCCGGTGCCCGGCGGCACCGTGCTGCGCACCACCACCGCGTGATGGCCGCTCTCGGGTGGGCTGACCTGCGGCAGCGCCGCGGCGATCTCGGCGAGGACGCCGTCGAGGTAGCGCAGATCGGTCTGACCTTGCGCCCCCGACGGCGTCCCGACGCACAGCAGCGAGACGTCGGCCCGATCGAGCGCGTCCGCCGCCGACGTCGTCGCGCTGAGGCGACCTGACTCGACACCAGCACGGACGAGCTCGACGAGTCCCGGCTCGACCACCGGGCTGTCGCCGACCGTCACGGTGGCGACCTTGACGGGGTCCACGTCGACCCCCACGACGTCATGACCGACGGCCGCCAGGCCGGCGGCCGTGACGGTTCCGACGTACCCGAGACCGAAGACGGCTACCTTCATCGAGACCTCCCATAGCTGGATGACCAGACCGTCGCCCGGCGGGCATCGCGGCGCGGGGCTTCCGGCCCGGCTATCCCCTGAATTGGGGAGTACGGCGTGGGTACCTCGAGCTGGTGAGGAAGCGCGCGCTGGGTGTGGTGGTGGCCCTGGTCCTGGTGGGCATGCTGGTCGGCGTCGGCCCGACCTGGGCCGGGCACCCGACCTGGTGGCCGAGCCGGGCGAAGTCGGCGCAGATCGCCAGCGACGGCTCGCCGCGCGACGCCCGGCTGACCATCCCGCGGATCGGCATCCACCGGCTGCGGGTGGTCGACTACCGCGGGGTGACCGACGACGCGCCCGGCACCCGGATCCAGAACCGCGGCATCGCCGCCAGCCCGCACGGCCCCCACGGCGGTGTCGGACCCGGCGGGATCGGCAACTACCAGATCACCGCGCACCGCACCGCCCATGGCGGCGTCTTCCGCCGGACACCGTCGTTGCCGCGTGGGGCCCGGATCCTGGTCGACGCCGGGCGGTGGCGTTACGTCTACCGGGTGGTCCGGACCCGCTGGGTCGACTTCCGCTCGGCCCGCTCGCTGCGGCGCCAGCGCGCGGCCGTGCCGGGACACCCCGGCGCGACGCCGCACCGCGGCTACCTCACCCTGTCGACCTGCGCCACGCCCGAGGACCACGCCCGTGGCGACTTCTGGACCGATCGGCTCGGGAACCCGCAGCACCGGATCGACAAGATCGCGGTGCTCGTCCGGCGGGAGCCGCGACCACGCTAGTCACCCGGCGGTCTCGGTAGGGTGGCCGCCATGAGTGCGCTGCCGCCGACCGCCGAGATCCTGGCCGACGACCACCTGCTGGCCGCGTGGCTGGCGGAGGAGGCCGGCCGCCGGCTGCTGGAGGTGAGGGCCGAGGGGCTGGAGGGCAAGGCGCTCAAGGACGCCGGCGACAAGGCCGCCCACGACCTGCTGATGGAGCTGCTGGCGGCGTACCGCCCCGACGACGCGGTGCTCTCCGAGGAGGCGCTCGAGAACGCCGCCGACAAGGACCGCCGGCTGAGCGCGGAGCGGGTCTGGATCGTGGACCCGCTGGATGGCACCCGGGAGTTCTCCGAGCCGCCCCGCGACGACTGGGCGGTGCACGTGGCGCTGTGGGGCCGGGGGGAGTCCCGCATCGGCGGGCTCAGCGCCGCAGCGGTGGCGCAGCCGGCGCTTGGCGAGACGTTCCGCACCGGCAACCCGCCGGTGGTCCCACCGCGCAGCCACCAGCGGCCGCGGATCGCGGTCAGCCGCAGCCGCCCGCCGGCGTTCGTCGAGGCGCTCGCGGCCGAGCTGGACGCGGAACTGGTCCCGATGGGCTCGGCCGGCGTCAAGATGATGTCGGTGGTGCGGGACCTCACCGACGCCTATGTGCATGCCGGCGGGCAGTACGAGTGGGACTCGGCGGCCCCGGTCGCCGTCGCGGCCGCGGCCGGGCTGCACACCAGCCGGGTCGACGGCTCGCCGCTGCGCTACAACCAAGACGACGTCTACCTGCCCGACGTGGTGGTGTGCCGGCCCGAGCTGGCCGAGGCGATCTTGGCGTTCATCGCGCGGCACGGCGTCGAGGGCTGACCTGCCCGTCCTGACCATCGGGCGTTAGCCCGTCCGGGCTAAGGGTCCGGGATTCCGCGGCGTTGTTCGCCAACTGACGTCGCGCTGTTCGTCGCCCGTTCACTGTGGTGGGGGCTGTTGGTTCGGTGCGGTCCTGAGACTTCCCTCGTTTCAGTGACCGCCTCTCGGGGCCACCAGCAGAGAGTCTCAGGTGACCACCCTCCCGTTGCACGACCCCGCGGCTGACGCCCGGCCACCCGCCGAGCCGCGCCGCCTGTCCCGGAGGCCCCGGGGCGGGGACGCCGTCTTCGCCCAGTCCTTCCGGGCGGTCGGTGCCTCGGTGCTGGTGATCACCGGCGGGATCGGCCTCTTCCTGGCCTATCAGTCGGTGCCCACGCTGCGGCACTACGGGCTGCACTTCCTCACCACCCGGGACTGGAACCCCGAGGCCGACAAGGTCGGCATCGCCGCCGTCCTGGTCGGCACCATCGAGGTGGCGCTGGTGGCGATGGTGATCTCCTTCCCGCTCGCGCTGGCCACCGCGCTCTACATCACCGAGTACGCCGCCCCGCGGCTGCGCGCGACCCTGGTCGCAGCGGTCGACCTGATGGCGGCGGTGCCCTCGATCGTCTACGGGCTGTGGGGCTTCTTCCTGATCCAGCCGCACGCCGCGGGATTCGCGCTGTTCCTGCAGCGCAACCTCGGCTGGTTCCCGCTGTTCCACGTCGGCGCGGACCCGCATGCCGCGGTCCCCGACATGAGCCGCTACACCGCCAGCGCGTTCATCGGCGGCGTCACGGTCTCGATGATGGTGATGCCGATGGCCTGCTCGGTGATGCGGCAGGTCTTCAGCGAGACGCCGCAGGGGGAGAAGGAGGGCGCGCTCGCGCTCGGCGCCACCCGGTGGGGAATGATCCGCACCGTCGTGCTGCCCTTCGGCAAGGGCGGGATCATCGGCGGCACGATGCTCGGGCTGGGCCGGGCGCTCGGCGAGACCATCGCGGTGCTGCTCATCATCAGCCCCGAGTTCGTGATCAAGGGCCGCATCCTCGAGATCGGCTCGGAGACGGTCGCCGCCCTCATCGCCGGCCAGTTCGGCGAGGCCACCGGCATCCAGCTCTCCGCGCTGCTTACCGCCGGCCTGGTGCTGTTCTGCATCACCCTGCTGGTCAACACGCTGGCGGCGGTCGTGGTCAACCGGAGCCGATCGGGGGCGCAGACCGCATGACCACCGTCGCCGAGCCTGCCCAGCCGACCGCACGCAGCCAGCCCGTGCGCACCACCCTTCCGACCCGGGACGCCGACCGGGTGCCCGCCCCGCGGCTGGGCCTGGGCAGCCTGCCGCTCGAGCAGCGCTTCCTGACCTGGGGTGCCCGGCTGGCGGCCGTCGCGATCGCCTGGGTGGTCGTCGGCCGGCTGCTGCCGGTGCACGGCCCGGCCTGGTTCCTGGTCGTCGCCGCCCTGGCCAACGTGGTGGTCCTGGCCGTCGGCACCGCCGCCCTCGACCACCGCAACGTCGCCGTCTCCGACCGGGTCGCGCAGTGGGTCGTCTCCACCGGCGCGGTGGTCGTCTTCGCGGCGCTGGTCTCGGTGATCGTTTTCGTGATCGAGCGCGGCTGGCCGGCGCTGCACCACCTCAACTTCTTCACCAAGGACATGACCGGCGTCAGCGCCACCGACCCGCTGGACAAGGGCGGCATCCTGCACGCCGTCCTCGGCTCGCTGATCGAGCTGGGCATCGCCTCGGCGATCGCGCTGCCGCTGGGCGTCGGCACGGCGGTGTTCATGAACGAGGTCGGCGGGCGGTTCGCCACCGTGGTGCGCACCGTCGTCGAGGCGATGACGGCGCTGCCCGACATCCTGGCCGGCCTGTTCATCTACACCGTCTGGATCATCGCGCTGGGCTTTCCGCGCTCGGGCCTGGCCGCCGGGCTGGCGATCACGGTGATGATGCTGCCGATCATCGCGCGGGCCTCGGACGTGGTGCTGCGGATCGTGCCGGGCACGCTGCGCGAGGCCTCCTTCGCCCTGGGCGCGAGTCGCTGGTCGACGGTGTGGCACGTGGTCCTGCCGACCGCGCGGCCGGGGCTGGCGACGGCGCTGATCCTGGCCATCGCTCGCGGGGTCGGGGAGACCGCGCCGGTGATGATCACCTCCGGCAACGCAACCTTCATCCACCTGGACCCGACCACCGGCGTGATGACGTCGCTGCCGCTGTACATCTTCACCGCGGCCCGCAGCGGCATCCCGCTGGCCATCCAGCGCGCCTTCGGTACGGCGGCGGTCCTGCTGCTGCTCGTCCTGGTCCTGTTCGCCATCGCCCGGGCGCTCGCCCGGCCGCCGTCGACGAAGCTGTCGCCGCTGCGCCGGCTCCGTTCCGCCGCCCGCGCCGCGGTGGGCACCGCCCGGACCCGCGGCACCAGACCGACCCCTTCGACCCCGCTCGCCGAGGAAGCCCTGTGAACCGCCGTCACCTCACCCGCCGCGCGTCCGCGCTGCTCCGCGTGCTCGTCGTCGTCCTGCTCTCCCTGGCGGTCTCCTCGCGGCTGGTCGGCCCGGCCTCGGCCGAGTACGCCGAGATCGAGGGCTCCGGCTCGACCTGGGCCTACACCATCGTCCAGCAGTGGATCGCCGACGTGTCCGCGGCCGGCATGCAGGTCACGTTCAACAACAACGGCTCCTCCCAGGGCCGCAAGGACTTCGCCAACAGCGTGACCGACTTCGGCGACTCCGACATCCCCTACCAGGGCGTCGACCCGGTCACCCACCAGTCCGACTCGAGCCAGCGGCCCTACGCCTACCTGCCGGTGGTGGCCGGCGGCACGGCGTTCACCTACCACCTCACCGTGGCCGGCAAGCTGGTGAACAACCTGCGGCTCTCCGGCGAGACGATCGCCAAGATCTTCACCAACCAGATCACCAACTGGAACGACCCGCAGATCACCAAGGAGAACGGCGGGCACGCGCTGCCCTCCCTGCCGATCACTCCGGTGGTGCGCTCCGACGGCTCGGGCGCGACCGCGCAGTTCACGCTGTGGCTCGATCACGAGTACCCGTCGATCTGGCGTCCGTACAACGGCGCGTCCGGATTGACCTCGCTCTACCCGCGCAAGGGCCGCCAGATCGCCGCGTCCGGCGACGACGGGGTGATGAACACCGTCGACTCCGCGGCCGGCAACGGCACCATCGGGTACGCCGAGTACTCCTATCCGCTCAACGCGCACTACCCGGTCGTCTACGTGGAGAACAAGGCCGGATACTACGTCCAGCCCACGCAGTACAACGTCGCGGTCGCGCTGACCAAGGCGCGGATCAACATGCAGAAGACGCTGCCCAACGGCCAGCCCAACATCGACTACCTGACCCAGGAGCTCGACGACGTCTACACGTTCAACGATCCGCGGTCCTACCCGGTCTCGTCGTACTCCTACATGATCATCCCGACCAGCTCGACCGACCAGCGGATGAACTCCGCGGCCAAGCGCCAGACCCTGGCCGACTTCCTCAGCTACGCGCTGTGCACCGGGCAGTCCAAGGCGGGTCCCTACGGCTACTCGCCGCTGCCGCTCAACCTGGTGCAGGCGGCGTTCGGCCAGGTCGAGGACCTCGGTCCAGCGGCGACGCCGTCGCCGGTGCCGGGCGTCAACATCAAGAACCCGAGTGACAACCTGGCCAGCTGCGACAACCCGACGTTCGTCAAGGGCAACCTGGCCGCCAACCACCTCGCCCAGATCGCGCCGATGCCGTTGCCGTGCCAGAAGGCGACCGCGCAGCCGTGCGGCGACGACCAGACCCCACCGGGCACGCCGGCCGGCAACGGCGCCAAGGTGAGCACGAAGTCGACCGGCTCGACGACGACGCCGGCCACGCCGACCGGCACGGCACCGACCGGCGCGCCACCGCCGACCGCGGCCCCCGACCCGGCGACCGGCGCGGTCGCCACCACCGCCACCGCCGCCGCTGGCGCCACGCCGGCCACGGCGAACGCGATCGAGGTCTCCGCCCAGCGCTCCGGCGACAACCGGCTCTTCGGCGCGGTCGCGGTCGCCGAGCTGGTCGCCATCGTGCTCCTCCCCGGCGGGTACGTCGCCTGGCTGCGCCGCCGGCGCGGGGGTGCCTCGTGAGCCGGCTGCTGCGGGTCAGCGCGCTGCTGAGCGTGCTGGCCTGGGTCGCGGCCGCCGTCGTCGTCCTCCTGCCGAGCGGACAGGCCGCGGCGACGGACGCGCCGAGCGGAGACGGCCTGTCGCTGACCAAGACGCTGACCCGGCACTGGTTCGACCCCGACCACGGCGGCGCGCCCGAGTCGGACAGCCGGACGGTGACGGTCAGCGTCGACCGGCACACGAACCTGCAGGCCCGCGAGCGGATCCACGTGTCGTGGACCGGGGCGCACCCGACCGGCGGTCGGGCGGCGAACCCGCTCGGCGGCGCCGGCTTCGACCAGGAGTACCCGGTGTTGATCCTGGAGTGCCGCGGCACCCCCGACCAGGTCACGCCGCGCACCTGCTGGACCAGCAGCGCCGCCGAGCGCACCTCGAAGGTGAGCAACTCGCAGGCGGTGTGGCGCTCCGACGCCGAGGCCGACCCCGCCGACACCGGTCGGGTCAGCGGGCTCAGCGACGACGAGATCGTCACGCTGCCCAGCTACTGCGACACCACCGTCAGCACGCAGTCGTTCCACATCACGCCGTTCGTCGCCGCGAACGGGAAGTTCTACGACGGCTGCGACTCCCAGGGCATGCCGCCGGAGGCGACCGGCACTGACGTGGACCCGCCGAACGAGATCGCCGCCTTCACCGACCTCAACGGCACCGGCAGTGCGAACGTCGAGGTGCGCACCGCGACCGAGAACGAGTCGCTGGGCTGCTCCAGCACGGTGGCGTGCACGCTCGAGGTCATCCCGATCATGGGGCTGAGCTGTGCCAGCGCGACCGACCCGTTCTGCAACGCCGACCCGACCTACTTCGCTGGACAGTCCTATGACGGCGATGGCGCCGCGCCCGCGCTGACGCCGCACTTCTGGTGGTCGGCCTCCAACTGGGACAACCGGTTCGCGATCCCGCTGACCTTCGCCACCCCGCCGAGCGTGTGCACGCTCAGCGCCGTCGGTGCGCCGGTGCCGTTCTACGGCTCCGAGCTGCTCAGCCAGGCGGCGCTGCAGTGGACCCCGGCGTACTGCCTGGACAAGGACCGGTTCAACTGGCAGGACAACATCCAGCCCGACGACGCGGCGTTCACGAACATGACCTCCGGCGGCGGTGCGGTGGCGGCCGAGGTGTCGGTGCGCGAGCCGGACGACGAGGGCATCGCCTACGCGCCCACCGCCGTCACCGGATGGGGGATCGCGTTCGACATCGATCGGCCCTACAACCAGGGCGAGCAGACCTCGCTCAAGCTCAACGCGCGGCTGCTGGCCAAGCTGCTGACCGAGTCCTATCCGGGGCCGTCCTACGGCCAGCAGCGGCCCGGGCTGGAGCACAACCCGACCACGCTGCTCGCCGACCCGGAGTTCCAGCAACTCAACCCGGGCCTGAGCGGCCAGGTGGCGACCGAGGCCGCCGCCACGCTGCTCAACCTCAGCATCAGCTCCGGCGTGGTCACCCAGCTCACCTCCTACCTGGCGGCCGACCCGGACGCGATGAGCTTCATCGACGGCAAGCCGGACCCGTGGGGGATGGTGGTCAACCCGGCGTACAAGGGGCTGAAGCTGCCGGTCAGCACCTGGCCGCTGCTGGACACGTGGTACCCCTCCCACACCGCCGACACCTGTCTCAACCAGGCGGCGGAGTCGCAGGTGCCCTACCTGCCGCGGGTCGCCTCGCCGGTCTCGTCGTTCCGGCTGATCGCCACCGCGATGCTGCTCAACTGGCCGGAGGTGCAGCAGGTCTCGCTCGACGCCGGCACCAACCAGTGCACCACGGCGCGTACGCCGGTCGAGGGGCTGGGGTCGCGCTTCATGCTCGGCGTGGTCACGCTCGGCGACGCACAGCGCTACGGGCTCAACCTGGCCGCGCTGCAGGCCGCGCCCGGGCACTACGTCAGCCCGACCAACGACGCCATGGCCTCGGCGATCAAGATCGCCACCACGGCCGACCAGAAGGCGCAGAAGAAGGCCCAGAAGAAGGCCCAGAAGGCGCAGAAGAAGGCCGGAAAGAAGGCGGCGAAGGCCGCCGTGCCGCTGACCCCGATCGCCGTCGACGAGAAGGACCTGCGGGCGAGCACGACGGCGTATCCCGGCACGATGGTCGTCTACACCGCCGCGAAGACCACCGGACTGCCGAAGAGGACCGCCCAGGAGGTCGCCCAGTTCATCCGGGTCTCCTCGACCGAGGGCCAGGTGCCCGGCCGCGGGAACGGCCGGCTGCCGGGTGGCTACCTGCCGATCACCAAGACCGGCGTCACCGCCCGGCTTTACGCCCAGGCGCAGGCCGCCGCGAAGGTGATCGCGGCGCAGAAGGCGCCGACGACACCGACCCCGTCGAGCACGCCGACGCCGAAGGCGAAGCCCACCGGATCGGCGTCGGTGGCGCCGCCGCCGGCCACGCCGCCCGCGGCCGCGCCGACCCCGGTGGCCACGGCCGCGCCATCGGCCACCACCGTCACCGACGCCGCCCCGATGGTGCGGACGGCCGCTGTCACCTCGGGGCTCGGCGGTGGGCTGCTGCCGGTGCTGATCGTGGTGGGGCTGCTCTGCGGTGCGATCACGCTGGGCGGCCGGGTCTGGCTGTTCCTGCGAGGTGCCCGATGAGCGTCGTGGCAGCGCCGCGCCGGGCTCGTCGGCCGATCCGACCACGCGCGCATCCGATCCGGCCCGGCGACGTCGAGGAGACGATGGCGATCGCCTCCACCACCGCGGCGCTGATCGCGCTGGTATGCGTCTGGGCGCTGCTGCAGATGCTGGTGCTCGGGACGCTGGCCCAGCAGCGCGACCAGCACCTGCGCTACGCGGAGTTCCGCAGCGAGCTCGCCCAGGCGACCGCGCCCACCGGGGAGCTGGACTACCGCGGCCGTCCGATCGCGCCGGGCTCGCCGGTGGCGCTGCTCTCGATCCCGCGGCTGGGGCTGCAGCAGGTCGTGGTGGACGGTACGGCGTCGGGCGACCTGATGGCCGGTCCGGGGCACCTGCGCAGCACCCCGATGCCGGGCCAGGCCGGCGTGTCGGTGGTGATGGGGCGCGGCTCGACGTACGGCGCGCCCTTCCGGCGGCTCGCGACCCTGTCGGCCGGTGACCGCATCACCGTCCAGAACGCCACCGGCAAGGTCAGCTACACCGTGCAGGACGTCCGCCGCGCCGGCGACCCGATCCCGCCGGCGCCCAGCGGTGCGACCGCGGGCCGGCTGACGCTGGTCACCGCGCAGGGCAGCGGCTTCATCGGCGCGGTGAGGCCCGGCTCGGCGGTCTACGTCGACGCCACCACCCAGCAGGCCACCCCGGCCGGGGTGGTGGCGGCCGCGGTGCCCTCCTCCGAGCAGGTGATGGGCCGTGACAGCGGGGCGCTGCCGCTGCTGGTCCTGCTGCTCGCCGTGCTGGCGGGGCTCGTCCTCGCCGTCAGCGTGGCGCGCCGGCACGTGCGCGCGGTGCTGGTGTGGACCTGCGCCACGCCGGTCGCGATAGCGCTGGCCTGGGCCGTGACCGACCAGGTCATGCGCCTCCTACCGAACTTGATGTGACGACACATCGAGACACCCGAGAAATGGAATCAGGGAGCAACTGATGTTCACTCGCAAGAAGCGCGCCGGGCTCGGCGCTTCACTCGCCGCGGCCGCGGTGGTCGCGTCGGGTCTCGCGCTGGTGTCCGGTTCGCCGGCCTCGGCGACGACCAGCGTGCCGACCGCGACCGCCGACGACGCCTACGTCAACTCCGGCTACAAGTTCGGCGACACCCTTCCGGAGAACGCCCTCGTCGGGATGGGCTCGGACACCATCCAGTTCGTGATGGGGCAGCTCGCCGCGAAGTACAACGAGCAGCTGGCCGCCGGCACGCTGCCCGCCGCCGAGCAGGCCGCCAACTCCACCGACACCAAGGTGATCTCGCTGGCCGCCTGCGACCCGGAGACCCTCGGCGCGGCGAACTCGCTGGGCCTCACCGTCGGTGTGGCGTTCAACAAGCCCTGCGTCTGGCAGGGTCAGAACTCCGACAACCCGATGAACCTCAAGGACTTCGAGGGCAGCTCGGGCACCCCGACCACGCCGCTGCAGAACGTCACCTCGGCCAACGCCTCGGCGCTGCACCAGCTCGGCTTCACCCTGCCGACCAGCAACGGCGTGACCTCCGGACTGACCTCCAACATCGCCCTCGACGGTGACTCGGGCTCCGGTGCCGCCTCCCTCACCAAGGGCGACACCAGCAACACCGCCGAGGCGCCCGGCACCAAGGGTCCCTACCTGTCGATGGCGTTCTCCCGCGCATCGGGAACCCAGCCGGGCAAGCACCTGGAGGGCTACCCCTTCGCGCTCGACTCGATCGTGATGGTGACCTCCAAGAACAGCAACGCCCCGGCGACGCTGACGCCGCAGGAGGTGTGGGGCATCTACACCGGCGTCTACACCAACTGGTCGCAGCTGGGCGGCAAGCCGGGCGCGATCCACGCCCTGCTGCCGGCCAACCCGTCCTCGGGCACCCGCAAGACGTTCACCACCACCATGCTCAAGGGCTGGGGCGGTGCGAACCCCGACGCCGCGAACGGCGGCACCAACCTGTTCGGCTCCGACGTCTCCACCACCTGGACCGACGGCGCGGGTGCCTCGCACCAGGTCATCGAGCACGACCCGACGCCGGTGGCGGACGACCCGAACGCGATCGCGCCGTTCTCCTGGGGCCGGGTCGCGCTGACCGGCAACCTGGTCAACGTCGAGAACGGCATCCGCTACGACCGCGAGGTCTACAACTACTTCCGCACCTCCGCCGCGCCGGAGTCCGCCGGCGTACCGAGCAGCTGGCTGGCCGGCTCCCCGCTGGTCGAGTCGATCTTCGGTGAGAACGGCTGGATCTGCAGCAGCGACGAGGCCAAGCAGATCATCGAGGCCAACGGGATGTTCCCGCTCGCCTCGACCGCGACCGGCGGCACCTGCGGTGCCGCCGCCGACTACACCGGCGACACCAACAAGAAGGCCGTGGACGCCCCGGTGACCACCCGGACCACCGTCGTGGTCAGCGGCAACACCGCCACCGCCCTGGTGCAGGCCAACAGCGGTACGCCGACCGGCTCGGTCGTCTTCTCCCTGGCCAACGCCGCCACCGGCGGCAACCAGGGCGCCGCCCCGATCACTGTCCCGCTGACCAACGGGCAGGCCGTCTTCCAGATTCCGGCCGGTCTGCCGGCGGGCACCTATCACGTGGGTGCGGCGTACGTGCCGGACTCGAACGCCTTCGAGACCAGCTCCAACGGCAACACCAACCTGCCCTCGGAGGACAACCGGATCACCGTCGCCGGCGCCGGCAGCACGCCGGTGGTGACGCCGACCCCGACCAAGACCAAGGCGCAGCTCAAGCTCGCCAAGGACAAGGCCGCGCTGAAGAAGGCGAAGAAGGCCTACAAGAAGGCCCACGGCGCCAAGAAGGCGAAGCTGAAGAAGAAGATCGCCAAGCTCACCAAGGCGGTCAAGAAGGACAAGAAGAAGGTCAAGGCCGGCAAGTGAGCCGCGCCGTGCATGACACCGTCGCATGACACCGTGCCGGCCCGGGGGCGGTCACGCTCAGCGGCGGCGGCACGGCCGGCCCCGCGAACAGCGGTTGCTCGGAGATCACCTGGGTCACGTCGTCGTCGGACGCGGCGGCCTGTGTCATCTGGTCGGGACTCCTCGCGTGTC
>NZ_DASZUF010000088.1:0-2827 GCF_035547795.1 Nocardioides sp.
CCGCCGCAAGGTCTGACACATCCCAGCTGCGCGAGGCGGCGCTGGGCCTCCTCGCGCAGCTGGCTGCGATCCCCGTCGTACGGCACGGGCGGCTCGGTCAACCCCTCGATCCAGTCGAGGTCCAGGCTGGGCAGCATCCGGTTGAAGCTGAAGCCCTGTGCGAGCGTCAGCAGCCGCCGAGCCGTCCCCGGGTCGCCCCGGGTGAGCTCCCAGGTGGCCAGCGCGAACAGCACCGAGCCCATGATCGGGTAGTCGAGGAAGACCGGCTCCTGAGCGAGCACGGCGGCGACCTTGGCCCGCAGCGTCTCCCGGAGGTCGCTCACCTCCGCGGCACGCCCGTAGCGGCAGTGCGCGGCCAGCGAGGCCGCCTGCGGGAAGAGCACCCACGGCTCGAAACCGTCGGGCAGCGTCAGCCCCGGGATGCCGCGCGCGGCCAGGCCGTCGGCGGCGGCCCGGTAGGCGGCCAGCCCGTCCTCGACCCGGCCCTGCGCGAGCAGCAGCTCGGCCCGACCGCACAGCTGGCTGATCGCCCCGCCGAAGACGGACTGCACTCCGTCGTCGGACGCCAGCTCGTCGAGGATCCGCTCGGCCTCCTCCAGGTCGCCCTGCGCGATGGCGCCCAGTGCGATCGCCGCGCGAGCCTGCGCCCAGTCGTCCACCGCGCCGAGCTCGGCCATCGCCGGGATCGCCCGCTCGGCGTACTCACGGGCCCGCTCGCGCTCGCCGGCCTGCAGCAGCAGCCCGGAGAGGTGGGCGGCGACCAGGGCCCGGCTCCAGGGCCCGTCGTCCGGGTCGGCCAGGGCGAGCGCTCGCTCTCCCGCCTCCATCGCACCCGCCAGGTCGCCGAGGTTCTCCCGGGCCTGGCTGACCCACATCGAGGCCCACTGCGCGACCCGGGGGTCCTCCGACTCGGCCAGCCCGCTCAGCGCTGTCAGCTGGCCGTCGGGCGCCGAGTCGTGCAGCGCGAGCAGCACCATGACCACGGCGCGGGTGCGCGGCTCGGCCGAGTCGGTGCCCAGCTCGCGCAGCCGGGCGACCGAGTCCTCCTCGGCCTTGCCCAGGAAGAGCGAGGAGGTCAGCACCAGCGCCGCCAGGGCCGAGCGCAGCGCGTCCTCGCTGCCGGGCGCGACCGGGCCCCGCGCGATCACCTGCTGGGCGGGGACGGCGAGGTTGAGGATCTTGAGGTGGCCGCCCTCGACCGACCAGAAGCCGGTCAGCGCACCCAGCAGGTACGCCGCTGCCTCGGCGTCCTCCTCCGCGACCACCCGACGGAGCAGCTCGACGAGATTGCCCTCCTCGGTGCGCAGCAACCTCATCACCTCGACCTGCTCGCGGGTGAAGAGTCGCTCGCGGGCGGCGGCGGTCAACTCGATCGCCCAGGATCGCAGCCGCTTCGCCGCCTCGGCGTCGTCGCCGGCGTCCACCAGCTGCATCCGGCCGAACTCCCGGACCGTCTCCAGCAGCCGGTACCGGACCGTCTCCTCCTCGGCCACCACGACCAGGGACTGGTCGACCAGGGCGGTCAGCACGTCGATCGCGTCGTAGCCCACCACCGCGCTCGCACCGTCGAGCGAGAAGCCGTCGCGGAACACCGAGAGCCGGCGCAGCGCGACCCGCTCCTCCTCGGCCAGCAGGTTCCAGGACCAGTCGATGACCGCGAGCAGGGTCTGGTGTCGCTCCGGTGCGTCCCGGGCGCCGCCGCGCAGCAGCGCGAACCTGTTCTCCAGCCGCCGCTCGATCTCCGGCACGCCCATCACCCGGACCTTGGCCGCGGCCAGCTCCACGGCCAGCGGAAGCCCGTCGAGGCGGCCCACCAGAGCGCGCACCCGCTCCTCGTCGAGTACGACGCCGGGCCGCGCGGCCCGGGCCCGCTCGGCGAAGAGCGCCGCCGCGTCGTCGACGGTGAGCTCAGGCAGCAGGTAGACGCGCTCGGCGGCCAGCCCGAGCGGGATCCGGGTAGTGGTCAGCACGGTCAGCGCGGGGGTGCGGGCCAGCAGCGCCGAGACCAGGTCGGCGACGCCCTCGACCACCTGCTCGCAGTTGTCCAGGATCAGCAGAGTCGGGGCGCTGCCGATCAGGTCGACGATCCGGCCGACCGGATCGGCGGCACCGGTGCGCGGCCGGCGGTGGGCCACCGACTCGCGGGCACCCAGGGCGTCGGCCACCTCGACAGGCACGCCGTCGGGCGAGGTTACCGAGACCAGTTCGACGAAGTGGACCACGGGCTGCTCGGCATGCCGGCCCATCAGGTGGGCGAGCCGGGTCTTGCCCAGCCCGCCGGCGCCGACCACCGAGACCAGCCGGTGGGTGCGCACCAGGGTGCCCAGCGCAGCCACGTCGGCGTCGCGGCCGATCAGGGCGTCGGCGTCGTACCGCAGCCCGGCGCGGACCGGCCGGTCGCGCGCCAGCAGGTCGGTGTGCAGTGCCCGCAACGCCGGCGACGGGTCCACGCCCAGCCGGTCGGCCAGGTCGCTGCGATAGGACTCGTAGGCCTCCAGCGCCGCCGGGACGCCGCGGACGGCGGCGGTCGCGCGCAGCCGCGCCAGCATCGCCTCGTCGTCGGTGTCCTCGAGCCGGTCGAGCAGGGCCAGGGCGTCGTCGTACCTGCCCTCGGCGGCGGCCCTCAACGCGGCCGGCCGCAGCGACCAGACGTCGACGTCGTCCGCGCCCAAAGCCAGCCGGTAGCCACGCTCGGTGCGCTCGATCGCCTCCGGGCAGGTCGCGGCCCGGGCCCGCGAGACCACCACCTGGAGCGCCTTCGCCGGATGCGCCGGCGGCTCGTCCTCCCAGATCAGGTCGACCAGGGCCGCCTCGCTCAGCCCGCGCG
>NZ_DASZUF010000089.1:0-10813 GCF_035547795.1 Nocardioides sp.
CCCCACGCCACCGACGACGTCCTGGTGCCGCTCAAGACCCTGGTGGAGCACAGGTCCGACCTCAAGGCACTGCTCACCGGCGGCAAGAGCCTGGCCGACACCTCGTCGCAGTTCCTGGCGAAGAACTCCGTCCAGCTGACCCGCTTCATCAACGACGCGTACGGCGTCGTGGACGCGATCTACGACAACCGCCGAGCCGGCATCTCCGGCTCCATCGCCGCCAACCGCGCGATCGCCACCATCATCCAGGGCGCCATCGAGAAGGGCTACCTCAAGGTGGACGCGCACCTCCAGCTCAACGCGCCGGGCTACTACGGCGCCGGCGACCGGCCGGACTACGGGGGTGCGCAGTGAAGGGCCTGCGGCTCACCGCGATCAAGTTCGGCGCGTTCGTGATCGTCGCCGTGCTGCTCCTGGTGCTGCTGGTCAACACCATGCACAACCCGGTCAGCGGCGCGACGCACGACTACCACGCCATGTTCACCGACGTCAGCGGTCTGCGGGTCGGGGACGACGTCAAGGTGGCCGGCGTGCGGGTCGGCCGGGTGGACAGGATCTCGGTCGACGGCAAGCTGGCCAAGGTCGACTTCGCACTCGACGCCGATCAGCCGATTCTGGCCAACACCAGCCTGGTGATGCGCTACCAGAACCTGGTCGGCCAGCGCTATCTCGCCATGGAGCAGCCGGCCGACCACCGGGCCGCGCTGGCGCCCGGCAGCACCATCCCGACGAGCCGGACCGACCCGGGCTTCGACCTGACCGAACTGCTCAACGGCTTCCGGCCGCTGTTCGAGGTGCTGCAGCCGGCCGACGTCAACAAGCTGGCGAACTCGCTGGTCCAGGTGCTGCAGGGCGAGGGCGGCACGGTCGAGTCGCTGCTGGGCCAGACAGCCCAGCTGACCACGTTCGTGGCCAACCGCGACCAGGTCATCGACGCGGTGCTGACCAACCTCACCCCGGTGCTGAACAACCTGTCGGGCCACGGCACCCAGCTGACCGCGACCATCGACTCGCTGGAGAAGCTGATGCAGGGGCTGGCTGCCGACCGCCAGCAGATCGGGGACTCGGTCGACGCCATCGGCCAGTTGGTCGGCTCCACGTCCGACCTGCTCACCCAGGCCCAGCAGCCGCTGGTCTCCTCGGTCCAGCAGCTCAAGACCGTGGCCGGCACGCTCGACGCCACCAGCGGCAAGGTGGTCGCGGCGATCACGGCGTTCCAGACGGTCTTCGGCGGCCTGGGTCGGGCGATGTCCTACGAGAACGCGGCCAACATCTTCATCTGCTCGGCCGCCATCGCCGTCGGCGGCGGCGCCGGCATCAACCCCGCCGGGTCGAACGCCCCGCACTCGGAGGTGTGCCAGTGAAGCCGCTCGCGGACCGCGACCCGTTCAGGATCGGGATCGCCACCATCGTCGTCCTGGCGCTGCTGGGCGTGGGCGTCGTGCTGCTGTCCAAGGCGTCGTTCGGCAAGAGGGGGTACGCCGCGGTCCTCAGCCAGTCCGCCGGTCTGCGCGCCGGCGAGGCGGTCGAGGTGCACGGCGTCATCTCCGGCAAGGTCACCAAGGTGGCCCTGGACGGGCAGCAGGTGCGGGTCGACTTCACCCTGGACAAGGACATCGACCTCGGCACCCGCACCAAGGCGGTGGTGAAGGTGGCGACCCTGCTCGGCACCCACTACCTGGAGGTCGACCCGGCCGGCTCCGGCTCGCTGCCGGGCGGCACCATCCCGCTGGCCCAGACCGCGGTGCCCTACAACCTGCAGGACGTGCTCAACGAGGGCACCGGCAAGCTCGAGGAGCTCGACCCGGTCGTGCTCGCCAAGGCGCTGGCCTCGGCGGCGGACGTGATCGGGTCCGCCAAGGACGAGATCGGCCCGGCGATCGAGGGCATCGCCGCGCTCTCCGACGTGATCCAGAAGCGCAACACCCAGGTCGGCCAGCTGCTCCAGGCCGCCCGCAGCGTCAGCGACCAGCTGACCAAGTCCAGTCCGGACCTGGTGGAGCTGATGAAGCAGGCGACGCTGGTCACCCAGGAGATCACCAGCCGGCGGCAGGCGATCCACACCCTGCTGGTGCAGACCACCACCCTGGACCACGCGCTGTCCGCGGTGATCGACCAGACCCGCGGCGATCTGAAGCCGGCGCTGAAGAGCCTCAACTCGGCCCTGGCCGCGCTGAACAAGCAGGACAAGGTGCTGCAGGCGGCGCTCGACGTGATGGCACCCGCCACCAGGTACGTCGCCAACGCGCTCGGCAACGGACCGTGGCTCGACCTCAACGTCCACGCCCCGGCGCTGCCCGCCGACGACCAGCTGTGCCAGTTGGGAGACTGCAAGTGAGGGGCCCGATGAGGCGGATCGCCGTCGCCGTCGCGACGCTCGCCCTGACCGCCGGGGCGCTGGCCGGCTGCGGCCTCGGCGGGGGAGAGCGGACCATCACGGCGTACTTCCCGGACTCGGCCGGCCTGTTCGTCGGCAACGACGTGGGCATCCTCGGCGTACCCGTCGGGAAGGTCGCCAAGATCCAGCCCGCCGGCGACGAGGTCAAGGTCACCCTGGAGATCGACGACGTCAAGCAGCAGATCCCGGCCGACGCGGGCGCGGTGATCGTGGCGCGCTCGGTCGCCACCGATCGCTATGTCGAGCTCACCCCGGTCTACCGGGGCGGAGCGACGATGAAGAGTGGCGCCGTCATCCCGCTGTCGCGCACCCGCACGCCGGTGGAGTTCGACGAGGTGCTCGCCAGCCTGAGCGACTTCGCCACCAAGATCTCCGGCAACAAGCAGTCCGCGGACGCCGTCAAGCGGATCGTGGACGCGGGCAGCCAGGCGCTGGCTGGCAAGGGCACCCAGCTGCACGACATGATCACCTCGCTGGCCGGCGCCACCGGGGACGTCTCGTCGCAGCGCCAGCAGCTGGTCGACACGCTCACCTCGGTCGACACGCTGGTCAAGCAGGTGGCCGCCAACGAGCAGACCGAGCGGCAGTTCGTCAGCCAGGTCTCGCAGGCCTCCTCGATGCTGGCCGGGCAGCGGCAGGAGTTCAAGCAGACCCTGACCTCGCTGGACGAGGCGGTCACCGACCTGGCGCAGTTCTCCACCGACAACAAGGACTCCATCGTGGGGTCGCTCAACCAGGCCTCCGATCTGGTCACGGCCGTCAACGCGAAGAAGGAGCAGCTGGCCGAGGTGCTGCGGGACCTGCCGCTGGCACTGGAGAACCTCCAGCGCGCCGACCACGGCGGCACCCTCCCGGCCCGGGTCGACCCGGTGGTGCTGACGCCGATCTCGGGCCTGATCCAGCAGGTCTGCAAGATCGCGCCGCTGAACCTGTGTGACCTGATCGACGGCACCGACGTGCTCGGCAACCTCCAGGATCTGCTGGGCCTGCTGACGGGAGGGAAGTCATGAGGCGGCTGGTGGGGGCGGCGACCGGCGCCGTGGTGGCCGTCGCCGCGCTGACGGCATGCGGCCCGACGATGGGCGACCTGCCGCTGCCCGGCACCGGCGTCTCGGGCCAGACCATGACGCTGCAGATGGACTTCGCCGACGCGCTCAACCTGGCGACCGGCGCCACCGTGAAGGTCAACGGCGTCGCGGAGGGGAAGGTCGAGTCGATCAAGGCGGCCGACTTCCAGGCGCACACCACCGCCACGGTCCGTACGTCGGCACAGCTGCGCCAGGGCGCCACCGCACGGCTGCGCTACACGACGCCGCTGGGCGAGCTGTTCGTCGACGTCACCAACCCGGCCACCGGCCCGCTGCTGAAGAACGGTGCCACCCTGACGACCGCGCAGACCAGCACCGCGCCGACGGTCGAGGACGCGCTCTCGGAGGCGTCGCTGCTGATCAACGGCGGCGGGCTGGGCCAGTTGCAGCAGGTCACCACCGAGCTCAACGCGGCGCTGGGCGGCAACGAGGGCACCATCCGCGACCTGCTCGAGCAGCTCAACGGGTTCCTCACCCAGGCCAACCAGACCACCCAGGACATCGACACCGCGCTGAACTCGCTCGACTCGGTCTCCCAGACGCTCGCCCAGCGCAAGGCCACCATCAACAAGGCGCTGACCGAGATCAAGCCGGCCGCCGACGTACTCCGCTCGGAGACGCCCGACTTCACCGCGCTGCTGCAGGCGGTGCAGCAGTTCGCCGCGCAGGCCAACGACACCGCCGGCAAGACCAAGGACCAGCTGCTGGCGACCATCAAGGAGGTGCAGCCGGTGCTCGCCGAGATGGCCGCCAACAAGGGCGTGTGGGCCGACTCGCTCGACAAGCTGGTGGCCCTCGGCCGCAGCGTCGACCAGGTGATCCCCGGAGACTGGCTCAACGTCTCGCTCGATCCCCTGCGGGTCGACCCCGGCCATCTGCTCGACACCACCGGCAGCAACAGCCCGGGCGGCACCCCCGGCGGCAGCCCGAGCAGCCCGAGCAACCCGTCGCCGAGCGTGCCCGGCGTTCCGCTGCCCACCGGGTTGCCGATCGTCGGCGGCCTGCTCGGCGGCCTGCTGGGAGGGAACTGATGAAGACTCTGTTCACCAACAGGCTCTACCTGAGCGTGGTCGGCGTCGTGGCCGTCTTCGTGGTCTGTGTCTTCTACCTGTTCGCCTCGGTTCTCGGCCGCCCGCTGACCTCCTCGCCGCCCACGGTGAAGGTGATGATGAGCGCCACCGGCGGGCTCTACCAGGGCTCCGAGGCCACCTATCGCGGCGTCAAGGTCGGCAAGGTGACCGCGATCAAGCTCACCGGCTCAGGCGTCGAGGCCGACGTGCAGCTGACCGGCGACACGAAGATCCCGGCGAACACCAAGGCCCGGGTGCGCAGCCTCTCCCCGGTCGGGGAGCAGTACGTCGACTTCGAGCCGACCTCGACCTCGGGCCCCTACCTGCACGACGGGAGCACCATCGCCGCGACCGCCACCGACCTGCCGACCACGCTCGGCTCCACGGTCGTCGCGGTCAACGGGCTGCTCCAGCAGGTCGACGCGACCAAGCTGCACAGCCTGCTGGGCGAGCTCGCCACCGGGCTGGGCGGCACCGGCGAGGACATCGGCCAGATCGTCGACCAGGGCCAGCTGATCCTGGCCGACCTGCAGAAGGCCTGGCCGCAGACCTCCGACCTGATCGACAACGCCGGCACCGCCCTGGACATCCCGGTCTCGCAGGCCGGTGACCTGAAGACGCTGGCGAGCTCGGCCAGGCAGTTCGCGGCGTTCCTCAAGGACTACGACCCGACGCTGACCGCGCAGCTGGTCAAGGCGCCGCAGCAGCTCAAGACCACCCAGGACCTGGTCGCCCAGTGGGGCCAGATCCTGCCCGGGTTCTTCGACGTGGCCACGCCGTTCCTGGAGTTCCTCAACTCCTACGACCCGCACCTGCGCACCACGCTGGCGCAGTACGCCGCCGGGATCAACGCGCTGGGCGACGTGCTGCACGGCGGCAAGCTGAACCTGGCGCTGATCGCCGATCGGGACGCCCGCTGCTCCTACGGCACCACGCCGACCGACCCGCGGTCGACATCGCGCCGGCCGTTGCAGGCCGGCGGCAGCTGCCCGGCGTCGTTCGCGCAGCTGCAACGCGGCGCGGCGCACGCCCCGGGGCCGGTGAAGTAGCGGCTCAGAGCAGGGGGCGCAGCGGCGTGAGGACGATCTCGGTGAACTTGCGGTGCACGTCGCGGGCCTGCCACTCGGCCATGGTCAGCTCCAGGCTGTTGGAGCAGTCGGTGGTGAAGATCTCCTCCATCGACTCGGCCAGGGCGTGGTCGATCACCTCGACGTTGATCTCGTAGTTGCCGGTCAGGCTGAGGCGGTCGATGTTCGCCGTACCCACCGTCGTCCAGCTGCTGTCGACGGTGGCGGTCTTGGCGTGGATCATCGCGTCGCGGAAGCGGAAGATCCGGACCCCGGCCTCGAGCAGCTGCGTGTAGTAGCCGCGGGAGATCCAGTCGGTGACGATGTGGTTGGACTTCAGCGGCACCAGGATCCGCACGTCCACCCCGCGGTGGGCCGCGTCCTTGAGCGCGTCCACGAAGTCCTGGTCGGGCAGGAAGTAGGCGGTGGTGAGCCAGATGTTGGTCGAGGCACGGTTGATCGCCTCCAGGTACATCGCGCGGATCGGGAACATCCACAGCCGCGGCACGTTGCGGTGGAACCGGATGGTGGCCTCCCACGCGCTCGGCGCCTCGATGAGCAGCGGCGGCTGGGAGGCGCCCAGCCGCTTGCGCCGGTTGAGGTTCCAGAAGTCGGCGAAGGCGCGCTTGAGATCGACCACCCCGGGCCCGGTGATGCGCAGGTGCGTGTCGCGCCACTCGGTGGCGTAGGTCCGGCCGATGTTGTAGCCGCCGATGAAGGCCGACGTGTCGTCCACGACCAGGATCTTGCGATGGTCGCGGCCGTAGCGGCGCATGTCGAAGAAGCGCCAGCCGGCGGGGTAGACCGGGTAGCGCAACACCTTGATCCCGGCGGGGAAGCGCTTGAACCGCGGCGGTACGACGAGGTTGGCGAAGCTGTCGAAGATGCAGTAGACCTCGACGCCGCGCGCGGCCGCGGCCGCCAGGGCGGTCTTGAACCGCTGCCCGACCTCGTCGCCCTTCCAGATGTAGCTCTCGAACAGGATCTGCTTCCTGGCGCCCTCGATCGCGGCGATCATGTCGTCGTACAGGTCCTGGCCGAAGGTGTACGTCGTAATGGTGCCGTCGCCGACCTCGGTCGCCCGTGGCGGTGTCACTGGGAACGGCTTGGGCCGCTTGCCGCGGCTGCGATAGGCGTCGACCAGGCTCATCACGATGGCGAGCGCCGCGGGGACCCCGAAGACGACCAGGAGCGTGCGGCGCAGGAGTCGGGCGAGTCGGTCGAGGCTCACGGGCTCAATCTAGACAACTTCGCGTGCCCGGGTCACACGCGTGGCGCAACCGGGCCGCGGTGCTGCGGCTGGAACAGCGGTGGCCAACTTCTGATGAACATCTGCGTATTGCCATATCTGTATGTCATCGTGTCGGCGTAACGCGCATTCGTCGGTAGGTCTCGGGCTGGCAGGGATGGAGATTTGCTCGTGGACGACGTTCTTGAGGCGATTGTCGAGATCCTCTATGAGACGGTGGGGCCACGGCGTGCGACAGCGGTCTTGGCGGCGGTTGCTGGGGCGGCGGCCGCGGGACTGACGCTCTGGTACGTGCATCTTGGTCATCTTCTTGCCGACTGTGCGACGCTGGGGATCGTCGGCAGGCTGGTGGATCCGAGTGCGCCGAACTGTGGGTTGGACAAGAACCTGCATCCGTTCGTGCTCGTGGCCACGATCGTCGGGTGGCTGGTCTGCGCGGGGTTCGCGGTGGCGTTCGTGGTCTTGATGGCGAACCCGTCGCTGTTTCCGGAAGAGGCACGTCGCGGGGTGAACGTGGCGCGCCCCTCCGTTGCTCGAGGTGGTATGCCACGGGTGACGACCGGCATCGCCACGGGACTGAGAAACGTGCCGGCATTCACGCGACTCGGCATCAAAGTGCACGGTGAAGACGATCGGGCCGTCGTAGACGAGGTGCCAACGGCCAGTTTGGGGGAGCGGATCGGTCTCCGGGTGGGCGATGCGATCGTTGCGGTCAACCAACGCCCCGTCCGGGACGCTCATAGTCTCGATTCGGTCATCGATGAGATCAACCCGCAGGCGCGGGTGGATGAGTCGTGTTTGGATCTCTCGATCATCAGGCAGGGAAATGCATGCCAGCTCCCGGGAAAGCCGGCGCAGTGAGCGGTCCGCGCCCGTCGGTCAGACGCCGCAGCGGTCCGTGTCCGCCGCCAGCACGCGGTCGTCTTTGCCTCGGTCTATTCCTGTTCCTGTTCCTGTGCCTGGCCGGCCTCCTCGTCAGTGGCTGCGGTGACCGGCGGTCGGCCCAGGCGTTCTGTCAGACCTTCCACTCCCAGTCCGCCACTCTGGGTGCGAAGTATCGGGCCGCCGCCCAGGACAGCTCCGCATCCCAGATCGGCACGCTGAACGGTTTGGCGACCGTCGTCGGCGTGCCTGGTGACCTGCTGGTGATGTTCACCGCGATGGACAAGCGGGCGCCCGACGACATCGAGCCGAGCGTCGCCGGCGTGATCGACTCTCTCAAACGCGAAGAGGACGCCCTGGGATCGGGGAGCATCCTCACGACACTGGTCGGGGGCCTGGCGGCATCGCTGACGAGCAGTGGCGCCTGGCAGAACGTCAACAACTACATCAGCCGGAACTGTGGCCGGTCGGCGGACGAATAGCGGATGCGGGTCCCTCGCGGGGCACCGAGGCCGGGCATCGAGGCCGGGCATCGCCGTCGCTCGTGGCGCAAAGCCGCCCGACGAGGCGAGCTCTGTGCTCGCGAAGCAATGGGTGAGAAGGCCGATCGGTATGACGGCCGCGGAAGCGTCGGACGAAGTTGTCGGAGGTCGCACGTAGGCTCGTCGCATGCGACCAGTGACGGATCTCGAGCGCCGGGTGGCGCCGTTCGAGGTGATCTCCGACTACGAGCCCAGCGGCGACCAGCCGGCGGCGATCGCGGAGATCACCCGGCGGATCCAGGGTGGGACCAAGGACGTGGTGCTGCTCGGTGCCACCGGCACCGGCAAGACGGCCACGGTCGCGTGGGTGGCCGAGCAGCTGCAGCGGCCGATGCTGGTGCTCCAGCCCAACAAGACGCTGGCCGCGCAGTTCGCCAACGAGCTGCGCCAGCTCTTCCCCAACAACGCCGTCGAGTACTTCGTCAGCTACTACGACTACTACCAGCCCGAGGCCTACGTCCCGCAGACCGACACCTACATCGAGAAGGACTCCTCGATCAACGAGGAGGTCGAGCGGCTGCGGCACAGCGCGACCAACTCGCTGCTGACCCGGCGCGACGTCATCGTGGTCTCGACCGTCTCCTGCATCTACGGCCTGGGCACTCCGCAGGAGTACGTGGACAGGATGATCCGGCTGAAGGTGGGCGAGGAGCACGACCGCGACTCGATCCTGCGCCGCCTGGTGGAGATCCAGTACACCCGCAACGACATGTCCTTCACCCGCGGCACGTTCCGGGTGCGCGGCGACACTCTGGAGATCTTCCCGGTCTACGAGGAGCACGCGGTGCGGGTGGAGTTCTTCGGCGACGAGATCGAGCGGCTGATGACGCTGCACGCGGTCACCGGCGAGGTGCTCACCGAGGACGAGGAGCTCTACGTCTTCCCGGCCACCCACTACGTCGCCGGCCCGGAGCGGATGGAGCGGGCGATCCGCGGCATCGAGCTGGAGCTGGAGGACCAGCTCGCCACGTTCGAGCGCGAGGGCAAGCTGCTGGAGGCGCAGCGGTTGCGGATGCGTACGACGTACGACATCGAGATGATGCGCCAGGTCGGCAGCTGCTCGGGCATCGAGAACTACTCGATGCACATCGACGGTCGCTCTCGTGGCAGCGCGCCCAACTGCCTGCTCGACTACTTCCCGGAGGACTTCGTCCTCGTCGTCGACGAGTCGCACGTCGCGGTGCCGCAGATCGGGGGGATGTACGAGGGCGACATGTCGCGCAAGCGCAACCTGGTCGAGCACGGCTTCCGGCTGCCGAGCGCGATGGACAACCGGCCGCTGCGGTGGGAGGAGTTCCTCGACCGGATCGGGCAGACCATCTACCTGTCGGCGACTCCGGGCGACTACGAGCTCGACAAGGTCGGCGGCGACGTGGTGCAGCAGATCATCCGCCCGACCGGCCTGGTCGACCCCGAGGTGGTCGTCAAGCCGACCAAGGGCCAGATCGACGACCTCATCCACGAGATCAGGGCGCGGGTGGAGAAGAACGAGCGCGTCCTGGTCACCACCCTGACCAAGAAGATGTCGGAGGACCTGACCGACTACCTGCTCGACGCCGGCATCCGTACCCGCTACCTGCACTCCGAGGTCGACACCCTCAAGCGGGTCGAGCTGCTCCGCGACCTGCGCCTGGGGGAGTACGACGTCCTGGTCGGCATCAACCTGCTGCGCGAGGGCCTCGACCTGCCGGAGGTGTCGCTGGTCGCCATCTTGGACGCGGACAAGGAGGGCTTCCTGCGCTCCGACAAGTCGCTGATCCAGACGATCGGCCGCGCGGCCCGCAACGTGTCGGGCCAGGTGCACATGTACGCCGACAAGATCACTCCGTCGATGGCGGCCGCGATCGACGAGACCAACCGGCGCCGCGCGATCCAGATCGCCTACAACACCGAGCACGGCATCGACCCGCAGCCGCTGCGCAAGAAGATCGCCGACATCACCGAGATGCTCGCCCGCGAGGACGAGAGCACACAGGCGCTGCTGGAGACCTGGGCCGGCACCGAGGCCAAGGGCCGGGCGGGCAAGGCCGCTCGCGGCAAGGCGCCGACGCCGGTGCTCGGCGACCGGGCCGCCGAGGCTCGCGAGCACGGCCTGGTCGGGCTGCCCAGCGCCGACCTCGCCCAGCTGATCCAGGACCTCACCGAGCAGATGAAGGGCGCCGCCGCCGAGTTGCAGTTCGAGGTCGCCGCCCGCCTCCGCGACGAGATCGGCGACCTGAAGAAGGAGCTGCGCCAGATGATGGAAGCGACGAAGTGAGGGCCGCCCCGCACGTGAGCGATCACACGGTCTCAGGCCCGCTCGCGGATGCGAGGCGAGCCCTCTGTGCGCCGTAGAATTTGGACGTGACCTCGACGTCCACCAGCCCGCGCGCGTGGCTGGTGTGGGGAGTCGGGGTCGCGGTCTATTTCGTGGCGGTGTTCAACCGCACCAGCCTCGGCGTGGCCGGGCTGATGGCCAACCACCGGTTCGGGATCTCGGCCGCGCAGCTGTCGTTCTTCACGATGCTGCAGCTGGTC
>NZ_DASZUF010000090.1:0-12803 GCF_035547795.1 Nocardioides sp.
TCACCGACCAGCTGGCCCTGGAGAAGGAGGGGTACGCCGGCACCGTCGAGCCCGGTCATGCCGCGGTCCGCTTCGCCAACCCGCACGACGGGTCGGACGTGCTGCCCACCATCCGGGCCGAGTTCCACCGCATCGCCCGCGGCGCCGAGACCGCACCGGTGCGCGAGACCGGCTCCAGCGTCTACCAGGTCTTCGACGGCTCCGGGACCGTCACGGTGGGCGACACCACCTGGTCGGTGACCCGTGGTGACCTGTTCGTGGTGCCCTCGTGGCAGCCGTTCTCCGCGCGTTCCGAGGCCGGTCCCTCCGACTCCGACTCCGGCGCGCTCGACCTGTTCCGCTTCTGTGACGCGCCCGTCTTCGAGGCGCTCCAGCTCAACCGATTCCAGAAGGACGCCTGACATGAAGCTCGCCACCATCCGTACGGCAGACGGCACCCGCGCGGTCAGGCTGGACGGTGACGGCCTCGTCGACCTCGGGTACGCCGATGTCGGCGCCTACCTGGCCGCCGGCTCGCCCGAGGCACCGGCCGACGCGGCCACCTACCCGGTCGACGCCGCCGACTTCGCGCCGGTGGTCCCGAACCCGTCGAAGGTCATCTGCGTCGGCCAGAACTACCGCAACCACATCGAGGAGATGGGCCGCGGCATCCCGTCGTACCCGACGCTCTTCCCGAAGTTCGCCGACACCCTCATCGGGGCCCACGACGACATCGTCCGCCCCGACGAGACCGACGCGTTCGACTGGGAGGTCGAGCTCGTCGTGGTGATCGGCAAGCAGATCCGCCGCGCCGGCGAGGAGGAGGCCGCCGACGCGATCGCCGGCTTCACCGTGATGAACGACATCTCGGTGCGCGACTGGCAGTTCCGCACCGCCGAGTGGACCCAGGGCAAGATCTGGGACTCCACCACCCCGGTCGGCCCCTACGTCGTCACCCCCGACGAGGTCGGCGGCGTCCGCCCGGCGCTGCACGTCACCACCACCGTCGACGGCCGGGTCATGCAGGACGACACCACCGGCGACCTGCTGTTCGACCCGATCGACCTGGTCCGGTACATCTCCACCGTCGTCACGCTGCGCCCCGGCGACCTCATCGCCACGGGTACGCCCGGCGGCGTCGGCCACGCTCGTGACCCGAAGGTCTACCTGCTCGGCGGCGAGACCGTCGTGACCGCGATCGACGGCCTCGGCGCGTGCGTCAACCGGGTCGTGAGGCCATGAGGACGCCCGCGGACGACCGGCGCTGGATGGATCACGGCACCGCGCTGTTCCTGGACACCGTGGCCGCCCTGGACGAGGCCGGCCTGGAGGCCGACTCCGGTCTGCCGGGCTGGACCCGCAAGCACGTCGTCGCGCACGTGGCCGCCAACGCCGACGCGGTCGGCCACCTGGTGCAGTGGGCCGCGACCGGGGTCGAGCGGCCGATGTACGGCTCTCCCGAGGAGCGCACGGCCGGGATCGAGCAGGGCGCCGCGCTGCCGGCGCCCGCGCTCCTCGCCTGGCTGCGCCGCTCCACCGAGGCGCTCGCCGAGGCGATGGACCAGCTCACCGACGCGCAGTGGGCGAGTGAGGTGCGCACCGCACAGGGCCGCACCGTGCCCGCCACCGAGACGCCCTGGATGCGCGCCCGCGAGGTGTGCGTGCACGCGGTCGACCTCGACGCCGGTCTCACCTTCGCCGACCTGCCCGACGACTTCAACCGCGCGCTGCGCGAGGACATCCGGGCCAAGCGCGGCCTGGCCGAGCTGCCCGCCACGGTCGCGGACGCGCCGCCGGCCGAGGTCACCGCGTGGCTGGCCGGCCGGCCCCACACCCTCGCCGACGCCCCCGCGCTCGGCCCCTGGCTGTAGAGGAGAGAGAACATGAGCAACCCAGACGTCATCGTCGTCGGCGGTGGCATCGGCGGGCTGGCAGCGGCGTACTCGCTCTCCCGGCGGGGTCTACGGGTCCGGGTGCTGGAGCAGGCGGCCGACTTCGGCGAGGTCGGCGCCGGCATCCAGCTGGCGCCCAACTGCACCCGCATCCTCGATGACTTCGGTCTGCTCGAGGAGGCGACCAGTCTGGGCGTGGTCCCGGACGCGATGGTGATGCGGGACGCGGTCGACGGCAGCGAGCTCACCCGGCTCGACCTGCGGGACCTCGGCCGGCGCTACGGCTTCCCCTACTTGGTGATCCACCGCAGCGACCTGCACGGGATGTTCCTGCGGGCGTGTCGGCGCGCCGGCGTCGACCTGGTCACCTCGCAACGCGCGGTGGACTACGCCAACACCCCGGCCGGGGCGAGCGTGGCCTTCGCCGACGGCCACGTCGAGGAGGCCCCGGTCGTCATCGCCGCCGACGGGCTGCACTCCGCGGCGCGGTCGCTGATCGTGCAGGACGAGCCGGTCTCCTCGGCGTACGTCGCCTATCGCGGCACCGTGCCGACGACCGAGGACCGGGCCGCGGACGTCGACCTCTCCGAGGTGGTCGTGTACGTCGGCCCCGGCTGCCACTTCGTGCACTACGGCCTGCGCGGCGGCGAGCTGCTCAACCAGGTCGCGGTCTTCCGCTCGCCCAAGGCGCTCGCCGGCGAGGAGGACTGGGGCACCCCCGACGAGCTCGACGCCGCCTTCGCCGGGTCCTGCGACTTCGTGCAGGACGGGCTGCCCCACATGTGGCGGGACAAGTGGTGGCGGATGTTCGACCGCGATCCGATCATGACCTGGGTGCACGGCCGGATCGCGCTGCTCGGCGACTCGGCGCACCCGCCGCTGCAGTACATCGCCCAGGGCGCCATCATGGCGATCGAGGACGGCTGGGTGCTCGGCGAGCACGTCGCCCGCTCGCGCGATGCGTCGGGTGCGGTGGACTGGGCGGCCGCGCTGGCGGCGTACGAGGCGGTCCGGCCGGAGCACTGTCGCCGGGTGGTGCTCACCTCGCGCGCCTGGGGCGAGCTGTGGCACCTCGACGGCGTCGCCCGGGAGCAGCGCAACGCCCTGCTGCGAGCCCGTCACACCGACGACTACTCCTTCGTCGACTGGCTCTACGGCCCGACCGCGCTCTTCCCCGCCGACGAACCGCCCATGTTCGAGCCGATCCCGCTGGCCTCGGCCGAGGTTCCGGCCCCGGCCTGACGACTCCGGCCTGACGACTCCGCTCGAAGAACAGCTGACTTGGTGCGGCGACACGCTGGCGTGTCACCCGCCCAAGTCAGCTGTTGTGCGTCGGCATCAGCTCGGCGGCGTACGGCGGGTCCGCGCCGGGCCGCGAGACGGTGACGGCCGCCGCCCGGACGGCGTGGGTGAGGGCGGCGGCGATCCGCTCCCGCGAGATGGTCGCCAGGTCGTCGTCCCACAGCGCGTCCAGGAGGGCGGCGCCGAACGTGTCGCCGGCGCCGATGGTGTCGGCGACGACGACCGGCTGCGCGCCAACGGCCACCTTCTCCGACCCGAACCAGGTCGCTCCGGCGGCACCCTGGGTGACCACGACGGCGACCGGGCCGAGCGCACCCAGCCGGGCGGCCGCCTCGGACAGGGGCAGGCCGGGATAGAGCACCTCGAGGTCCTCGTCGCTGGCCTTCACCAGCCGCGCAAGCCGCGCCGTCCGCTCCACCGCGGCGGTCAGCTCCGGCCCGGCGCCGGTGACGGCCGGGCGGACGTTCACGTCGTAGGTCACCGTCGCCCGCGTCGAGGCGAGCAGCTCTCGCACCCGCGACGCCCCCGGCTCCAGCACCGGACCCCACGAGCAGACGTGCACGAACCGGGTGTCCGCCGCCGGCGGCGGGTCGCCCAGGGTCCACGCCACGTCGAAGCGGTACGACGCCGCCCCGCTCGGCGCGATCGTCGCGGTGGCGCTCGGCGTGCGGGGCAGCACCCGCGGGTCGGCCGCGGGCGCGACGCCGGCCGCGGCCAGGTGCCGGCCCAGGGCGGCGCCGTACTCGTCGTCGCCGTAGGCGGTCCAGAGGCGGACCTCCCGCCCGAGCCGGGCCAGGGCAACGGCGGCGTTGGCCGCACTGCCCCCTGGGTAGGCGACAGTGCTCCCCCGACGTTCCACGAGGTCGACCAGGGCCTCGCCGACGACCAGCGCATCCACGGCCCCATGTGTAGCACCGGACGGGCCGTCGTGAACGGGCCCCGAGGGCGAGCGGGCGTGGACCGGGCGCCCGCTCCCGCCACTTCGGGCGCGAATCGGGCATGATGAGCGGATGGACGTCGACGACCGCCGCGAAGCCATCCTCGCGCGGGCCCGCACCGAGGGCCGGGTCAGCGTCACCGCCCTCGCGCCGGAGCTCGGGGTCGCGGTCGAGACCCTGCGGCGCGACCTGAAGGTCTTGGCCGACCGGGGCGTCGTGCAGCGCGTCTACGGCGGCGCGGTGGCGGTGGAGAGCGCCGGCTTCGAGACCGACCTGGACTTCCGGGCAGCCGCCGACGTGACCGAGAAGCACCGGGTGGCCTTCGCGGCGGCGCAACGGCGGCACGGCGCGGAGACCGTCTACATCGACGAGGGGACGACACCGCAGTTCATCGCCGAGGAGCTGATCGCCACCGGCCCGATGACGGTGGTGACTCCCTCGCTCCCGGTGGCGTCCCGGCTGGCCCCGGAGGCGGAGATCACCGTGATCCTGCTCGGGGGCCGCGTTCGCGGGCGCACCCAGGGCACCGTCGACCACTGGGCGGTCCGCATGCTCGGCGAGCTCGTCATCGACCTGGCCTACATCGGCGCCAACGGCATCTCCCGCGACCACGGCGTCACCACCCAGGACCCGGCGGTGGCCGCCGTGAAGCGCACCGCCATCGAGCGCTCCCGCCGGCGGATCCTGTTCGGCGCGCACACCAAGTTCGGCGCCAGCAGCCTGTGCCGTTTCGCCGAGGTCCGCGACTTCGAGTCGGTGATCACCGGCGTCGAGCTGTCCGCCTCCGACGCGCACCGCTATGCCGCCCTCGGGGCGCCGGTGATCCGCGTCTGATCCTCCGGCGGCGGAAACCGGGCACGAACCGGGCATCCCCGGCGGCACAACCGGGCTAGGTGTGCGACGGCGTTCTGCTCCAAGGTGTGAGTGTGACGGACCTCACCCCTGGCGGGGACCGTCGTCCATGGTCTGCAGGTGTGTGCAAGGGAGACAGGCAAGTGCGTAGAACAGTCAAGACCGCCGCAGCAGTGGCGGCGCTCGCGTTGGCCGGCGGCGCTCTGACGGCCTGTGGCGCCGGCGGCAGCAGCGCCAACAGCGGCTCCGGCCACAGCATCACGGTGCTGATGGTCAACAACCCGCCGATGCTGGAGCTGCAGAAGTTGACCGCGGCCAACTTCACCAAGGAGACCGGCATCAAGGTCCACTTCGTGGTCAAGGTCGAGCAGGACATGCGCGACACCGCGAGCACCGAGTTCGCCAACCAGTCCGGCCAGTACGACGTGGCCACGCTGTCGAACTTCGAGATCCCCTACTACGCCAAGGCCGGCTGGATCTCGGACATGGAGAGCATCGCCAAGGACCCCTCCTTCGACCAGTCGGACATCCTCCCGTCGATGACCGACGCGCTCTCCTACGACGGCAAGGTGTACGGCGAGCCGTTCTACGGCGAGTCGTCGTTCCTGATGTACCGCAAGGACGTCTTCCAGCGGCTCGGCATCACCGTGCCGGCCAACCCGACCTGGGAGCAGGTCGCCCAGTGGGCCGCGAAGGTCGACCAGTCGCAACAGGGCATGAAGGGCATCTGCCTGCGCGGTCTGGCCGGCTGGGGCGACAACCTCGCGCCGCTGACCACGGTGGTCAACACCATGGGCGGCACCTGGTTCGACGACAACTGGAACGCCCAGGTCAACACCGACGGCTTCAAGACGGCCGCGAACTTCTACGTCAACCTGGTCCGCCAGCACGGCGAGCCGGGAGCCGCGACGTTCAGCTTCCCGCAGTGCCTGAACGCGATGCAGCAGGGCAAGGTCGCGATGTGGTACGACTCCACCGCCGGCGCGGGCTCGCTCGAGGCCGCCGACTCACCGGTCAAGGGCAAGGTCGGCTACGTCGCCGCGCCGCACGACAAGACCCAGCAGGCCGGCTGGCTCTACACCTGGGCGTGGGCGGTGGAGAAGGCCTCGAAGCACCAGTCCGACGCGATGAAGTTCGTCGAGTGGGCCTCGAGCAAGCAGTACGAGCAGCTGGTCGCCAAGGACACCTCCAGCTCGACCGGCGGGCCGACCAACATCCCGGCCGGCAAGCGGGCCTCGACGTACTCCGACCCGACCTATCTGCAGGTCGCGGCCGCGTTCGCCAAGCCGACCCTCGACGCGATCGAGAACGCGCCCTCGAGCAACCCGGGCGTGCAGAAGCGGCCCTACAGCGGCATCCAGTTCGTCGGGATCCCGTCGTTCACCGACTTCGGCACGGCCTGCGCGAAGCTCATCAGCAGTGCCATCGCCGGCTCGCAGAGCACCGACTCCGCGCTCGACAGCTGCCAGAAGCTCGCCCAGGCGGCGGGCGACAAGGAGAAGCAGTAGCCGACGGCGATCGGAGGTGAGCAGATGACCGTGTCAGTGGCCGAACAGCCGAGCGTCAGGACCGCCAGGATGGGGCCGCCCGCCGCCACCTACCGCAAGTGGGGACGCGAATCGTGGGTGCGGCGGGCCCCCCTGCTGCCGGCGCTGGTGTTCCTGATCGTGGTCACCCAGGTGCCGTTCGTGGCCACCCTGGTGATGTCGTTCATGAACTGGAGCGCCCAGCCGGACGCACCGGGCAAGTCCTTCGCCGGGCTGGCGAACTTCAAGACCGTCTTCTCGACGCCGTCGTACCGCCAGGCGGTGCTGACCTCGGTGGAGATGACCGTGACGATCGTGCTGGTCAGCGCCGCCCTGGCACTCGGGATCGCGCTGCTGCTGGACCGCAAGTTCCTCGGTCGCGGCGTGGTGCGCACGATGATGATCGCGCCGTTCCTCATCGTGCCGATCGCGGCGGCAGTCTTCTGGGGCAACGGCATCCTGCAGACCGGCTTCGGCCTGGTGGACGGCCTGCTCGGTGAACTGGGCGTTCACCACGCCGAGAACATCTCGTTCCTCACCACCCACCCCAAGCTGTCGATCGAGATCGAGCTGATCTGGCAGTGGACGCCGTTCATGATGCTGATCCTGCTGGCGGGGCTGCAGTCGCGTGACCCGGAGGTGATGGAGGCCGCCGCGATCGACGGCGCCGGCGCCTGGCAGACCTTCGTGCACATGACGCTGCCGCACGTGCGCCGCTACCTCGAGCTGAGCATCGTGCTCGGCACCATCTTCATCATCCAGAACTTCGACTCGGTGCTGGGCATGACCGGTGGCCTCAACTCCACCAACATCCCCTACGCCGTCTACGAGGTCTTCTACTCCGCCAAGGACTACGGCGTCGCCTCGGCGCTGGGTGTGGTGGTCGTGATCGGCTCGATCCTGGTCGCCACCTTCGCGCTGCGCGTCGTGTCCTCGCTGCTCTCCGAGGAGGAGGACTGATGACCGCGCTCGCTCCCACTGCCCCCGGCCGGCTCGACGTCGCGGCCACCCGGTCGCGCACCCGGCGCCGGCTGGTCGGCGGCGGTCTGGCCCTACTGGCCTGGCTGATCGGGATCGTCTTCGTGGTGCCGATCCTCTACATGGTGCTGACGTCGCTACACTCGCCGGCACACGCGCAGACCTACCCGCCGAGCTGGACCGCGCCGCTGACGCTGTCGAACTACCAGGACCTCTTCGGCGCCACCAACAGCATCCGCGCGCCGCTGATCAACTCGGTCACCACCAGCGTGGTCTCCACGCTGCTGGTGCTCGCGCTGGCGATCCCGGCGGCGTACGCCCTCTCCGTCAAGCCGGTACGGCGCTGGACCGACGCGATGTTCTTCTTCCTCTCCACCAAGATGCTGCCGATGGTGGCCGGGATCCTGCCGATCTACCTGTTCACCACCAAGGTCATCCACATGCCGGACAACGTCCTGGTGCTGATCGTGCTCTACACGTCGATGAACCTGCCGATCGCGGTGTGGATGATGCGCTCCTTCCTCGCGGAGGTGCCGACGGCGATCATCGAGGCGGCCTCGATCGACGGCGCCGGGACGCTACGGATCCTGACCCGGATCATCGCGCCGATCAGCATGCCCGGCGTCGCGGCGACGTCGCTGATCTGCTTCATCTTCGCCTGGAACGAGCAGCTCTACGCCAAGGTGCTGACCAGCGTGACGGCGCAGACCGCGCCGGTCTTCGTCAACACCCTGATCCAGACCGAGCACTCCTATCTCGCCCAGCTCTCGGCCGGCGCGACGATGGTGTCGATCCCGGTGCTGATCGCCGGCTTCGCCGCCCAGGACAAGCTGGTGCAGGGCCTCTCGCTCGGAGCCGTGAAGTGACCCGACTGGGAGCCGCCCGGCTGGCCGACCTCGCCGACCGGGTGCCGGTGCCGACCTACGACCGCGCGCGCGTCGTACCGGGCATCGTGCACATCGGGGTGGGCGGCTTCCACCGCGCGCACCAGGCCAGGTACGTCGACGACCTGATGAACCGCGGGCTCGCCCTCGACTGGGGCATCGTCGGGGTCGGGCTGCTGCCGCAGGACGTCCGGATGCGCGAGGTACTGCAGGCCCAGGACGGGCTCTACACCCTGGTGGAGAAGGAGCCCGACGGCGAGCTGCGACCGCGGGTGGTCGGCTCGATCGTGGACTACCTCTTCGCCCCCGACGACCCCGAGGCGGTGCTGCGGCGGATGACGGACCCGGCCATCCGGATCGTCTCGCTGACCGTCACCGAGGGCGGTTACCACGTCAACCAGACCACCGGGGAGTTCGACCCGAGCGACCCCGACGTGCAGGCCGATCTCGTGCCGGGCGCGACGCCGCGCACCGCGTTCGGGTACGTCGTGGAGGCGCTGTCCCGGCGCCGGGCCGCCGGCGTCGCGCCGTTCACGGTGATGTCGTGCGACAACATCCAGGGCAACGGGCACGTGGCCGGTGCGATGATCGGCGCCTTCGCCGCGCTGCGCGACCCGGAGCTGGCGGCGTGGGTCGCGGCCGAGGTGGCCTTCCCCAACTCGATGGTGGACCGGATCACCCCGGTGACCACCGACGACGACCGCGATCTGCTGGCGATGCGCTTCGGCGTCGACGACGGCTGGCCGGTGGTCTGTGAGCCGTTCAGTCAGTGGGTGCTCCAGGAGCACTTCCCGCTGGGCCGGCCGCCGCTGGAGGCGGCGGGCGTCCAGGTCGTCGATGACGTCGAGCCGTACGAGCTGATGAAGCTGCGACTGCTCAACGTCGGCCACCAGGCGATCGGCTACCTGGGCTACCTGGCCGGCTACCGCTACGCGCACGAGGTCTGCCAGGACCAGCTCTTCGTCGACTTCGTCCTCGGCTACATGGAGCACGAGGGCACGCCGACGCTGGCGCCGGTGCCCGGCGTGGACCTGGCGTCGTACCGCCGCGAGCTGGTCGAACGCTTCGCCAACCCCCACATCCGCGACACGCTCGCCCGGCTGTGCGCGGAGAGCTCGGACCGGATCCCCAAGTGGCTGGTCCCGGTGGTGCGCCACCAGCTCGACCACGACGGGGAGGTACGCCGCGCCGCCCTCGTGGTGGCCGCCTGGGCCCGCTACGCCGAGGGCGTCGACGAGCAGGGTGGCCGGATCGAGGTGGTGGACCGGCGTCGCGACGAGGTGATGGCCCGGGCGGCCCAGCAGCGCGACGACCCGCTCGCCTTCCTCCGCGACCCCGACCTGTTCGGCGACCTGGTCGACGACCCCCGCTTCACCGAGCCGTACGCCGCCGCCCTGGCCTCGCTGCACCAGGTCGGCGCGCGCCGCACGCTCGAGGTGTGGGACCGGCGCTAGTCGAAGAGCTCGTAGAACCGGGTCGCCCCGCCGTCGATGAGCAGGTCGGCGCCGTTGATGTTGCGGGCGTCGTCGGTGATCAGGAAGACGGCCAGGGCGCCGATCTCCTCCGGGTCGATGATCTGCCCGGTCGGCACCTTCGCGGCGACCTGGCGGCGGACCTCGTCGATGACCATCGGCGTGTCCACCACGCCGGGGCAGATCGCGTTGACCGTCACGCCGGTGCCCCGGAAGTCCTTCACCAGCGACCGGCCCAGGTTCGACAGGCCCGCCTTCGAGGCGGCGTAGCTCGGGTAGGGATAGCCGGTGACGCCGGCGATCGAGGAGACGTTGATGATCCGGCCCCAGCCGCGCTCGACCATCGCAGGGCCGAACTCCTGGATCACCCGGAACGGCCCGACCAGGTTGATCTGGATCGCGCGGTCGAAGGACTCGTCGTCGTGGTCGACCAGATACCGGCGGTCGAGCACCCCGGCGGCATTGAGGACGACGTCGACCTCGTGGCCGGCCGCCCGGACGGCGTCGCCGAGCCGATGCACCGACTCGGCGCTGGCGACGTCGACCCGGAAGTCGGCCGCCGCTCCGCCGTCGGCGATGATCGTCTCCGCTGCCCGCCGGGCGCCGTCGGCGTCGAAGTCGGCGCACAGCACGGTGTGGCCGGCCCGGGCGAGCCGGGCGTTGACCCCACGGGCCATCCCACCGGCGGCGCCGGTGACGAGCACGGTTCGGGGCGTGGTGTTCATGGTGTGTCCTCAGTACGAGCGCGGGAGCCCGAGATGGTGCTCCCCGATGAAGTTCCGGATCATCTCGTCGGTCAGCGGCGCGAAGGTGTACAGCCGCGCGTCCCGGAAGAACCGCTGCATGTCCGCCTCGCGGCTGAGTCCGAAGCCGCCCAGGACCCGCATGCCGGCGTCGGTCACGTCGGTGCTGGCGGTGGAGGCGGCAACCTTGGCCATCGCGGTCAGCACGCTGGCCGACGGCGTACCGTCCTCGGTGGCGCGCGCCGCCCGCTGGACCAGCCCGCGCGCGGCCTCGATCGCCACGGCGCCATCGGCGAGCCGGTGCTGGAGCACCTGGAAGGCGCCGATCGGCCGACCGAACGCCTGCCGCTCCCGCGCATAGGTGACCGCGGCCGTGTGCGCGCCCCGGGCGATGCCCAGCGCCACCGCGGCGGCGTTGAGGCGCTCGCCGTTGAGCGTGCCGATGACCTGGCGGAAGCCCCGACCCTCCTCGCCCAGTACGGCGGAGGCCGGCACTACCACGTCGTCGAACACGACCTCGCAGGTGGAGAGCGAGTGGATGCCGATCGTGTCGAGCACCGAGACCTCGAGGCCGGTGGCGTCGCGCGGCACCAGGAACATGGTGATGCCGTCGATCGCCGCCCGCTCGATCTCCGCGGTCCGGGCGAGCACGACCATCCACCGGCAGTCGCTGGCGCCGCTGATCCAGGTCTTGGTGCCCTTCAGCCGCCACGAGCCGTCGTCCTGCCGGGTGGCGCGCACCCGCATCTGCCGGGCGACGTCGGTGCCGCCGTCGGGCTCGGAGAGCGCGAACGCGACCCGGCCCTCGCCGGCGAACAGCGGCGCCAGCACGGCCTCGCGCTGCTCCGGCGTGCCGTGGGCGCACAGCAGCGCGAGGCCCATGTACTGGACCACCAGGCTGACCGCGATCGAGGTGGCGGTGGCGCCGAGCTCCTCGAGCACGACCGTCTCGCTGACCGCCCGCGCCGGCGTGCCGTCGAGATCGGCCTCGAGCTGGACCAGGCCCGCCTGCGCGAGCGCCCGGTACAGCTCGTCGTCGAACGCCTCGCGCTCGTCGTACTCCCGGATCCTGGCCGGCGTCGCGATGTCGGTGACGATCTCGCGCACCAGGGCCCGAAGCTCGGCGGCGTCCTCGGCCTCGTCGATCGGCAGCCCAGGGAAGGCGCTCACGCGGCCGCCTCGGGATCCTTGACCTTCATCATGGCGGTGCGCTGGACCCGGCAGACGAGCTCGCCCCGCTGGTTGAACGCCCGGTGCTCGATGCCGACGATGCCGCAGTCGGGCCGCGACTTGGACAGCCGCTTGTCCAGCGCCTCGGTCTCCACCCGCAGCGTGTCGCCGATGAAGACGGGCTTGGGGAAGTCGACGCTGCGGAAGCCGAGATTGCCCAGCGTGGTGCCCAGCGTGGTCTCCTGCACCGGGATGCCGGTGACCAGGCC
Organism: Nocardioides sp.; assembly: GCF_035547795.1. Lineage (GTDB taxonomy): Bacteria > Actinomycetota > Actinomycetes > Propionibacteriales > Nocardioidaceae > Nocardioides. The sequence continues at coordinate 12,006 of NZ_DASZUF010000090.1, forward strand.
GAGTGTGAAGATGCTGTTGACGATCCGCTGGCCGTACGGCGAGGCCGCCGCGAACTCGGTGTCCAGGTGCAGCGGCTGCACGTTCATCGTCAGCGTGGTGAAGAGCAGGTTGTCCGCCTCGGTGACCGTCCGGGTGACATCGTGCTCGATGACCTCGCCGACCACGAACTCCTCGTAGTACATGCCGCTCATGGGTGTTCCTCTCCTGTGTCCTGCGCGCCGCGGCCCGCGGTGGCCGCCCGCACCAGCTGGCGCGCGTAGTTCGCGTGCGCGATGTCGATGTGCTCGCCCTCGAACCTGACGGCCGCATCGCCCTCGGCGACCGCGGCGTCGAACGCCGCAACGAGCCGGGTGTAGTAGTCGAGCTGGTCGGCGGTCAGGCCGTATTCCTCGTTGACCACCGCCGCGTGCGAGGGATGGATGATCACCTGGCCGGTGAAGCCCAGCCCCGCGTTGTCCCGGGCGAAGGTCCGCAGCCCGGCCAGGTCGTTCACCTCCTGCCACAGGCCCAGCACGATCAGGCGCAGGCCCGCGCTGCGGGCCGCGGTGACGGTCTTGCTGCGCAGGTAGAGCGTCTCGGCGCCGGCCGGGGTCCAGCGGAACCCGACGTCCCGCGAGATGTCGGCGCCCTTCGCGGCGGCGCCCATCACGCCGACGACGCGCGGCGCCCGGACGAGCTCGCCGACGTTCTCGACCGAGGCGGCCGTCTCCAGGGAGACCACCACCGGCACCGTCGCCGGAGGTACGCCGTTGCGGTGCTCGGCCGCGGTGAGGACGCCGTCGAAGCGGAGCAGGTCG
>NZ_DASZUF010000091.1:0-1511 GCF_035547795.1 Nocardioides sp.
TCCCACAGCGAGCCGACCGCGCCGGCCTTCTCGTCGAAGGCGCCGAAGACGATCCGCTCGATCCGGGCGAGTACGGCGGCGCCCGCGCACATGGTGCACGGCTCCAGGGTCACCACCAGGGTGCAGCCGTCGAGCCGCCACTCGCCGCGCTCGCGGGCGGCGGCGCGCAGCGCCACGACCTCGGCGTGGCCGGTCGGGTCGGCGTCGGCCTCACGGACGTTGCGGCCCCGGCCGACGACCTCGCCGGTCGCCGAGAGCACCACCGCGCCGATGGGTACGTCGCCCGTCGCCAGCGCCGCCCGCGCCTCGTCCAGGGCAGCGTCCATCGGCGCCGCCCACCGCTGCGAGGGGGTCACGCCGAGGTGAGGCCGACCGCGTCGTCGAAGAGCTTGCCGAAGCCGACCTTGCGGGCGGTCTCGGAGAGCATCTCGTCGGGGTAGAGGTCGTAGTCGTCGAGCAGGATGCCCATGTCCATCGCGCTCATGCCCATGTCGGCGAGGATGCCGAGATCGCCCGCCGGCTCCTGGTCGTCCTCGTCCTCCGGCATCGGCAGGCCGAGGAACTCCACGACCTCGCCGGCCAGCTCCCACTCGTCGGCGGCGGTGACGTCCGAGAGCAGCACCCGGACGCTCGGCCCCGCCACCCGGACGAGGATGAAGAAGTCCTCGTCGATGCCCACCATCCCGACCGCGCCGCCGTCGCCGGGGAAGCGACGAAGCGCCGCGACGAGCGTGTCGAAGTCGGTCAGCACGTCGTGCGCCAACTCCTGCACGGCCCACTCCCCCTCCTCGCGGAAGACCGCGAGGGCGAAGTCGACGCCATCCACCTGGTCGGGCATGCCTCCAGAGTGACAGAGGGAGGGCCCAGCGCCAACCCCCTTTCGGCGCTGTTCACGTAGGGTGCGATGTCATGCAGACCGTCGTCGTGGACCACCCACTCGTCGCCCACAAGCTGACCCATCTGCGCGACGCTGTCACCGACTCCCCGACGTTCCGCTCGCTGACCGACGAGCTGGTCACCCTGCTCGCCTACGAGGCCACTCGCGAGGTGCGCATCTCCCCGATCGAGATCACCACGCCGGTGGCCGCGACCACCGGCGTGGAGCTGGCCTCGCCGAAGCCGCTCGTCGTCCCCATCCTGCGGGCCGGGCTCGGCATGCTCGACGGCATGATGCGGCTGCTGCCCACCGCCGAGGTCGGCTTCCTGGGCATGGTGCGCAACGAGGAGACGCTGCAGGCCACGACGTACGCCGAACGGCTCCCGGAGAACCTGCAGGGCCGGCAGTGCTACGTCCTGGACCCGATGCTGGCCACCGGCGGCACGCTGGCCATGGCGATCCGGTTCCTCGTCGACCGCGGCGCCGACCACATCACCTGCATCTGCCTGCTCGCCGCCCCCGAGGGCGTCGCGCACCTCGAGTCGAAGCTGGCCTCCCTCGACATCCCGGTCACCGTGGTGACCGCCGCGCTCGACGACCACCTCAACGACAAGGGCTACATCGTCCCGGGCCT
>NZ_DASZUF010000092.1:0-20463 GCF_035547795.1 Nocardioides sp.
CGCCGACGACATCGCCGCGCTCTCGGCGGAGGCGGAGGCGGGCGGCAACCCGGTGATCGGGCTGGTGCGGTTGCTGCGCGAGCGCAGCGGCTCGCGCTGGGTGCACCGCGGGCTGACCTCGCAGGACGTGCTCGACACCGCGCTCGTGCTCTGCCTGCGCGATGCGCTCGACGCGGTGCTGGTCGACGTGGCGCGCTGCGCCGGTGCGTTGGCCGGGCTGGCGCGCGCGCACCGCGGCACCGTGATGGCGGGCCGGACGCTGACGCAGTACGCCGTGCCCGTCACGTTCGGGCTCAAGGCGGCGACCTGGCTCTCCGGTCTGGCCGACGCCACCGACGTCGTGCGGCGGGTGCGGGCCGAGCTGCCGATCCAGCTCGGCGGCGCCGCCGGCACGCTGGCCGCGGTGGTCGAATTGGCCCGCGACTCGGCCGACCGGGCGGACCCGGTCGAGGTGGTGGCTGGGCTGGTCCGGCGGGTGGCCGGTGAGCTGGCGCTGCAGGGCGGGGTGCCGTGGCACACCCGTCGTACCCCGCTGACCTCGGCCGGCGACGCGCTGGTCACGCTCGCCGATTCACTCGGGCGCATCGGCGCCGATGTGGCGCTGCTGTCCCGGCCCGAGATCGGCGAGCTGCGCGAGGCCGCCGGCGGCGGCTCCTCGACGATGCCGGGCAAGGCCAACCCGGTGCTCTCGATCCTGCTGCGCCGGCACGCGCTGGCCGCGCCCGGGCTGGCGGCGACGCTGCACACCGCCGCGGCGGCGTACGTCGACGAGCGCCCGGACGGCGCCTGGCACGCCGAGTGGGCCACGCTGCGCACGCTCGCCCGGCGTAGCGTCGTCGCCGCTTCCCAGGCCGCCGACCTGCTCGCCGGGCTCGTCGTCGAGGCCGACCGGATGGGCGCTCGCGCGGCCGAGAACGCCGAGACGCTGACGGCCGAGCAGCGCAGCATGAGCGGCATGAGCGGCAGGGACGGCGCTGCCGGGGCCTACCTGGGCGCGAACGACCTCATCATCGACACCGTCCTGGAGCGGGCGGGGCGGCTGTGGAAGGACCTGGCATGACCCTGGAGCTGAGTCTGGAGCTGAGTCTGGTCGAGCTGGCCGGCGGCGACGACCGGCCGCTGCTCGTGGTGGGGCCCTCGCTGGGCACCTCGGTGACGGCGCTGTGGAGCGGCGTCGCCGAGCTGCTCGGCGAGCGGTTCCACGTGGTCGGCTGGGAGCTGCCGGGCCACGGCAGCGGCGCGCCCGTCACCGCGGGGTTCACCATCGCCGATCTCGCCGCCGGCGTGCTCGCCGCGGTGGACCGCGCGCTCGGCCCGGTCGCGTTCGGGTACGCCGGTGACTCCGTCGGCGGTGCCGTCGGCCTCCAGCTCGCCCTGGACGCACCGGCGCGGCTGACCGGGGCCGCGGTGCTGTGCACCGGCGCTCGGATCGGCGAGCCGGACGGCTGGCGGGAGCGGGCCGAGCTGGTGCGCTCCTCCGGGACGCCGGCGGTGGTGGAGATCTCGGCGAAGCGCTGGTTCGGCCCCGGCTTCCTCGATCGTGATCCCGCGACCGGTACGGCGTTGCTGCGTTCGCTCCAGGACGCCGACGCGGAGAGCTATGCGCTGGTGTGCGAGGCGCTGGGTGGGTTCGACCTGCGGTCCCGGCTTGGCGAGATCGCGGTGCCGGTGCTGGCCGTCGCCGGCAGCCACGACGTAGCCACCCCGGCGGGCTCGCTGCAGGCGGACGCGGCCGCGATCCCGGGCGGGCGGTTCGTGGAGCTGGACGACGTCGCGCACCTGGCGCCGGCGGAGGCGCCGCGGGCGGTGGCGTCGCTGCTGGCGGATCACCTGGCGGGTCACGCCGCGGATCACCTGGCGGGTCGCCGGGCGGGTGCGGCCGACGAGGCCGGTCAAGCGGCCGGCTCCGGCACCTCCGGTGGCGCTGCGGATGCCGCCGCTGCGGGCATGGCCGTGCGCCGCCAGGTCCTCGGCGACGCCCACGTCGACCGGGCCATCGCGCGCACCACCGACCACACCCGCGACTTCCAGGACTTCATCACCCGCTACGCCTGGGGCGAGATCTGGACCCGCCCCGGCCTGGCTCGCCGCGACCGCTCGATCGCGGTGCTGACCGCCCTGGTCGCCGGGCGGCACTTCGAGGAGCTGGAGTTCCACCTGCGCGCCGCGCTCACCAACGGGCTCACCCGCGAGGAGATCGTCGAGGTGCTGCTGCAGTCGGCCGTCTACGTCGGCGTACCCGCCGCCAACACCGCCTTCGGCGTCGCCAACCGGGTGCTCGGCGAGGGCTGACGAGCGTGCAGCCTCAGAACAGCCCTCGGATCACCTCGATGGTCCGCGCCAGGTGCGGCTCGGAGCGGTCGGCGCGGTGGGCGACGGCCAGCTCGATCGTCGCCGAGGGGCGGACCAGCGGGCGATAGGTGACGCCCTCGAGGGCCAGTGCCGTGACCGGCTCGGGCACCACGGCCAGGCCGAGACCACCGGCGACCAGGGTGATCAGCGTCGACGTCTCGCCGACCTCGTGCCGGATCCGGGGCTCGATGCCGGCCTCGTGCAGCAGTCCCAAGACGACCTCGTACATCGCCGATCGGCGGCCGGCGGAGTGCACGATCAGGTCCGCGTCGGCGAGGGCTGCGGCGGCCACCCGGGGGCGTGCGGCGAGCGGGTGGTCGGCCGGCAGCGCGACCACCAGCCGGTCGTGGCGCAGCGCGCGCACCGTCAGTGACAGGTCGGCGACCGGCGGCCGGAGCAGCGCCACGTCGATGGTGCCCCGGCGCAGCGCGGCGACCTGGTCGGGCGCGAGCATCTCGCCGCGGAAGGAGAAGTCGATGCCCGGCAGCTCCACGGAGAGGTGGCGGGAGAGCGCCGGCAGCAGGCTGTACGTCGCCGAGCCCACACAGCCGATGGTCAGGTGCCCGACCGCCCCGGCGGCGACCCGGCGGGCATGCTGCGCGGCCTCCTCGACCTCCGCCAGGATCGCCCGGGCGCGGTCCAGGTAGGCGACCCCGGCGTCGGTCAGGTCGACGCGCCGGGTGGTGCGGTGCAGGAGGGTGACGCCGAGCTCGGTCTCGAGTTGTCGGATGGCCTGCGACAGCGGCGGCTGGGCCATGTGCAGCCTGGCGGCGGCGCGGCCGAAGTGACGCTCCTCGGCGACCGCGACGAAGTAGCGCAACTGACGCAGATCCATAGGTTCAGCATCTCAATCAAGGGTGATATTGATACTTCAGCATATCGGCTCGGGCGACTAGCGTCGCAGACATGAGCAGTGCCTTCGTCTACGCCGTCACGCGCACGCCGTTCGGAAAGTTCAACGGGGCCCTGGCCGGCGTCCGTCCCGATGACCTGGCCGCGACCGTCATCGGCGGCGTCCTTGCCCAGACCCCCGACCTCGACCCGGCCGCCATCGGCGAGGTGGTCTGGGGCAACGCCAACGGTGCGGGGGAGGAGAACCGCAACGTCGGCCGGATGGCCGCGCTCCTCGCCGGACTGCCCACCAGTGTGCCCGGCACCACCGTCAACCGGCTGTGCGGCTCCTCGCTCGACGCGGCGATGATGGCCAGCCGCGCCATCGAGACCGGCGACGCCGAGATCGTCCTGGTCGGCGGCGTGGAGTCCATGACCCGCGCTCCGTGGGTGCTGCCCAAGCCCGACCGGGCGTTCCCCGCCGGCGACGTCGCCACCGTCTCCACCACGCTCGGCTGGCGGTTGGTCAACCCGCGGATGCCCGCGGAGTGGACCGTCTCGCTGGGCGAGTGCAACGAGCAGCTCCAGGAGCGCTTCGGCATCTCGCGTGAGCGCCAGGACGAGTTCGCGGTGCGCTCGCACCGGCTGGCCCACGCCGCCTGGGAGGCTGGGTTCTACCAGCCGCTCGTCACGCCGGTCACCTTGCCGCGTGAGCAGAGCCTGGCCCGCGACGAGGGCATCCGGCCGGACTCGACGACCGAGAAGCTGGCCGGCCTGAAGCCGTCCTTCCGGCCGGACGGCACCATCACGGCCGGCAACGCCTCGCCGCTGTCGGACGGCGCCTCCGCCGTACTCCTGGGCAGCGAGGCCGCCGCCGCCACCATCGGCCGTGAGCCGGTCGCCCGGATCATCGGGCGTGGCGCGATGGCGCTCGACCCGCAGGAGTTCGGGTTCGCGCCCGTCGAGGCGGCCAACCGGGCCCTGGCCCGGGCCGGCATCGGCTGGGAGCAGGTCGGCGCGGTCGAGCTCAACGAGGCCTTCGCGGTGCAGTCGCTGGCCTGCGTCGACGCCTGGGGCATCGACCCCGAGATCGTCAACGTCAAGGGCGGCGCGATCGCGATCGGCCACCCGCTGGGCGCCTCCGGCGGCCGCATCCTCGGCACGCTGACGGCGGTCCTGCGCGAGCAGCGGCAGCGGTACGGCGTGGCCGCCATCTGCATCGGCGTCGGCCAGGCCCTGGCCGTCGTCCTGGAGAACCTGGAGGTGACCCGGTGAGCCGGACCCGGCATCTGGAGAGCTGCGACGAGGCGGTCGCCGGCATCGAGGACGGCTCGACGGTGCTGGTGGGCGGGTTCGGCCTCGCCGGCATGCCCTTCGACCTCATCGACGCGCTGATCCGCCAGGGCGCCACGGACCTGACCATCGTGGCGAACAACGCCGGCAACGCCGAGGTCGGTCTGGCCGCGCTGCTCAAGGCGGGCCGGGTGCGCAAGATCCTGTGCTCCTTTCCACGCCAGGTCGACTCGTGGGTCTTCGACGGGCTCTACCGCGCGGGCAGGATCGAGCTCGAGGTGGTGCCGCAGGGCAACCTCGCCGAGCGGATGCGCGCCGCCGGCGCCGGCATCGGGGCGTTCTTCTGCCCGACCGCCGTCGGCACGCCGCTGGCCGAGGGCAAGGAGGAGCGGGTCATCGACGGGCGCCGCTACATCCTCGAGTACCCGATCAAGGGCGACTACGCGCTGATCAGCGCCCACCGCGCCGACGAGCTGGGCAACCTGGTCTATCGCAAGACCGCCCGCAACTTCGGTCCGGTGATGGCGACCGCCGCGACCACCACGATCGTCCAGGTCAACGAGGTCGTGCCGACCGGCAGCCTCGACCCGGAGAGCATCGTGACGCCGTCCATCTACGTCGACCGGGTCGTCCAGGTCGAGGCCCGTCACTACACCGTGGAAGGTGCCCGATGACCGACACCCCCCTCACCATGGACGAGCTGGCGAAGATGATCGCCCGCGACATCCCGGCCGGGTCCTTCGTCAATCTCGGCATCGGTCAGCCGACCAAGATCGCCGACCATCTCACCCCCGACCAGGGCGTCATCCTGCACACCGAGAACGGCATGCTCGGGATGGGTCGCAAGGCCGAGGGGGAGGAGGTCGACGCCGACCTCACCAACGCCGGCAAGGTGCCGGTCGTCGAGACCCCGGGCTGCTCCTACTTCCACCACGCCGACTCGTTCGCGATGATGCGCGGTGGTCACCTCGACGTGTGTGTGCTCGGCGCGTTCCAGGTCGCCGCGAACGGCGACCTGGCCAACTGGCACACCGGCAAGCCGGACGACATCCCCGCGGTCGGCGGTGCGATGGACCTGGCCATCGGCGCCAAGGACGTCTACGTGATGATGACGCTCTTCGCCAAGGACGGCACGCCCAAGCTGGTCCCCGCCTGCACCTACCCGCTCACCGGCGTCGGCTGCGTCAGCCGGGTCTACACCGACCGAGCGGTCTTCGACATCACCCCCGACGGGGTGCACGTGCTCGAGACGCACGGCGTCACCCTCGACGAGCTGCGCGGCCGCCTCGACGTGCCGTTGGTGTGACCGGACCGCTTGCTCGGGATCGGCGCCGGGCACGGCTACGGTCGTGCCCATGGTGGCCGAGCTGACGACGTACCGCTATGTCCGGTTCGCGCTGCTGGCACTGCTGCTGACGTTGGCGGTCTCGGTGGGAGCCGAGACCGCGCGCGCCGGCTGGCAGACGTCGCTCAGCGGCTACTACTACACCGCCGCCGGGCCGGTCTTCATCGCCGTGCTCGGCGCGGTCGGGGTGTGCCTGGTGGCGCTGCGCGGCTTCACCGACGCCGAGGACGTGTGCCTCAACCTGTCCGGGATCTCGGCGCCGATGGTGGCGTTCGTGCCCACCCCGGCGGCAGGGCACCCGCCCGACGTCCACGCCATCGTCAACAACGCGCTGAGCTTCCTGGTGGTCCTGGCGATCGGGTACGTCGTGGTCCTCGTGGCCACCGTGCGCCGGCACCACCGCCCGACGCCCTGGGGGGTGGTCGGGCTGGTCGCGACCGCGGCCGCCTGGATCGTGGGAATGGCGTGGATCCTGCTCGACCACACCTCGTTTGCCGCACACGCCCATGCGCTGGCCGGCGTGTTCACGTTCCTGCCGTTCGCCGGCGTGGTGGTGCTCAACACCGACTGGGGCGTGCGGGTGCTCGCCCGGGAGGCGGCGAGCAGGACCAGGTTCGATGCGGCGTACTGGGCCATCGTGGCCGGCATGGTGGTCGTCGTGGCCGTCTTCGCGCTGGTGCACGCCTGGGCCTATGCACTGCTCGGTGTCGAGGCGGGGCTGCTCGCCCTGTTCGCGCTCTTCTGGGTGCTGCAGACCGTCGACCTGCTCGACCCCGAGCGCGACCTGGCGTCGGTGGCCCGCGGCCGCTAGCGGGTACCGGCGCGGCATGGGACCGCCGTTCCGCGACCGCGACGACGCCGGCCGGAAGCTGGCCGAGCGGTTGGCCCCCCTGCACCTGCGCGAGCCGCTGGTGCTGGCGCTGCCGCGCGGCGGCGTGCCCGTCGCGGCCCCGGTCGCGACGGCCCTGGGTGCCGACCTGGCGCCGTTCGTCGCCCGGAAGGTGACCACGCCGGAGCATCCGGAGTACGGCATCGGAGCGGTCGCCGAGGGCAGCGCGGACGTGCTGGTCTCCGATCGTGCGGCCGCCGGCCTCGGGCTGTCCCACGACGACGTGGAGCGGCTCGCCGAGGCGGAGCTGACCGAGGTCGCTCGCCGAGCGGAGCGCTATCGCGACGGCGCCCCGCTGCCCGACGTAGCCGGTCGCGACGTGGTGCTGGTCGACGACGGCCTGGCCACCGGTGTCACCGCCGAGGCGGCGCTGCGGGCGATCGGCCGGCACCATCCGGCGCGCTTGGTCCTGGCGGTGCCCGTCGGCGCCCCCGACAGCCTCGCGCGGCTGGGATCGCTCGCGGAGGTCGTCTGCCTGGAGTCGCCGCCCGGCTTCGGGGCGGTCGGGAACTGGTACCGGCGCTTCGACCAGACCAGTGACGAGGAGGTCGTCGCGATCCTGCGCGCACACCCCGACGCTTCCGGGGTACCGGGGCGCCAGTAGACGAAGGGAGACCACGATGCCCGGCAAGCAGGAACTGCCCTCCACCCTGGAGCGCTCGACGGCGAAGGCGCAGCGGACGTGGATCAAGGCCCACGACTCGGCGGTCGAGGAGTACGGCGAGGGCCAGCGCGCCCACCGCGTCGCGTTCAGCGCGCTCAAGCACAGCTTCGAGAAGGTCGGCGACCACTGGGAGCCGAAGGGTCGCAAGGGGCCCTCGGACTCACAGGCACGCAAGGGCGGAGCGCCGGCCCGCCGCGGCGGCAAGACCGCCGGCGGCGTGGACGCCAACGCCTCGAAGGCGCACCTGATGGACGTCGCGAAGCGGCTCGACATCTCCGGCCGGTCCAAGATGAAGAAAGACGAGCTGGTCAAGGCCATCCAGAAGGCCAACCGGCGCGACACCAGCCGGTCCCGGAAGTCCTGATGCGGCTCATCCGCAGCCTCGCCTGTGGCGCCCTGGCCGGCGCGGCCGGCACCACGGCGCTCAACGCCGCCACCTACCTGGACATGGCGATCCGGGGCCGCGGCTCGAGCAGCACCCCGGAGCGGACCGTCGAGACGATGGCGGCCAGGGCCGGCGTCGGGATCCCCGGCGACGAGGAGACGGCCCAGAACCGCGTCGCCGGGCTCGGCCCGATGCTCGGCATCGCCGCCGGGATCGGGACCGGCGCTGCGCTCGGTGTCCTCCATGCCGCGTGGCGGCCGCCGCTGCCGGTCGGAGCCGTCCTGGCCACCGCGGGTGCCATGGCGGCCAGCGACGCGCCGATGGCGGCGATGGGGGTGACCGACCCGACGTCGTGGTCGCCAGCCGATTGGGCCGCGGACGCCCTCCCGCACGGCGTGTACGGCGTCGTCACCGCGGCGACGCTGCGACTGCTCACGTGACCACCGCGCAGCAGGAGTCGGAGGAGCTGCGCGCGGTGCTGGTGGAGGAGCTGCCGGCGGCCGTCGAGCTGCGCCACCGGCTGCACGCCGACCCCGAGCCCTCGGGCGCCGAGTGGCGGACCGCCGAGCGGGTGGCCCAGGCGATCGGGGTCGGCACGGTCGAGCCGGTCGCCGAGACCGGGCTGCTGGTCCGGGTGGGGCCGGCCGCGGGCCCGTGTGTCGCCGTACGCGCCGAGCTGGACGCACTGCCCGTGCACGAGCGCACCGGTGCGCCCGACAGCGCTTCCAACGGCCGGATGCACGCCTGCGGCCACGACGTGCACCTGGCCGCCGCCACGGCGCTGGCCCGCGCCGCGCATCGCACCGGCCGCTCGCTGCTGGCGATCCTGCAGCCGCGCGAGGAGGGGCCGCCGTCCGGCGCGCGCGACATCGTCGACGCCAAGGTGCTGCCCCAGCATCAGGTGCGGGCGGTGGTGGGGGCGCACGTGCAGCCACTGCTGCGCCGCGGCGAGGTGGCCGCGACGTCGGGAGCGGTGAACGCCGCCACCGACGAGATCAAGATCGTGGTCACCGGACGTGGCGGCCATGGCGGCTACCCGCACCTGACCCGCGACCCGATCGCCGCCCTCGCCCAGGTCGTGGTCGCCCTCCAGCAGGTGGTCAGCCGCCGGGTCGACCCGATCCACGCGGCGGTGCTGACCGTCGGGGAGATCCATGCCGGCACCGCCGCCAACATCATCCCCGACCAGGCGCACGCCGTCGGCACGCTGCGCGTCCTCGACGAGACCGACCGCGACCAGGTACGCCGCGAGGTCGCGGCGATCGTCGCGCAGGTCGCGGCCGCGTTCGGCTGTCGGGGCGAGGTGACCTTCTGCGAGGGGGAGCCCGCGCTGGTCAACGACCCGCAGCTGGCGGTGCGCGCCCAGGCATGGCTCGGCCGGCTGGGGATGGAGCACGCCGCGCCGCTGCGCTCGTGCGGCGCCGACGACTTCTCCTACTACGGCGCGATCGCGCCGAGCCTGATGATGTTCGTCGGGGTCGACCAGCCGGCGGGAGCGACCCTGCACCAGCCGACGTTCCGGCCGCCGGACGACGCGGTGAGCGATGTGGCGACCGCCCTGCTCGCCGGGTATCTGGGCGCGCTGGAAACGGGCACCTAGGGGCATGACGCGCACCGTGGGAGTCGAGGAGGAGTTCCTCCTCGTGCAGAGCAGCAGCCCGTTCCTCGCGCCCGCCGGCGACGAGGTGGTCGCCCGGGCCGAAGCCGGCTCGGCGGGGCAATTCGAGCACGAGCTGAAGCGCGAACAGGCCGAGCTCGGCACGGCGCCGCATCGCCACCTGGTCGACCTGGACCGCGACCTGCGCGCCCGGCGTGCCGAGCTCGCGGCGGCCGCCCGGGAGCGCGGCGTACGGCTGTTGGCGTCGGCGACCAGCCCGCTCGACGAGCAGGTGTCGACCACCGCCGACGCCCGTTACCAGCGGATGACCGAGATGTTCGGCAGGCTGGCCCGGATGCAGCTGACCTGCGGCATGCACGTGCACGTCGCGATCGAGTCGCCGGCCGAGGGCGTGCGGGTGCTGGACCGGATCCGCGGCTGGCTGCCGGTGCTGACGGCGCTCAGCGCCAACTCGCCGTACCTGGCCGGACAGGACACCGACTACGCCAGCTATCGCACCGTGCTGTGGGGGCAGTGGCCCACCGCCGGGGTGGCCGACCCGTTCGGGACCGTCGAGGGGTACCGCGCCGCCCGCGAGGCCCTGATCGCCACCGGCGCCGCACTCGACGACGGGATGATCTACTTCGACGCGCGGCTCTCGGCGAACTATCCGACGGTGGAGATCCGGGTCTGCGACGTATGCGCCGACGTCGGCGACGCCTCCGTCATCGCCGCGCTCGCCCGGGCATTGGTCGCCACCGCTGCCGACGACGACGCGCCCCCGCCGCAGGTCCGTGGCGAGCTGCTCCGAGCCGCCACCTGGCGGGCCGCCCGGTGGGGCGTCGAGGAGCGGCTGGTGGACGCCTACGGCGCCCGGCTGGTGCCCGCCTGGGAACTGGTCGAGGCCCTGGTCGACGACGTCGGCGAGGCGCTGGGCGGGGCCGGTGACGACCGGGTCGTGGCCGAGGGGCTGGCCCGGATCCGGTCCCGTGGCACCGGCGCGCGCCGCCAGCGCGAGGCCCATGCCGCCGGCGGCATCGCCGGGCTGGTCGACGCCCTCGCGGAGCTGACCGTCACCCCTCCGGGAGCGGGTGCTTCGGGAGCCTCTTGACCCGCGGCCGACGCCGCGGCCGGTCCGGGATCATGGTGCGCATCTCCTCCAGCCGACCCCAGCACAGCAGCCGGTCCTCGGCCTCGAGTACGTGCTGGGCGCCCGGGTTGGGGATCACCGCCGAGCCGCGGTGCAGGGTCAGCACCGTGATGTCGCGCTCGCGCAGCCCGGACTCGCCCAGCGTCTTGCCCACCAGGTCGGCGTCGCCGTGCACCACCAGTTCGGCCACGCCGTATCCGGTGGAGACGGCCAGCCGCTCCCGCACGTCGATCTGCGGGAACGCCACCTGGTTGGCGATGTAGTCGATGATCGCGCCCGCCACGTCGAGGTTCGTGGCGGTCTCGATGCCCTCCAGGCCGGGGGAGGAGTTGACCTCCATCACCAGCGGGCCGTCGGCGCCCTCGAGCATGTCGACGCCGGCCACCTTGAGCCCCATGATCTGGGCCGCGCGGACGGCGGTGCGCTGGAACTCCTCGTCCAGCTCCACCTTCTCGACGCTTCCGCCACGGTGCACGTTCGACCGGAACTCCTCGCCCTTGGCGGTACGGCGCATGGCGGCGACCACCCGGTCACCGACCACCAGGGCGCGGATGTCGCGGCCCCGGGCCTCCTTGACGAAGTGCTGGATGAGCACGTTCTGCTGGGTGGACTGCAGCGTCTCGATGATCGCCTCGGCGACCTTGATCTCGGGCGCGAGGATCACGCCGATGCCCTGGGTGCCCTCCAGCAGCTTGAGCACCACCGGCGCCCCGCCGACCCGCTCGATGGCCGGCACCACGTCGGCCCGGTTGCGCACGAACGCCGTGGGCGGCATCGCGATGCCGTGGCGGGACAGGATCTGGTTGGCGCGCAGCTTGTCGCGGGCGTTGCTGATCCCGTTGGCGGTGTTGGGCGTGTAGACGTCCATCTGCTCGAACTGCCGCACCACCGCGGTGCCGTAGTAGGTGATCGAGGCGCCGATGCGGGGCAGGATCGCGTCGTACTCGGAGAGCTGTCGCCCGCGGAACTGCAGGTCCGGCTCGTCCCCGGACAGGTCGATCGCGAACCGCAGCGTGTTGAGCACCTTCGCCTCGTGCCCCCGGTCGAGTGCGGCGGTGCGGAGCCGTTGGGTGCTGTAGCTGCGGGGCGCGCGCGACAGAATGGCGATCTTCACGAGGCGATTCCTGGTTGGATGGGCGGCGTGCCTCTCCATCATCCAACCCAGCTGCTGGGCTGGCGAGAATGGGTCGGGCTTCCCGGGCTCGGCGTCGAGTGGCTGAAGGCGAAGGTGGACACCGGTGCCCAGACCTCCTCCCTGCATGCCTTCGCGCTCACCCGGTTCCGCCGCGACGGGGAGGAGTGGGTGCGCTTCGAGGTGCACCCGTGGCAGCGCAGCCGCGCCGATGCGCGGGTGGTCGAGCTGCCGGTGCACGACCGGCGCACGGTCAAGAGCTCCTCGGGCCACACCGAGGAGCGGGTGGTGGTCCGGCTCGACCTGCGGCTGCTCGACCGGGTCCTCCCGGCCGAGGTGACGCTGACCAGACGCGACGCGATGGGCTTCCGGATGCTGATCGGCCGCGAGGTGCTGCGCCGCGGCTACCTGGTCGACTCCGCCGCCTCCTACCTGGGCGGCCGGCCGTCCAAGGAGATCAGGCGGGCCAACAAGCGCTCAGCCCACCAGCCGTAGCGCGAGTTCGGCCAGGTCGGCGGCGCGTAGGCCGGGCCAGCCGTGCAGTGGGGCCAGCCACCGCTGCGGTACGGCGGAGGCCCCGTGCAGCGCGCCCAGCAGCGAGCCCGCCACCGCGGCGGTGGTATCGGTGTCGTCGCCCACGCGGATCGCCGCGGCCAGTGACTCCTCCAGGTCGCCGCCGGCTCGCAGGATCGCGCCGTACGCCACCTGGACGGTGCGCACCGCCCAGCCGTTGGGGTGGAAGTGGCCGAGGTCGCCGGTGGCCGCCTCGGCCAGGATGACGCGCCACCGGTCCTCGACCAGGTCCAGCCCGGCGGCCACGGCGAGATCGCCGGCGGTCACGGCGACCCGGATCGCCTCGGTCCACAGCACGCACGCGTCCTGGGCCTGCGGGTCGGCATGGGTCAGGCCAGCCACCGCCCGGGCGGCCTCGGCGCAGGCGGCCCGGTCGTCGAGGAAGGCCAGCGCGACCGGGGCGGTGCGCATCAACGCCCCGTTGCCGGCCGCATGCGGATGGGTGCGCGCGTAGGAGGTGGCGTGGGCCCGCATGGCCGCGCCCGTGCGCGGGCCGGCGGCGACGGCCGAGAGCACCGCGCGGGTCTGACGACCGATGTCCGCGGGCTCGGCGTCGTACCAGTCCAGGAAGCGGCCCGCGACCGCGTCGAGCCGCTCGGCCAGCGACCCGCCCGCGGCGAGTCCCTGCGCGACGGCGATCGCCATCGCGGTGTCGTCGCTCCACTCGCCGGGGGCGAAGCCGGCCGGCCCACCACCGCACGGCCGCGGCTCCTCGTCCGGGCCGAGCGCGAGGTGGTCGAACTCGTAGGGCACGCCGAGCGCGTCCCCGCACGCCAGCCCGAGCAGCGCGCCGACCGCGCGATCCCGGAGCGCCCCCGCGGTCCTCATGTCTGACATTCTTCACGCATGGCCGAACCCGAGCTGCGTGAGCTGACCGAGCTCGCCGACCTGCACGAGCTGTCCGACCTGTTCACCGAGGTCTGGGGTGCCGCCGAGCCGCTGGTCGCGGGCGATCTGCTGCGTGCGATGAGCAAGGCCGGCAGCTACATCGCCGGCGCGTACGTCGACGGTCGCCTGGTCGGCGGCGCCCTCGGCTTCCACGCGGCGCCGTCGGCCCGGGTGCTGCACAGCCACATCGCCGCCGTACTCCCGCAGCTGGCCGGGCGCCGGATCGGGATGGCGCTCAAGCAGCACCAGCGCGCGTGGGCGCTGGCGCGCGGGATCAACGCGATCGAGTGGACCTACGACCCGCTGATCGCCCGCAACGCGCACTTCAACATCGTCAAGCTCGGCGCCCGTCCGGTGGAGTACCTGCCGGACTTCTACGGGCCGATGGAGGACGCCATCAACGGGCTCGACGAGTCCGACCGGATCCTGGTCCGCTGGGAGCTGGATGAGTCCGGCGCCGAGCCGACGCCGGCTCTCGGCGCGGTCTCCGGCCAGGTTCCCGGCCAGGTTCCCGGCGGCGTCCCCGGCGGGGTCCGTGTCGAGGTGCCCGGCGACATCGAGGCGTTGCGAGTCAGCGACCCCGCCGCCGCGGCCCGGTGGCGGCTGCAGGTGCGCGAGGGCCTGGCTCCCCGGATGGCCGATGGCTGGCGGGTGACCGGGTTCGACCGCCACCGGGGTTACCTGTTGGCCCCGCCGGGGCTCCGGCTCATGTAACACGCTGTCCACCGCACTAGAAGGTCGTTGCAACGACCTTCTAGTGCGCCGAACAGCGTGTTACATGCTGCAACAGCGTGTTACACACCCGGCAAGCAGACGCTCAGGCCGACCGACCCTCCCGCTCCGCCACGATGTTGAGCGCGATGTCGATGATCATGTCCTCTTGCCCGCCCACCAGCCGGCGGCGGCCGCACTCCATCAGGATGTCGCGCACATCGACGTCGTAGCGGGCCGCGGCGTTCTCCGCGTGCCGCAGGAACGACGAGTAGACCCCGGCGTACCCCAGCGTCAGCGTCTCGCGGTCCACCCGCACGGGGCGGTCCTGCAGGGGCCGGACGATGTCGTCGGCGGCGTCTTGCAGCTTGAACAGATCACAGCCGTGCTTGAAGCCGACCAGGTCGGCCACGGCGATGAACGCCTCGATCGGGCAGTTGCCGGCGCCGGCGCCGTGCCCGGCCAGCGACGCGTCGACGCGGAAGACGCCGTTCTCGACCGCGACCACGGAGTTGGCCACCGAGAGCGAGAGGTTCTCGTGGGCGTGGATGCCGATCTCGGTCTGCGGGTCGAGGATGTCGCGGTAGGCGCGCACCCGGTCGCGTACGTCGTTCATGGTCAGCCGGCCGCCGGAGTCGGTGACGTAGACGCAGTGCGCGCCGTAGGACTCCATCAGCTTCGCCTGCTGCGCGACGACCTCCACCGGCGCCATGTGGTTGAGCATCAGGAACCCGGAGACGTCCATGCCGATCTCGCGGGCGGCCGCGATGTGCTGCGCCGACACGTCCGCTTCGGTGCAGTGCGTGGCGATCCGCACCGACCGTACGCCGAGGTCCCAGGCGCGCTCGAGCTCGTGGACCGTGCCCACGCCGGGCAGCAGCAGGGTGGTGAGTCGGGCATTTTTCACCGTCGAGGCGGCGGCCTCGATCCACTCCCAGTCGGTGTGGGAGCCGGGGCCGTAGTTCACCGAGCCGCCGGCGAGGCCGTCGCCGTGGGCGACCTCGATGGCATCGACGCCGGCCTCGTCGAGCGCGGCGACGATCCGCTTCACGTCCGCAGGGGTGATCCGGTGGCGGACGGCGTGCATGCCGTCGCGCAGGGTGACGTCCTGGACGAAGATCGGGGTGCTCATCGGTCAGCTCTCCTTCGCGGCCGCGCTCTGCCGGTCGCTCGCGCGGAGCGCGAGGTGTTCCGCGACCTGCAGGCCGGCGGAGGTCATGATGTCGAGGTTCCCGGCGTACGCCGGCAGGTAGTGCGCGGCGCCCTCGACCTCGAGGAAGACCGATACCTGGTGGGTGGGCCGACCGGTGTCGCAGCACAGCAGCGTCTCGACCGGCTGGTCGGCGGGGATCTCGTTGATCTGCACCTGCTGCTTGAGCCGGTAGCCGGGCACGTACGCCGCCACGTCGGCCACCATCTTCTCGATCGAGGCCCTGATCTCGTCGTGGACGCCGGGGTCGGTGGCCGCGACCAGCGCGAAGACGGTGTCGCGCATGATCAGCGGCGGTTCGGCCGGGTTGAGGATGATGATCGCCTTCCCGCGGCGCGCCCCGCCGACCTGGACGATCGCGGCCGACGTGGTCTCGGTGAACTCGTCGATGTTGGCGCGGGTGCCCGGGCCGGCCGACTTGGAGGCGATCGAGGCGACGATCTCGGCGTACTCCACCGGGACCACCCGGGAGATCGCGGCGACGATCGGGATGGTCGCCTGGCCGCCGCAGGTGACCATGTTGAGGTTGGGGGCGTCGAGGTGCTCCTCGAGGTTGACCGCCGGCACGACATACGGGCCGATCGCGGCCGGCGTGAGGTCGATGAGGCGCTTGCCGAGGGGCTGCAGGCGCTCCGCGTTGGCGATGTGCGCCTTGGCGGACGTGGCGTCGAAGACGATCTCGATCTGGTCGAACTCCGGCAGCCGGATCAGCCCCTCCACTCCCTCGTGGGTCGTGGCGAAGCCGAACCGCCTGGCCCGGGCGAGGCCGTCGGACTCGGGATCGATGCCGACCATCGCGCCCATCTCCAGGTGCTGCGCGGTGCGCATCACCTTGATCATCAGGTCCGTGCCGATGTTGCCGGATCCGATGATCGCGACCTTGGTCTTGCTCATGCTGACACCTCCGCAAAGTTGACCGAGACCTCGCCGAGGCCGGTGATGGTGGCCTGGGCCGTGGCGCCCGGGGCACAGGCCACCATCGGGCCGAGCGCACCGGAGAGGACGACCTGGCCGGCGCGGAGCGGCTCGCCGTACTCCCGCGCCTGGGTGGCCAGCCACTGGACGGCCACCAGCGGGTCGCCCAGGCTGGCCGCGCCGGTGCCGACCGAATCCGCTGTGGCCCCAGGGCCGGTCACGGTCATCCGCATCTCGACGTCGCGCGGTGTGACCTCGGAGAGCGTCCGGCGCTCGGTGCCGAGCACGTAGAGCCCGGCGCTGGCATTGTCGGCGACCGTGTCGCCGAAGCTGATGTCCCAGCCGGCGATGCGGCTGTCGCAGATCTCCAGCGCGGCGACCGCATAGTCGATCGCACCCGCGACCTGCGACAGCGCGAGGTCGCCCTCGGCCAGGTCGTCCCCGAGCACGAACGCGACCTCGGCCTCGACCCGAGGCTGGAGGAGTACGCCGGCGGGGACGGTAGCGCCGTCGGCATAGGCCATGTCGGCGAACAGGATCCCGAAGTCGGGAGTGTCGACGCCCATCTGCTGCTGCACGGCAAGCGAGGTGAGACCGATCTTGCGGCCCACCACGGTGGTACCCGTGGCCAGCCGGGCCGCGGCGATGCGCTGCTGCACGCCGTAGGCGGCGCCGAGATCGTCGGTGCCGATCAGGTCGCGGACGGGTGGACACGGCGTGCCGGAGGCGGCCGCGTCGAGCAGCCGCGCGGCGGCCTGGTCAAGGACCGTGGCCGGCACGGCGGTGGGGACGGCGCTCATGGCACCGAGCCTCACCGGTCGGGGAGCCGGGCGCCATGGCGACGTTCCACTCAGTGGTACGCCGCGGGTACGGTGGCCGGGTGAGTGCGGACCTCGACGGCGTGCTGGGCAGGGCGGTCGCGATCCTGCGCTCGTTCGACGCCGACGAGCCGGTGCTGAGCCTGGCCGAGCTGGCCCGTCGTACCGCCCTGCCGAAGGCGACCGTCCACCGGATGGCCGGCGACCTGGTGGCGCTGCGGCTGCTGGACCGCGTGCCGGCGGGCTACCGGCTCAGCGGCGGCCTGTTCGAGCTCGGCATGCGCGCCTCGGTCGAGCGCAGCCTGCTGGAGCTGGCGATGCCGTTCCTGCAAGACCTCTACGAACGCACCCACGAGACGGTCCACCTCGGCGTCGCCGACGGCCACGAGGTGGTCTACATCGCCAAGATCGGTGGCCACCGGCAGGCGCGCTCGCCGTCGCGACCGGGCGGGCGGATGCCGATGCACTGCACCGCGATCGGCAAGGTGCTGCTCGCGCATGCGGACCCCGCGGTGCGGCGCGAGGTGCTGGCCGGGCCGCTGGAACGTCGTACTCCTCACACGGTGGTGGCGCCCGGCCTGCTGCGTCGCCAGCTGGACGGGGTGCTGGAGTCGGGAGTGGCCTACGAGAACGAGGAGTCGACCCCGGGCCTGCGCTGCGTCTCCGCCCCCGTGCTCGACGTCGGTGGCCGACAGGCGCTCGCGGCCATCTCGGTGACCGGCCCGGTCGGCCGGTTCCGCCCCGAGGCGCACGTCGCGGCGGTGCGGGCGGCGGCGACAGGGCTGGGCAGCGTGCTGGCGCGTCGACGTCCCTGAGGACACCGCAACCCGGCGGGCCAACGAGGGACTCGGCCCGCCGGGCGCGGGGATCGGGAGGGCCGCGCGGGTGGCCGGCCCGGGGGATGAGTGTAGATAACGGTTCGGTCGATCGGACGCCCAGGGGCGCCCGGTGTGTCCACTTCGGGCGGCCGGATCCGGCATGCCCGATCCCGCTGTGGGCACCGTCAGATCATGACCAGTGAGTACGCCGACCCCACCAGCCCAGCCGACCCGGCCGACATCGAGGAGCAGGCGGCCCCGGTCGAGGACGACGACAGCGAGCCCGAGGAAGAGGAGCTCTCCCCACGCGAGGACGCCGATGAGGCCGACGTTCTCGAGCAGGCCACCCCTGTCCAGGGCTCGGACGACGACTACCCCAACGACCTCGAGGTCGAGCCCGACGTCTGACAGATGGCCCCGGACAGAGGTCAGTCGTTGCGCGGGAACCCGAGGTTGAGCCCGCCGTGGCTGGGGTCCAGCCACCGGGTGGTGACGGCCTTCTCCCGGGTGAAGAAGTCGACGCCGTGGACGCCGTACGCCTTCGCGTCGCCGAACAGCGAGGCCTTCCAGCCGCCGAAGGAGTGGTAGGCGACCGGCACCGGGATCGGCACGTTGATCCCGACCATGCCGACCTGCACCTCGCGCTGGAAGCGGCGGGCGGCACCGCCGTCGTTGGTGAAGATCGCGGTGCCGTTGCCGAACTGCCCGGCGTTGATCAGCGCCAGCCCCTCCTCGAAGCCGCTGACCCGCACCACCGAGAGCACCGGTCCGAAGACCTCGTCGGTGTAGACCGCCGACGTGGTGGGCACGCGGTCGATCAGGGTGGGGCCGAGCCAGAAGCCGTTCGGGTCGCCGTCCGGGGTGATGTCGCGGCCGTCGACGACCACCGTCGCTCCGTCGGCGCGCGCCACGTCGACGTAGGAGGCCACCTTGTCGCGGTGGGCTCCGGTGATGAGCGGGCCCATGTCGTTGTCGCGCCGGCCGTCGCCGGTGCGCAGCGTGCGCATCCGCTCGGCGATCTTTCCGATGAGCGCGTCGGCGACCGCGTCGACGGCCAGCACCACCGAGACCGCCATGCAGCGCTCGCCGGCCGCGCCGAAGCCGGCGTTGACAGCGGAGTCGGCGACCAGGTCCAGATCGGCGTCGGGGAGCACCAGCATGTGGTTCTTCGCGCCGCCGAGGGCCTGCACCCGCTTGCCGGTCGCCGACGCGGTCTCGTAGACGTACTTCGCGATCGGGGTCGAGCCGACGAATGAGATCGACGCCACGTCGGGGTGGGTCAACAGCGCGTCGACCGCCTCCTTGTCGCCGTGGACGACGTTGAACACGCCCGCCGGCAGGCCCGCCTCCGCCCACAGTCGCGCCATCCAGTCCGATGCGCTCGGGTCCTTCTCGCTCGGCTTGAGCACGACCGCGTTCCCGGCCGCGATCGCGATCGGGAAGAACCACATCGGGACCATGGCGGGGAAGTTGAACGGGCTGATGAT
Organism: Nocardioides sp.; assembly: GCF_035547795.1. Taxonomy (GTDB): domain Bacteria; phylum Actinomycetota; class Actinomycetes; order Propionibacteriales; family Nocardioidaceae; genus Nocardioides. The sequence continues at coordinate 19,059 of NZ_DASZUF010000092.1, forward strand.
CCCGACCACGCCGATCGGCTGCTTGAGGGAGTGCACGTCGACGCCGGTGGAGACGTTCTCGCTCATCGCGCCCTTGATCAGGTGCGGCATCGCGCAGGCGAACTCCACCACCTCCAGCCCGCGGGCGATCTCGCCGGCGGCGTCGGAGAGCACCTTGCCCTGCTCGGCGGTGATGATCGCGGCGAGCTCGTCCTTGCGCGCGTTGAGCAGCTCGCGGAAGGCGAAGACGACCTGCATCCGGCGCGCCAGCGAGGACTCGCCCCAGGCGACCGCTGCCTTGACGGCGGCGCCGACCGCGGCGTCGACGTCGGCGGCGGTGCCGAGGCGGACCCGCCGCTGCACGGTGCCGAGCGCGGGGTCGAAGACGTCGCCCAGCCGGGTGCCCGAGCCGGGCGTGCTGGTGCCGTCGATCCAGTGGTCGAGAACGGGGAGGGACGCGAGAGACATGGTGAGACCTTTCAGAGGGAGCCGAGGACGTCGTCGTAGATCGCCAGCGCCTCGGCGACCTCCTCGGGGGTGACGACGCAGGGCGGTACGACGTGGATGCGGTTGTCCTGCACGAACGGCAACAGCCCGCGCTCCAGCAGGCGGCCCCTGATGCTCGTCATGGTGGCCGCGGACAGCGGCTCGCGGGTGGTGCGGTCGGTGACCAGCTCCAGCGCCCAGAAGACGCCGGTGCCGCGGACCTCGCCGATGACCGGGTGCCGCTCCGCGAGCGCGGCCAGTCCGGGGCCGAGGTGGTCACGGCCGATCATGGCCGCGTTGTCGACGATGCCCTCGGTGCGCATCGCGTCGATGGTGGCGACGATGGCGGCCATCGCCAGCGGATGCCCGGAGTAGGTGAGGCCGCCGGGGAAGACCCGGTCGTCGAAGGCGGCCGCGATCGGGTCGTTCACGATGACGCCGCCGGCCGGGACGTAGCCGGAGTTCACGCCCTTGGCGAAGGTGATCAGGTCCGGGACGACGTCGTACTGGTCCAGGGCGAGCCAGTGCCCGGTGCGGCCGAAGCCGGCCATCACCTCGTCGAGGACCAGCACGATGCCGAACTCGTCGGCCAGCGCGCGCACGCCCGCGAGGTAGCCCGGCGGAGGCATCAGGATGCCGGCGGTGCCGGGGATCGTCTCGAGCAGGATCGCGGCGATCGAGGTCGGACCCTCGGACTCGATCACCCGGCGCAGGTGGTGCAGTGCGCGCACACCCTCCTGCTCCGGTGTACTCGACCAGAACTCCGAGCGGTAGGCGTAGGGGCCGAAGAAGTGCACGTGCCCGCGGGCGTACTCGTTGGGCACCCGCCGCCAGTCACCGGTCGCGACCACCGCGGCACCGGTGTTGCCGTGATAGCTCCGGTACGTCGAGAGCACCTTGTCCCGCCCGGTGAACAGCCGCGCCATCCGCATCGCGTTCT
>NZ_DASZUF010000093.1:0-13847 GCF_035547795.1 Nocardioides sp.
CAACGCCGGCGTCCGGGCCGGACATTCCCGGCTCGACCGATCGATGGACGTCCACAACCCGTCGTACGTCGGGGCGTGAGTGTCCCTGGCGGCGTCTAGGGTGTGGAGCGTCCGCCCTGACGTCCCAGGAGATGTGCCCGCCGATGCCCGACCTGCTCGACGCCCTCGACCCCGAGCAGCGCCGGGTCGCCGAGGCGCGGGGTCGCTCCGTGAGCGGCGTCGACCCGACCACGGTCGGCCGGGTATTCGCCGGCTACGAGGAGCTCAAGCGCGAGCAGGGCCGGATGGACATGGAGGACGTGCTCCTGCTGACCGCCGGGCTGCTGGCCGAGGACGAGCGAGTCGCGGCCCAGGTGCGCCGGCAGTACAAGTGGTTCGTCGTCGACGAGTTCCAAGACGTCTCGCCGCTGCAGTCGACGCTGCTCGACCTGTGGCTCGGCGGCCGCAACGAGCTGTGCGTGGTCGGCGACCCCGCCCAGACCATCTACTCCTTCGCCGGCGCCGACGCTCGCTACCTGCGGGAGTTCGCCCGCCGGTTCCCCGGCACCACCTCGGTGGAGCTGGTGCGCAACTATCGCTCCACCCCGCAGGTCGTCGACGCCGCCAACACGCTGCTGCGCGGCTCGGAGAGCCAGGGCGTCGAGCTGCGCTCCCAGCGCGAGCGCGGTCCGGCGGTCACCTACAGCCAGCGCAGCGACGAGGTCGCCGAGGCTGAGGCGGTCGCCGCCGCGCTGGAGCGGCTGCACGCCGCCGGCCGGCCCTGGTCGGAGATGGCGGTGCTCTTCCGGATCAACGCCCAGTCCGAGACCTTCGAGGAGGCGCTGACCGGGCGTGGCGTCCCCTACGTGGTGCGCGGCGCCGCCCGGTTCTTCGAGCGGCCCGAGGTGCGCGAGGCGGTCACCCGGCTGCGCGGCGCCGCCCGCTCCGACGCCGACGGCGAGCTGCTCGAGACCGTGCACGCCACCCTCGCCGGGATGGGCTGGACGCAGCGGCCACCCGAGGCGCGCGGGCAGACCCGCGACCGCTGGGAGTCCTGGCAGGCCTTGGTCGACCAGGCCCACGAGTACGCCGAGGCCGGGGGAGGCGCTGCACCGGCCTCCTTGGCGGACTTCGTCGCCGAGCTCGACCGCCGGGCGGCCGAGCAGCATGCCCCGGTCGCCGACGGCGTCACGCTGGCCACCTTCCATGCCGCCAAGGGCCTGGAGTGGGACTCGGTCTTCCTGGTCGGGCTGCAGGAGGGCACGCTACCGATCAGCTATGCGCTCGACTCGCCCACCGCGGTGGAGGAGGAGCGCCGGCTGCTCTATGTCGGCATGACCCGAGCCCGGGTCGACCTCCACCTCAGTTGGTCGCTGGCCCGCCAGCCCGGAGGCCGCGCCAGCCGCAAGCCGTCCCGGTTCCTCGACCCGCTGCTGCCCGAGCAGGCCCGGCCGGCGCCCACCAGCAGCGCGAACCGGCGGGCGAGGATGTGCAAGACCTGCGGCGGGCCGCTGGGGACGGCGGCCGAGAAGAGCCGCGGCCGGCACGAGGACTGCCCGGCGCCGTACGACGAGGAGCTCTTCGAGCGGCTGCGCAGCTGGCGTCGGGAGGCGGCCGGCAACAAGCCCGCCTTCACCGTCTTCACCGACGCCACCCTCGAGGCGATCGCCGAGGTCAGGCCGGACTCACCCAGGGCGCTGCTGCGCATCAGCGGCGTCGGGAAGTCGAAGCTCGAGGCCTATGGCGAGGACGTTCTTGCGCTGATCGCGGCGTCGGCGTGAAAACATGGCGGGAATTCGTCGGAAAAAGGACGTTTAATCGTTTGCCGCGTCAGAACCGCGCAGGATACGGTGCTGACACAAGCCCGAAACGCGCATCACGGAGCTGACGACTCCCGCGCCCGACTCACCGAAGGAGGTGGCCCCCATGAGCATGACCCTGATCCCGATGGCCGAGAAGCCGTCCTTCGGCATGCCCGCGTGCGCCTCCACCTTCACCGGTCGGGCTCACAACGCTGCGTGGACGATCCCGGCCGGCGTCGCTTCCCACACCTACGCCCTCACCCAGGGAGTGGTGGATTTCGGCACCAAGCGTCGCACCGCCACGGGGACCACTGCCTGGAGACCATCCGACTGTTGAGAGACAGCCAGAGTGCCTCCAGGCCGCGGACCCGACACCGGGATCCGCGGCCTTCTTGTTTCTCAGCCCACAGATGTCCAACACAACACCGCGATCAGGTCAGTGAAAGGAGGTGACACATGACCGCCGTACTCGAGCCCACGCTCGGCCTCTTGCACGACGAGGCGGATCGGGTCGACGAGGAGCTGCTGCCGTGCCGGGTGAACAACCCGGAGCTGTGGTTCGCCGAGTCGCCCGCCGACGTCGAGTTCGCCAAGTTGCTGTGTCGGGAGTGCCCGGTCCAGCAGCTGTGCCTCGCTGGAGCGCTCAGCCGGCGCGAGCCCTGGGGAGTCTGGGGCGGAGAGCTGTTCCTACAAGGAGTGGTGATCCCCCGCAAGCGCCCCCGTGGCAGGCCCCGCAAGCACGCCGCATGAACCCGACCTACCTCTGAATCACACGAGAACCGACATGAACACTGACCGACCCAGGAGCACCAAGATGTACTTGATCAACGAAGACCTGGCGCGTGCGCAAATGGCCGCGCGCCTGGGAGAGGCGCAACAGTGGCACCGGGCCCACAACCTGACCCGGGCCCGCCGGCTCAGCCGCAAGGCGGAGAAGGCGGCACAGCAGGCGCGCCTGGCCCTTGCCCGCGTCCTGTAGGCGCGCCGTGCGCGCCACACGCGTGGGGAGCCTCGCCGTCACGAGGCGCCTCCGACACCCCTGATCGCGGGAGTGTGCACGGTCGGCCCGTCCGAGTCCTCGACTCGGGCGGGCCGATCTACATTTGGTCCCATGCGAACCTGTGACCACTGCGGTCGCACCGAGGACGACCCGGCAGTCCTGCTGACCTGGTCGACCGCCGTCGAGCACGGCCGGACCAAGAACTTCTGCGCCGAGTGCTCGCGTCGGCACCTGCGCGCGATGGAGGGCAAGCTCGACTCGGCCTGGTGGTGACTCAGCCGGCGAGCGCATCCCAGGCGCAGCCGCAGTGTGGATGGCGCAGCCAGGGGTGCTGCCGCGGCATGCCCTGGTCGATCTCGACGGTCGCCGACCAGGTGGTGGGCCGGTCGCCGCGACCGTAGGCGAGCAGGTCGCGGGTGAGCCACGCCAGCGCCAGGGCCCGCGTCGCCGGGTCGACCGGGCCGGGCAGGCCCGCGGCGGCGACTTGGTCGAGTACGACGCCGCGGTGTGGGTCGCGCTCGGCGTGGGCGGCGTCGATGCAGCGCAGGCATGCCGTCACGCCGGGTACGACGAACGGCCCCAGCTCCCAGCCCCACGGCGTCGTGGTGGCCACCAGGTGACAGGTGCCGCACCGCACCAGCGGATCGACCGTCTCCCGACGCAGGGCGCCGTGGGCCACGATCACCCGGACGGTGCCGTCGGCGGTCACGGCGAGTCCCGCGGCGCGCAACAGTACGCCGAGCTCCTCGGTGAGCGCCGGTGGCCCGGAGACCGACACCGACACATGTGCGCCGGGGGAGCCCGACGTACCGGGGGCCAGCAGCCCCGCCGCGACCAACGCCGCGAGGGTGGCCCCGGCGGACCCGTCGGACGGCAGTGGCGCCCCGTCCACCAGCGCCGCCAGGGTGCGTCGTACCGCCGGCTCGTCGGGCAGCACCACCCGGCGGGGCGGGTCGATGCCCACCTGCAGGTGCCGCGGGTCGCGGCGTACGACGGCGAGGCCGGGGTGCAGGCGATGGGTCATGCCGGTCAGCGTCACACGGATCGAGGATTCGGTGCGGGCGCTATCCACAGGCGAACGGCCCCGGACCAACGGATGGTCCGGGGCCGTTCTGAGGTCTGGCTGGTGTCAGGCCTTGCCGAGGATGCGGTTGAGGTTGGTGCCACAGACCGGGCAGACGGCCTTGGCCATCTTGGTGCCCTTGTCGTTCACCTTGATCTCACCCGTCGCCTCGCGCTTCTCCTTGCACTTGACGCAGTAGAACTCGCCGCTCCAGCTCTCCGCCATGACGGCCTCCTTGCCTATTCCTCGTGGTCGTCGCGACGGGGTCAGAGGGGGAAGCCCGCCGGAGCCCAGCCGCGTGTGCCGCTGAGCCGACTCGACCTTACGGCACACGGGGCCGGGATGGGCAACACGGGGCCACGCTCGTCTTCCGCGTGTCGCGGCGTGGACGACGCCGGTGGCGGCCTCCTCATCCGGGCATGAGGAGACCCCCGGTGCCTGGATCGTCCTTCGCCTTCCCCTTGCGAAGGCCGTCCGGCGGCGCCGGGGGTCTCGTCTCCGAAGAAAACTAGGAGGGGCACGCGACCAGGTCAACGCCCGTCGTCCTCAGCCTGTGGACAACGTTGTGGGCCACGCTGTGCAGAAGCCGCCGAGCCGGTGGAAGAACGCCACCTTGGCTGGGAGGAGACTGTGGAATCCTGGACGGCGAGAGCGCTGAGTTTTGCGCTGACCTGCGACGATGTGTCTCCACCGGGTGTGGAGCAATTTTTCTCGAGGGAGGAGCGGCGTGGCGCAGCCCCAGGAGTACGGCGTCGGCCCGGTGGCGGCGCTGCGGCGCATCGCCTTCCTGCTCGAGCGGGGCCGCGAAGACACCTACAAGGTCAAGGCGTTCCGCAACGCCGCCGCCGCGATCCTGCCGCTGCCGGAGGAGGAGGTACGCCGCCGCGCCGCCGAGGGGACGCTCACCCAGCTGCCCGGCGTCGGCGCCAGCACGGCCGCGGTGATCGCCGAGGCGGTCTCCGGCGCCGTACCGGCGCGGCTGGAGGCGGCCGAGCGCGAGTACGGCGGCCCGCTCGCCGCCGGGGGAGCGGGCCTGCGGGCCCGGCTGCGCGGCGACCTGCACTCCCACTCGGACTGGTCCGACGGCGGGTCGCCGATCGAGGAGATGGCCTTCACCGCGATGGAGCTGGGCCACGAGTACCTCGTGCTCACCGATCACTCACCCCGGCTCAAGGTGGCGCGCGGGCTCTCCGCGGAGCGGCTGGCCAAGCAGTTGGGCGTGGTCGAGGCGGTCAACCAGCACCTCGACGGCGGCTTCACGCTGCTCAAGGGCATCGAGGTCGACATCCTCGACGACGGCGGCCTCGACCAGACCCCGGAGATGCTCGCGCGGCTCGACCTGCGAGTGGCCAGCGTGCACTCCAAGCTCGCCATGGAGAAGTCCGCGATGACCCGGCGGATGGTCACCGCGATCAGCACCACGTCGATGAACGTGCTGGGCCACTGCACCGGCCGACTCGTCACCGGCAACCGCGGCACCAGGACGGGCTCGACGTTCGACGCGCGGGCCGTCTTCGAGGCCTGCGCCCAGCACGGCGTGGCGGTGGAGATCAACTCTCGGCCCGAACGCCGCGACCCGCCCACTCGACTGCTTGAGCTCGCCCGCGACCTCGGCTGCCTGTTCTCGATCGACTCCGACGCGCACGCGCCCGGCCAGCTGGACTTCCTGGTGCTCGGCTGTGAGCGTGCCGAGGCGGTCGGCATCGAGCCGGATCGGATCGTCAACACGTGGCCGCGGGAGCGCCTGCTGGCGTGGGCGAACAGGTAGTTTGCACGCCATGGACACCTCCGCAGCCGCCCGGCCGGAGGTGGAGGTACGCCGTAGCAAGCGTCGCCGGCGTACCGTCTCGGCCTATCGCGACGGCGACCGGATCGTGGTCCTGATCCCGGCGTCGATGTCCCGCCGCGAGGAGGCGGAGTGGGTCGAGACGATGGTGGCCCGGCTGGAACGCTCCGAGCGGCGACGCAAGCCGACCGACGACGACCTGCTCAAGCGCGCGCTCGGTCTCTCCGACCGCTACTTCGGCGGGCTGGCCATCCCGGAATCGGTGCGCTGGGTGGAGAACCAGAACAGCCGCTGGGGCTCCTGCACGCCACTGGACCGCAGCATCCGGCTCTCCGCGCGGCTGCAGGGAATGCCGTCCTGGGTGCTCGATTACGTGCTGGTGCACGAGCTGGCGCACCTGTTCGAGCCGCACCACAACGCGCGGTTCTGGGGCTGGGTGGATCGCTTCCCGCAGGCCGAGCGGGCCAAGGGCTTCCTGCTCGGCTGGTCGGCGGCGGCGCGCATCGACGCTCCACCGAGCGACCTCGACCCCGGCGACGACGACCCCAGCGACGACGACCCCAGCGACGTCGAGTAGTTACTTTCGGCGGGTCGAGAGGTCACTTTCGGCGCATTGAGAGGTCACTTTCCGCGCATTGAGAGGTCACTTTTCGCGCCGCGTCCGCCGCTGTGGCCACTCAACCGGCCAGAAGTGACCTCTCAACCGGCCAAAGGTGACCATTCAACGGGCCGAAAGTGACCAATCAACGGGCCACAGGTGACCTCTCGAGGGTCAGGAAGTGACCTCTCGGCGGAGGGCGAGGTCGATCAGCTCGAGCATGTCGGGGTCGGCCGAGGGCAGGGCGTCGACCGGGAACCACCGCACGTCCAGTGACTCCTCCGAGACGGCGTGGACCGCGTCGGCCGGGGCGAGCGCCAGGAACCGGACGTCGTAGTGGTGCACGCCCTCGCCGCAGAACGGCACCTCGTGGTCACTGAGCTGCACCGGCACCGGGTCGAGCACCAGCCCGGCCAGGCCCGACTCCTCGGTCGCCTCCCGAGTCGCTGCCGCCAGCAGGGAGGCGTCCTCCGCCTCCAGATGGCCGCCGAACTGGAACCACCGGCGCGCCTTGGCATGCAGCGTCAGCAGCACCGCCGAGCGGTCGGCGGAGAGCACCAGCGTGGAGGCGGTCAGGTGGTGTGGCCGGTCGGCGCGGAACACCCCCGAGGCGTGCCCGGCCAGATAGTCGACGTAGCGCTGCCGCAGCCCGGCCTGACCGGCGCTCGGCGCCGGCCAGCCGGTCAGGACCGCCAGCGCGTCGTCCCGCAGCCTCACTCGCCGGAGGCGGAGGGGCCGGGTCCGTCGGAGCCCTCGGCGGAGCCACCGAGCAGCTTGCGCAGCTCCGCGTCGAAGTCGTCCTCCGACATCAGCTCGGGGGCATCGGCGCCCTCGCGGAAGCCGAGCGGGTCGTCCAGGTCGGCGGCGGTGGGCAGCAGCGCCGGCGACATCCACACGCCGTCGCGCGCCTCGACTCCCTGCCGAGTCCGCAGCGATCCCCACAGCGTCGCGGCGTCACGCAGTCGACGCGGCCGCAGCTCCAGGCCGACCAGGTTGGCGAAGACCTGCTCCGCCGGTCCACCGGCGGCCCGGCGGCGGCGTACCGCCTCCTGCAGCTTGCCGGCGGTGGGCATCCGCCCGGCGGTGGCCTGGCCGACCACCTCGTCGACCCAGCCCTCGACCAGCGCCAGGGCGGTCTCGAGCTTCTCCAGCGCCGCCTTCTGCTTGGCCGACTGGGGCAGCTCGAACATGCCGTTCTGGAACAGCTGCTGCAGCGACTCGGGGTCGTTCATGTCCACGCCGCGCATCTGCTCCTCGACGCGCTCCTGGATGGCCTGCAGGTTGACCTCGACGCCCGAGGCGTACTCCCGCACCGCCGAGACCAGGTGATCGCGCAGCCACGGCACCCCGGCGAAGAGCCGCTGGTGAGCGGCCTCGCGCAGCGCCAGATAGAGGAGTACGTCGTCCTCGCTCACGCCCAGCCCCTCCGCGAACGGAGCGATGTTGACCGGCAGCAGCGCGGCCCGGCCGGGCGCGGCGAGCGGGACGCCGACGTCGGAGAGGCTGAGCACCTCGCCGGCGAGCGCGCCCAGTCCGGAGCCGGCCTGGCTGGCCAGCAGCGCGCCGACCGCCTTCCCGAGGAAGCCGACCATCGGGCCGGCCATGGCCGCCATCTCCTGCGGTAGCGCGCCGCTGAGCGAGGAGACCGAGGAGGCGGCGACCGGCTCCACCAGCGTCTTCCAGACGTCGGCGGTGTTGACCAGCCACTCGGCCTTGCTCCAGGCGGTCGCGGTGCTCACGCCGGACGGGAACGACGTGGTGTCGTCGAGCCAGTGGTCGGCGAGCCGGACCGCGTCGGCGACGGCGTCCTTCTGCCGCTGCGTCGGCGTCGGGTCGGGGGTCGTGGCGGCGGCCTTGCGGGCGGTGTCGAGGGCGACGTCCCAGTTCAGCGGGCCGTCGTAGGGCTGCATGAGCGACTGGAGCTGCCCGAACAGCTGGCTCAGATCGGGCATCCCGGCCGGCATGCCACCCGCCATCTGCCCGAACAGGGCCTCGAACGGCGTGCCCTTGAACGGGTTCTGCGGGTCCTCGGGGTTGGGGGTCTCGCTCATGGGTCCAACGGTACGCGGCCGGAGAAGCACTAGGGTCGGCTCCATGACCGCCGTACGCCTCGTGGACATCCGCGAGACCCCACTGCCGGTCGAGGAGGTCGTCGCGGCCCTCGACGACGTCGCCGCCGGCGGGCTGACCCTCTTCGTCGGACGGGTCCGCGACCATGACGGCGGCCGCGGCGTGACCGGCCTGGAGTACGCCGCACACCCCACCGCGCCGGCCCGGCTGCGCGAGGTCTGCGAGCAGGTCGCGGGGGAGTACGGCGTCCAGGTCGCGGCACTGCACCGGGTCGGCGAACTGGCCATCGGCGACATCGCGGTGATCGTGGCGGCGACCGCCGGGCACCGCGGCGACGCGTTCGAGGCATCCCGGGCGCTGATCGACAGGCTCAAGCAGACGGTTCCGATCTGGAAGCACCAGCGCTTCGGGGACGGCACCGAGGAGTGGGTGGGCACGCCGTAGGGCGTGCCTGCGCCGACCCGTCACCCCGGCTCCGTAGGCTGGCGGGGTGGAGATCCTGCTCTGGCTTGTGCCGCCCGCGGTGGTGACGCTGCTGGCGATGGCATGGGTGGGCTGGATTGGGCGCGAGGGTCGTGGCGAGGTCGACCCCGAGGTGGCGGTACGCCGGATGGCCGCCGCGCTGAGCAAGCCCACCCAGCAGCGGTACGCCGCGGCCCGTCCGCGGCGTGAGCGCTCCACGGGCATCGCCGTACGCCCCTCGCGGCGGCCGGCCCCGACGAAACGCGCCTCCTGAGCACGTTTCCACCTGCTTGGGTGCGGATGAGAAGGTTGGCGCCATGACGCAGCGCACCCTGGCGGCCGTGATCGCCCTCCCGCTGGTGCTGGCGCTCATCATCGTCGCCTGGGTGGTGCCGCTGCCCTACAGCGTCTACCGGCCGGGCGTGACCATCAACGTGCTCGGCGACGGCAGTCCCGACGGGAAGCCGATCGTGCAGGTCAGTGGTCACCCGGTCTATCGCGACGGCGGTCAGCTACGGATGACCACCGTCTCGGTGACCCGTCGCGACACCCGGCTCGGGCTGTGGAGCCTGATGCAGGCGTGGTTCGACCGCGACGCCGCCGTCTACCCGAAGGCGGCCGTCTATCCCGACCTCAAGGGAAACGAGCAGTCCGACGAGACCGAGGGTGCCGTCGAGATGGCGAGTTCCCAGGACACCGCGACCGCGGTGGCGCTCAAGGAGCTCGGCTACCAGGTCACCCAGATGGTCGAGGTGGTCGCGGTGGAGCCGAAGGCGCCGGCCGACGGCCACCTGAAGACCCACGACCTCATCGAGAAGGTCAACGGCACCGCCGTGACCACGCCCGACCAGGCCGTCGCAGCGATCCGGAAGACACCGGCCGGCAGCCCGGTCGACCTGACGGTGCTGCGCGACGGCACGTCGACCCAGGTGTCCTTCAAGCCGGGGACGAAGGACGGCAAGCCCTACCTCGGCGTCTCGGTGGGGCTGGGCTACAAGTTCCCGTTCCAGGTCTCGGTCGACATCGATCCGGCGATCGGCGGCCCGAGCGCGGGGCTGATGTTCTCGCTGGCGATCTACGACACGCTCACCCCCGGCTCGCTCACCGACGGCAAGCCGATCGCCGGCACCGGCGAGATCGATCCCGACGGAACGGTCGCGCCGATCGGCGGCATCCAGCAGAAGATCCCGGCCGCCCTGCACGCCGGTGCGAAGCTGTTCCTGGTGCCGTCGAGCAACTGCCCCGACGCGGTCGGCGCGGACCACGGCAGCATGCGGCTGGTGAAGGTCACCACGATGGACTCCGCCGTCAAGGCGATCCAGGCCTGGACCAAGGACCCGTCGGCGAAGCTGCCCGCGTGCGGGAGCGCGTCATGACCGAGTCCGACTTCGAGACCGACCCCGCGCTGGCGGCGGCCGTGCTGGAGGTCGAGGAGCACGCCGCGCAGGAAGGCTGGGACCGGCCGGCGCGGCTGTACGCGCTGGTCGACACCGCCGCGCTGGCCGCGCAGGAGCCCGACCTGGCCGCGCTGATGGGGCTGGACGACGCGTCGGCGGCCGGCTCGCTGACGCCGATCGAGCAGGACCAGCTCGCCCCCGAGCGTCGGCTCGAGGAGGTGCTGCAGACGATCGTGTGGCCCGACGAGGTCGTCGGCTGCGCGGCCGTGGTCGAGCGGCTGGTGCTGCCGCCGGACGCCGACGGCCAGATCCCCGACGACGCCGCCGCAGCCGAGGAGTTCGCGCGCAGCCACCCCGATCGGCAGGAGGTGCGGATCGTGGCCGGGGTGACGCGCGCGGGTGCGTCGTACTGTGCGCTGCGGCTGCGCTCCCACGACGACCCGTCGTCGGTGATGGCCGGCGCCGATCTCGTCCCCCAGCTGACCCAGCTGCTCGCGGCCACGTTGGAGCCGGTCGAATGAGCGAGCTGTACGACGACCCGTCGGACGCGCCCTCGAGCCCCAACGGCCGGGTCCGGACGCTGGTGCTCTCGGCCGTCGTCCTCGTGCTGCTCATCATCGGCGTGACCCGCTTCGCGGCGTTCTACACCGACAAGCTCTGGTACGACTCGGTCCACGCCGGCCACGTCTTCACCACGCTGTTTTGGACCAAGGTGGTGCTGTTCCTGGTCTTCGGGGTGGTCATGGGCGCCTCGATCGGCGCGTCGATGCTGGTGGCGTTCCGGTCGCGGCCGTTCTTCCGCGCCGGCGACGAGCACAGCAGCCTGGCCCGCTACCGCGACGCCGTCACCCCGATCCGCACCTGGCTGTTCCTCGGCGTGAGCGTGATCGCCGGGATCTTCGCCGGCATCTCGGGGGCCGGGCAGTGGCGTCGCTTCATGCTCTGGCGCCACGGCGGCTCCTTCGGCCAGAAGGACTCCTACTTCCACAAGGACATCGGGTTCTACGTCTTCGACCTGCCCTGGTGGCACTATCTGGTCGACTTCGTCCTGGCCGCCTCCGCGCTCGCGCTGGTCTTCGGCCTGATCGTGCACTACCTGTACGGCGGCATCCGGCTCGGCGGGGGCGAGCGCCTGTCGAGCGCCGCCCAGATGCACCTGTCCGCGCTGCTGGGCATCTTCGTGCTGGTCAAGGCGATCGACTACTGGCTGGACCGCTACGACCTGGTGCACAGCAGCGGGCCCAGCTTCACCGGCATCGGGTTCACCGACGACCACGCCGTGCTGCCGGCCAAGAACATCCTGGCCGGCATCGCGCTGATCTGCGCGGTGCTGTTCTTCCTCAACATGTGGCGGCGCACCTGGCAGCTGCCCTCGGTCGGGCTGGCCCTGCTGGTGCTCTCCGCGGTGCTGCTCGGCCTGATCTGGCCGGCGATCGTGCAGGGCTTCCAGGTCAAGCCCTCGGAGGCCGACAAGGAGCGGCCGTACGTCGCGGCCAACATCGCCGCGACGCGGACGGCGTACGGCATCGACGACGCGCACGTGAAGGTCGAGGACTACTCGGACAACGCCAACGCGGCTAAGACCAGCCCGACCGCGCTCGACAACGCGGCCTCGGCGCTGCCGGTGGTCGACCCGAGCGCGGTGCAACGGCAGTTCGAGCAGACCCAGCAGGAGAAGTCGTACTACCAGGTCACCGACCCGCTCGACGTGGACCACTACGACGTCGACGGCCAGGATCGCGCGCTGGTGCTCGGCGTTCGCGAGGTCAACGAGCACGGGATCAGCGCCGGCGACAAGAACTGGACCAACCTGCACACCGTCTACACCCACAGCGACGGGGTGATCGCGGCGTTCGCCAACCAGCGCGACCTCACCGACACCACCGAGAGCCCCGAGCTGCAGTGGGCGCAGAACGCCACGACCGACGACCTGACCGGCGGCCCGATCGAGGACCGGATCTACTACGGCGAGGACAGCCCGGACTACTCCGTCGTCGGGCGGCCCAAGGGCGCCAAGCCGGTCGAGCTGGACCTGGGCGGGCACGGCTCGGGGAGCACCACCACGACGACGTACGACGGCACCGGTGGGGTGTCGATCCGGTCGACGTTCCGCCGGTTCCTCTATGCGGTGAAGTTCGGATCGGCCAACTTCCTGCTCAGCGAGCGGGTCAACGACGACTCCAAGGTGCTCTACAACCGCTCCCCGAAGGAGGCGGTGGCGAAGGTCGCGCCGTGGCTCACCCTGGATAGCGACCCGTATCCGGTGGTGGTCGACGGCCGCATCCTGTGGGTGGTCGACGGCTACACCACCACCGACCAGTACCCGGAGTCCGAGCGTGACTCCTACAGCGCGATGACCGACGAGGCGCTGCCGCAGAACAGCGCGCTACCGGTCGCGCCCACCGACCAGATCAACTACATGCGCAACTCGGTCAAGGCGACCGTGGACGCCTACAACGGCACCGTCACCCTCTACGAGTGGCAGCCGGACCCGATCCTCAAGGCGTGGGAGTCGGCGTTCCCCGGCGTGGTGAAGCCGAAGTCGGCCATCCCGGCGGACCTGCTGCCGCACCTGCGCTACCCCGAGGACCTCTACAAGGTGCAGCGCTATCAGCTGGCCCGCTACCACGTCACCTCGGCGGTCGACTTCCTGCAGGGCTCGGACCGGTGGGCGGTGCCGGAGGACCCGGTCAACGCCGGCCACCTGCAGACGCCGGTGCGGATGTTCATGGACGCCGATCCGACCACCGGCCAGACCGGTCAGGTGTGGTCGCTGACCTCGACGTTCGTGCCGAACAACCGCAACAACCTGGCCGCGGTGATGGCGGTGGACTCCGATCCCACCTCCGCCGGCTACGGCACGATCCGGATCCTGAGAGGCTTCGGGGAGAGTACGGCGGGGCCCGGGCAGATCGCCAACCTCTTCCAGACCAACTCGGTGATCAGCGGCGCGGTCGCGGACTTCTCCCATAGCAGCGGGCTGATCAGCTGGGGCAACATCTTGACGGTGCCCACGGCGCAACACGGGCTGCTGTATGTCGAGCCGGTCTATGCCAGCCAGGCGGGTGCGTCGTCGAGCTCCTACGCCGTACTCGCCTTCGTGCTGGTCTCCTACGACGGGCAGCTGGGCTACGGCCACACCCTGCAGGAGGCGATCACGGACGCGCTGACCGGCGGGGGAGAGGCGACCGAGACCACGCCGCCGCCCACGTCGCCGTCCTCCGCGCCCACCACGTCTCCCTCGGCGTCCCCGTCGGCGTCCCCGTCGGCGTCCCCGTCGAAGTCCCCCTCGACGACCCCGGCCGCGCCGTCGTCCACGACCGTGCCCGCCGGTGTCGGCACGCTCCTCGACGACGCCAAGCAGCTCTTTGCGGAGGCCGACCTGGCCGGCAAGGACGGCAACTACGCCCGCCGCGAGAAGCTCCTCGCCCAGGCCGAGGCCAAGGTCAAGGCCGCCGCCGCCCTCCTCTCCCCCTCCGCGACGCCCTGATTTGGGTGTCCTTGCCGGGTGCTGTAACGTTGGGTTCACCGACGCGGGGTGGAGCAGCCCGGTAGCTCGCTGGGCTCATAACCCAGAGGTCACAGGTTCAAATCCTGTCCCCGCTACCAGGGAAATGGCCCGCCGGAGATCAACCGGCGGGCCATTTCTATGCGCGGGAGTTGACGTCCAATGTGGACACAGCCAATTCG
>NZ_DASZUF010000094.1:0-6385 GCF_035547795.1 Nocardioides sp.
CGACCTGCGGCTGGTCCTCGGCGCCGCCAACACCCAGCAGGACGAGAGGCACGCAGTGCGGCCCGACCCGGTGCTCTCCCCGGCGCAGCTGAGCACGGTCGCCCTGCTGCCGTGGTGGGACCGCACCCGGCTCCCGGTGGAGTACGTCGAGGCCGGTCGCCGGCTGCCGTCCTACGCCAGCCTGACGTCCTCGGGCGACTGAGCAGGGCCCGGCGCCGTACGGTGGCGTGCCTCCGGTCGGTGGTCCCCAAATGTGGGGATCAACGCGGCCGGACCGGCGCCCCGGACCGGTGACCTGGTCAGGTTCGAGCCATGAGGATCCGACGCCCCACCTACGCGGACGTGGCCGCCACGCTGGCCCTCGTCCTGGCTCTTGGGACCGGCGGCGCGTACGCCGCCGGCAAGATCACGGGGAAACAGATCGCAGCCAATGCGATCACCTCGTCGAAGATCAAGAACGGCACCATCGCGCCGGTCGATCTCTCCTCCGCCACGAAGCGGACCATGGCAGGACCCGCCGGCCCCGCCGGCGCGACGGGCGCGAGAGGCGCCACCGGCGCCACGGGCGCGACGGGTCCGGCCGGCTCCACCGGCCCGCGCGGCACCAGTGCTTGGGACACGATCCCCTCCGGCACCACCGTGACCGGTCGGATCTACACCGCCACCATCGCCACCGCGACCGGCCAGGCCGTCGTGGAGAACGTCAACCTGCCCGCGGTCGCACCCACCGGCCTGGACAACGGCCACGTCAACTTCGCGGCCGACTCCTCGACCACCACCACCGATGACGACGGGACGTGCACCGGCAGCTACGAGCAGCCGACCGCCCCGGCGGGGAAGGTGTGCCTGTACATGGGCTCCTCCAGCGGCCTGGGCAGCATCGTTGGCGATGCCTGGTTCGACCACGGCGGCGGCGCCTTCTACGTCGTCGGGACCACCACGGTCGACTCGGGCCAGGTCAGCATCTACGCGACCTGGGCCTACACCGCGCCCTGATCGCCGCGTCGGTCCGGCAGCGTCCGTCTGCGGGGTGGTCTCTGTTTGGCGATGGGGCGGAGGTGGGAGTAAGTTAGTTGCCGATGACAACCAATGACGCTACCGCCGCCCTACCGCCGGGCCACGCCGCTCCAGGTGAGTACAGCCACAAGCAGATCCTCACCATCCTCACCGGTCTCCTGCTCGGGATGTTCCTGGGCTCTCTCGACCAGACCATCGTCTCCACGTCGATCCGCACCATCGCCGACGACCTGCACGGCCTGAGTGCGCAGGCGTGGGTGACCACCGCCTACCTGATCACCTCGACGATCACCACGCCGATCTACGGCAAGCTCGGCGACCTGTGGGGTCGCAAGAAGCTGTTCATGTTCTCGATCAGCGTCTTCATCCTGGGCTCGGCGTTGTGCTCGTTCTCCACCTCGATGTACGAGCTGGCCGGCTTCCGCGCCTTCCAGGGCCTGGGCGCCGGTGGTCTGTTCACCCTGGTGCTCGCCATCATCGGCGACATCGTCAGCCCGCGTGAGCGGGCGAAGTACACCGGCTACTTCATGGCCACCTTCGGCACCTCGAGCGTGCTCGGCCCGGTCATCGGCGGCTTCTTCGCCGGTGCCTCCTCCATCCTCGGCATCGCCGGCTGGCGCTGGGTCTTCCTGGTCAACGTGCCGATCGGCATCGTCGCCCTGATCGTCGTCTTCCGCACCCTGCACGTGCACCACATCCGCCGGACCGCCAAGATCGACTGGTGGGGCGCTGTCGCACTGGTCGTCTGCCTGGTGCCGCTGCTGACAGTGGCCGAGCAGGGGCAGGAGTGGGGCTGGGGCTCGGGCCGCGCCCTCCTCTGCTTCGTCATCGGCGCGATCGGCCTGGTCGCCTTCATCGGTGCCGAGACCGCGATGGGCACCGGTGCGCTGATCCCGATGCAGCTGTTCCGGATCCGGGCGGCCTCGGTCACGATCGTGGCCAGCGTGATCGTCGGCATGGCGCTCTTCGGCGGCATGATGATGCTGCCGCTCTATCTGCAGATCGTGCACGGCGCGACGCCGACCGAGTCCGGTCTGATGATGCTGCCGATGGTGGTCGGCATGATGACCGCCTCGATGCTCTCCGGTCTGCTGATCGCCAAGACCGGCCGGCCGCGGATGTTCCCGATCTTCGGCTCGGCGATCTTCACCGTCGGCATGTTCCTGATGACCCAGGTCAGCGCGGACTCGCACCTGTGGCTGGTGATGATCTACATGCTCATCATCGGGTACGGCGTGGGTAACTGCATGCAGCCACTCATCCTCACCGTGCAGAGCGCCGTACCGCCGCAGGCGATCGGCGTGGCCACCGCCTCGGCCACGTTCTTCCGCCAGATCGGCGGCACCATCGGCGTCGCGGTGTTCCTCTCGATCCTGTTCAGCACCATGGGCGGCCACATCTCCACGGCGTTCAAGGACGAGACGCCCGCGATCCAGCACTCGATCTCGGCCGGCCAGCTCAAGCCGAACAGCGTCGACCAGAAGGTGCTCGCCGGCGACCCGGCGTTCGCCGAGGAGTTCAGCAAGGACTCCACGGTGATCAACCAGCTCAGCCCGCAGGTGTCGCACCCGTTCAAGGTCGGCTTCACCGACTCGGTCAACGAGGTCTTCTGGATCGTCGGCGGGATCGGCGTACTCGCCTTCCTGGTGCTGCTAGTGATGCCCGAGGTGGAGCTGCGGGCGACCTCAGCCGCTGCCGCGGCGGCTGCCGCGCGCGCCACCGCCGCGGAGTAGCGCCTCTGCACACAGAGACGACGGTGCCCCGCCCGGAGAGCCGGGCGGGGCACCGTGCTGCTGGCGAGGCGGGTCAGTGCTTGGTCTTCTTCTGGACCTTCTTCGCCTGCTTCTGCGCCTTCTTGACGGCCTTCTGGGCGGCCTTCTGCTCCTTGGCGAGGGCCTTGGCGACCTTCTGCTTGCTGGAGCCGCTGACCAGGTAGCCGTACTTGTCGTTCGCGGTGACGGTGACGGTCAGCTTCTTGGCCTTCTTGCCGTTCTTGAGCTTCTTCTTCCAGATCTTCTTGGTCAGCTTCAGCGAGGCCTTGTGGCCGATCGTCTTCTTGCCGACCTTCCAGGTGTAGGTGAAGGTCGTGTCGGAACTGTGGTTCCAGCTACCGTGGCCGACCTTCAGCCGTGCGCCGGCCTTGATGCCCTTCTTCGCCGTGACGAACGGCTTCTCGACGGCGTGGTAGGCGTTGGTCAGCGTGATGGTGCCGACCGACTTGGTCGCGTTGGCGCCGACCACGAGCTTCTTCGCGGTGGCCAGGGAGACCGCCTTCTTGCCGCCGTAGTAGCCGGCGACGAAGTTGTACTCGGTGCCGTACGCCTCCTGCGGCGTGGTGGAGCCGGTCGGCACCCAGTTCTTCCAGGTCGACCCGTCGGCGCGGACGTAGTAGGTGCCCGGCGGGACGTCGGCGCTGAAGTGGCCGGTCGCGTCGGTGTTGCTGTAGCCGACCGGGTTGCCGTCCTGGTCGTAGATGGTGACGTTGGCGTTCCAGTTGGCGCCGGCGGCCGGCAGCTTGACGGTACCGGTGACGGTGCCGTCGGCGGTGACCGCGCCGTTGACCACGGCCGGAGCCTGGCCGTACGCCGGCACGGTGAGCGCGGGCGCCAGCCGCTTCGAGGTGGTGCCGCCGTAGAAGAGCGACTGGTAGCCGTCGACGGTGAACTGCAGCTTCACGCTCTTGGAGTTGATGTCGTAGTCGCCGGGAGTGGAGGAGCCGTAGAAGTAGTAGGCGCCGTTGGGCTCGACCTGGGCCTCGTCGACGATCCGACCGGTGGCCGGGTCGTAGGCGTCGACCCAGCCGGAGTGCGCCGGGCCGTTGGGCGTGCTCACCGAGCCGGTCAGGACGACGCCGGTCAGGTCGGGCGTGTAGGCCTTCGGCGCGAGTGCGATCGTCGGGCCCGCGGCGTTCTGACCGGCGGCCGGGACGGTGACCGCCTGGGCGGTCGAGGTGGTCAGGCCGGTGGCGCTGGCGGTGATCGTCCAGGTGCCGCCGTCGGCGATCTCCCAGTCGTAGACGCCCACGACATAGTGGCCGAACCGATCCGTACTACCCGAGTCCGAGTCTCCCGACGTGCTCTTCACGGTGACGCTGGCGTCCACCACCGGATGCCCGGCGCTGTCGGTGACAGTGCCGATCAGGTAGCCCTCGTCGGAGTCCGCGTGCGCGGCCCCCATGCTGAGGCCGAAGGGGGCCACCAGGCCCACCGCGGTGACCGCCGCGACGGCGATCTTCTTCGTCTTCACAAGTGTCCCTCACTCGTCTGTTCAGGCCGGGCCCGAGCGCATCCGGCTTCGAATGCCCCGACTTCCCAAGGGACCGGAGCGCGAATTGCCTCGAAAGGCGGTCGGGATAGTCAGGTTGATTTGCTATCCCGGTGGGACTTCTCCCCGCGTCGTCTTCGGTCGAAACATCCGGATCCCGAACTCGGCGCATCGGCCGGTGCGGCGGTAGCATCGAGCGGGTGTCGAGCAGTGTCTTCCCCCGCCTCGAGCGGTTCCTCACCTCGGTCTCGAAACCGATCCAGTACGTCGGCGGCGAGCTGAACTCCACCGTCAAGGACTGGGGTGAGGATGCCGAGACCGTGCGTTGGGCGCTGATGTACCCCGACGCCTACGAGATCGGGCTGCCCAACCAGGGCGTTCAGATCCTCTACGAGATCCTCAACGAGCGCGACTGGATCGTCGCCGAGCGCACCTACGCGGTCTGGCCCGACATGGAGCGGGTGATGCGCGCCGGCGACGAGCACGGCCCGATCCCGCAGTTCACCGTGGACGCGCACCGGCCGGTGGGCGACTTCGACCTGTTCGGGATCAGCTTCTCCACCGAGCTCGGCTACACCAACATGCTCAACGCGGTCGACCTGGCCGGCATCCCGATCCACGCCGCGGACCGGGGGGAGAGCCACCCGATCGTGATCGCCGGCGGCCACGCCGCGTTCAACCCTGAGCCGATCGCCGACTTCATCGACGCGGCCGTGCTCGGCGACGGCGAGGAGGTCGTGCTGGCGATCTCCGAGGTGGTGCGGGAGTGGAAGCAGCAGGGCCGCCCGGGCGGCCGTGAGGAGGTGCTGCGGCGGCTGGCCGTCTCGGGCGGCGTCTACGTGCCCCGCTTCTACGACGTGACGTACGACGACACCGGCGCGATCGAGGCCGTCGTACCCAACCGCCCCGACATCCCCTGGCGGGTGCGCAAGCACACCCTGATGGACCTGGATGCGTGGCCCTACCCGGCCAAGCCGCTGGTGCCGCTGGCCGAGACGGTGCACGAGCGGTTCAGCGTCGAGATCTTCCGTGGCTGCACCCGCGGCTGCCGGTTCTGCCAGGCCGGCATGATCACCCGGCCGGTGCGCGAGCGTTCGATCAACACCATCGGTGCGATGGTGGACAACGGCATCCGCAAGTCCGGCTTCGAGGAGGTCGGGCTGCTCTCGCTCTCCAGCGCCGACCACACCGAGATCGGGGACATCGCGACCGGGCTCGCGGACCGCTACGAGGGCACCAACGTCTCGCTCTCGCTGCCCTCGACCCGGGTCGACGCGTTCAACATCACGCTGGCCAACGAGTTCTCCCGCAACGGCCGGCGCTCCGGGCTGACGTTCGCCCCCGAGGGCGGCAGCGAGCGGATGCGCGCGGTGATCAACAAGATGGTCACCGAGGACGACCTGATCCGCACCGTGGCGACGGCGTACTCCCACGGCTGGCGCCAGGTGAAGCTCTATTTCATGTGCGGTCTGCCCACCGAGACCGATGAGGACGTGCTCGCCATCGCCGACCTGGCGAAGAAGGTGATCGCCAAGGGTCGCGAGGTCTCCGGGCGCACCGACATCCGCTGCACGGTGTCGATCGGCGGGTTCGTGCCCAAGGCGCACACGCCGTTCCAGTGGGCCGCGCAGCTCGACGCGGAGACCACCGACGCGCGGCTGGCCAAGCTGCGCCGCGAGGTCCAGTCCGACAAGCGGTTCGGTCGCGCGATCGGCTTCCGCTACCACGACGGCAAGCCGGGCATCGTCGAGGGCCTGCTCTCCCGCGGGGACCGCCGGGTCGGGCGCATCATCGAGGCGGTGTGGCGCGACGGCGGCCGCTTCGACGGCTGGAGCGAGCACTTCTCTTATCAGCGTTGGATGTCCTGCGCCGAGGGGGCGCTGGCCGGCACCGGCGTCGATGTGGACTGGTACACCACCCGCGAGCGGGAGTACGACGAGGTCCTGCCCTGGGACCACCTCGACAGCGGGCTCGACAAGGACTGGCTGTGGGGCGACTGGGAGGACGCTCTCGCGGCCGGCCGCGGCGAGGCCATCGAGGTCGAGGACTGCCGCTGGACGCCCTGTTACGACTGCGGCGTCTGCCCGGAGATGGGCACCGAGAT
>NZ_DASZUF010000095.1:0-3816 GCF_035547795.1 Nocardioides sp.
GGCGGAGAGCCTGCCCAGCGCCGTCTTCTCCTCCGGCGTGGCGGGTGCGTCGATGCGCTCGTACGCCGGCTCGCCGTGCTTCGCCGTGAGCTCGGCATAGTGCTGCGAGGGCGTCATCCCGGTCGTGGCCAGGATCTCCGAGGCCAGCAGCGCCAGGAGCAGGCCGTCCTTGTCCGTGGTCCACACCGAGCCGTCGCGGCGCAGGAACGACGCCCCGGCCGACTCCTCCCCGCCGAAGCCGAGGCCGCCGTCGAGCAGCCCGGGCACGAACCACTTGAAGCCGACCGGCACCTCCACCAGCGGCCGGCCCAGTGCGGCCGCCACCCGGTCGATCATCGAGGAGGAGACCAGCGTCTTGCCGATCCGCGCGGTGGCGGGCCAGTCCGGCCGCGCGCCGCCGAACAGGTGCTGGATGGCGACGGCCAGGTAGTGGTTGGGGTTCATCAGGCCCGCGTCAGGGGTCACGATCCCGTGCCTGTCGGAGTCGGCGTCGTTGCCGGTGGCCAGGTCGAACTCACCGCGGCGGGAGACCAGCGAGGCCATCGAGTACGGCGAGGAGCAGTCCATCCGGATCTTCTCGTCCCAGTCGAGCGTCATGAACCGCCAGGTGGGGTCGACGACGGGGTTGACCACGGTGAGATCCAGCCGGTGCTGCTCGGCGATCCGCGCCCAGTAGTCCACCGAGGCGCCGCCGAGCGGGTCGGCGCCGATCCGCACGCCGGCGGCGCGGATCGCGTCCAGGTCGACGGCCGAGGGGAGTGCGTCGACGTACCCGCCGAGGAAGTCGTACTCGTGCGCCTGGCTCCGCGCCCGCGTCCACGGCACCCGCTTCACGTCGCGCAGGCCGCCGTGGATCAGCTCGTTGGCGCGGCCCGCGATCCAGGAGGTGGCGTCGGTGTCGGCCGGACCGCCGTGTGGCGGGTTGTACTTGAACCCGCCGTCGGTGGGTGGGTTGTGCGACGGTGTCACCACGATGCCGTCGGCCAGCCCGGGGCCGGTCGTCCGACCCTGGTTGGCCGTCAGGATCGCCAGCGACACGGCCGGCGTCGGCTGGTAGCCCTCCTGAACCATCACCGTGACGTCGTTGCCGATCAGCACCTCGACGGCCGAGACGTATGCCGGCTCCGACAGCGCGTGCGTGTCGCGGCCGAGGAAGAGCGGGCCGTCGTACCCCTGCTCGCGGCGATAGTCGCAGATCGCCTGCGTCGTCGCGAGGATGTGCGCCTCGTTGAACGTGGTGCGTAGCGAGGAGCCGCGGTGCCCCGAGGTGCCGAAGACGACCTGGTGCGCGGGATCCTCCGGATCGGGCTGTCGAGAGAAGTACGCCGTCACGAGGGCCGGCACGTCGAACAGGTCCTCGAGGGTGGCGGGTGTTCCTGCACGGGGAGAGGCCATGTCTTCATGGTGCCATTCGGTCAAGTTACTCTTCGGTACATGACCCTGGTGACCCACGCGACGGCTGACGGCATCGCGCAGGTGCGGCTCAACCGCCCCGAGAAGCTCAACGCGCTCACCCTCGACCTGCTGGCCGAGCTGGCGGCTGTCGCGCGCGAGCTCTCCCACGACAAGACGCTGCGTGCGGTGGTGCTCGCCGGCGAGGGCGACTCGTTCTGCGCCGGGCTCGACTTCGCCTCGGTGATGAAGCAGCCGGCCAAGATGTGGACCAGCTTCGTGCCGCGACCCTGGCGGGGCACCAACACCTTCCAGGAGGCCGCCTGGGCCTGGCGGCGGGTGCCGGTCCCGGTGATCGCCGCGGTCGAGGGGCACTGCCTGGGCGGCGGCGTGCAGATCGCGCTGGGTGCCGACTTCCGGATCGCCACTCCCGACTCCACCTGGTCGGTGCTGGAGGGCAAGTGGGGGATCATCCCCGACATGACAGGCATCCGGTCGCTGGCCGAGGTGGTGGGCATCGACACCGCCAAGCGGCTCACCATGACCGCGGCCATGCTCAGCGGCAAGGAGGCGCACGACCTCGGCCTGGTGACCGAGCTGTCCGCCGATCCGATCGCGGCCGCGACGGCGTTCGCCGGCCAGCTCGCCGAGCGCTCCCCGGACGCGCTGGCGGCGGCCAAGCGGCTGTTCAACGACACCTGGCAGTCCTCGCCGCGGCGTACCTTCGCCCGGGAGCGGATCGAGCAGCTCAAGCTGCTCTTCGGTGCCAACGCGAAGATCGCGCAGAAGGCGGCGTTCAAGAAGGAGCAACCGCGCTACCGGCCTCGCGCCCGCTAACCCGAGAGGTCACTTTCGGCCTGTCGAGAGGTCACTTTCGGCGCCGAAACTGACCTCTCGACCCGCCCAAGCTGACCTCTCAACGGAGGGGGCTAGGGGTAGCTGATCCCGGTCGTCCGCTCCGAGATCGCCCACAGCCGGCGCTGCGCGTCGGCGTCGTGAGAGAGCCGGGTGGAGCGCACCACCTTCGGTGGGCCCTGCGTCTCGCGCAGCCCCGAGGGCCCGACGTACGTCGATCCCGGCAGGTCGGCCGTGGCCGCCATCAGCGAAGGCCAGGCGCCCTCGGCCGGTGGCTGCGAGACGATCGGGTAGACCGCGTCGGCGATCCGCGAGAGCGGCCCGAACGAGGAGCCGTTGCTGATCAGTCGGCTGCTCACGAAGCCGGGGTGCGCGGCCAGTGCCTTCACCGGCATGCCGGCGTCGCGCAGCAGTTGGTCGAGCCGGTAGGTGAAGAGCAGGTTGGCCAGCTTGGTCTGGAAGTACGTCGGCCAGCGCAGGTAACGGCCCTCGGCGTGCGGATCGCCGAGTGGTGCTTTCGGGGCGAGGCGGTGGCCGAGGCTGGAGACGGTCACGACCCGACCCGCGCCGGAGGAGGCCAGTGCCGGCAGCAGCAGTCCGGTGAGCAGGAACGGCCCGAAGTGGTTGGTGGCCAACTGCAGCTCGAGCCCGTCGACCGTGCGGCGGTACGGCGTCGCCATCACGCCGGCGTTGTTCACCAGCCGGTGGACCGGGCCCAGCTCGGTGATCGCGGCGGCGGCCTTGCGCACCGAGCCCAGATCGCTGAGGTCGAGCACGACCTTCTCCACCCGCGCCCCGGGCGCCGCGGCGACGATCCGGGCCGAGGCGTCGTCGAGCTTGGTCTGCGAGCGGCCGGCGAGCACCAACCGGGCGCCGTGGCGGGCCAGCTCCAGGGCGGTGTCGTAGCCGATCCCGCCGTACGTCGGGCCGGTCACCACCGCGGTCTGGCCGCTCAGGTCGCCGATGTCGGACGTCGTCCAGGTCATGACCTCAACTTAGCGACACAAGCTACTTCTTCTTGCCCTTGAGGAACTTCTTCACCACCGGCACGCCGCCGGGGAAGCCGAGCTTGACGGCGTACAGCGCCCGCTTGGGGTTCTTCTTGGCGTCCTTCTTGCTGAAGAACCAGAAGTTCTTGTGGCACGCTTTGTACTTCTTGCACGTCCAGGCCTCGAAGTACATGAGCACCCTGTTCGGCTGCGCCAGCACGTCGGCGCCGCCGGGGCCGCACAGCTTCTTGGTGTTCTTGCGGGTCAGTAGCCGGTGCGCGCCGGCGGTGGTCAAGCCGGTCAGGGTCGGCGCGGAGCGCCACACCGTCATGTAGCTGCATCGGGCGTAGTCGCCCTGGGAGTCGAAGAGGTAGTACTGCCCGCTGCGGTGGATCATCACCGGGTTCTCCAGGACCCCGCTGTACTGCACCACCTGCCGGCTGGTCGCGCCCGGTGCGGCGTGCAGGCCGTCGCCGCTCAGCGGCAGCATCCGGATCGAGGAGGGCTTCCCGTCGGTCTTGTAGAGCAGGTACGGCGTGCCGTCGGTGTCGACGAACAGCGACGGGTCGATCGCGCCGAT
>NZ_DASZUF010000096.1:0-3930 GCF_035547795.1 Nocardioides sp.
GATCCCCAAAGGTTAACGTTCATGACCGTGACTGAATCTCTCACCGTGCGTGACAACCGCACCGGGACGGAGTACGACGTCCCGATCATCGACGGCACCATCCGCGCCGCCGACATCGGGAAGATCAAGGCCGCCGACGACGCACCCGGCCTGGCCGTCTACGACCCCGGCTTCGTCAACACCGCCTCCTGCCGGAGCTCCGTCACCTTCATCGACGGCGACAAGGGCATCCTGGAGTACCGCGGCTACCCCATCGAGCAGCTCGCCGAGTCCTCCAACTTCCTCGAGGTCGCCTACCTGCTGGTCCACGGCGAACTGCCCAGCAGGGAGGAGTTCGAGACGTGGGTGCACGAGATCACGTACCACACGTTCGTGCACGAGAACATCAAGGGCTTCATGGAGGGCTTCCGCTACGACGCCCACCCGATGGGCATGCTGATGGCCTCCATCGGCGCGATGTCGACCTTCTATCCAGACGCGCGCAACATCGCCGAGGCCGACAACCGCCACCTGCAGGTGGTACGGCTGATCGCGAAGATGCCGACGCTGGGCGCCTGGTCGTTCCGGCACGCGCAGGGCAAGCCGTACGTCTACCCCGACAACGACCTGTCCTACACCGCCAACTTCCTGTCCATGCTCTTCAAGATGAGCGAGCCGAAGTACGTCGCCGACGAGCGCATCGTCAAGGCGCTCGACACGCTGTTCATCCTGCACGCCGACCACGAGCAGAACGCCTCCGCGAACGCGGTCCGCTCGGTGGGCTCGACCCAGGTCGACCCCTACTCCTCGGTCGCGGCGGGCATCGGCGCGCTCTACGGCCCGCTGCACGGCGGCGCCAACGAGGCGGTGCTGCGGATGCTCAAGCGGATCGGCTCGGTCGACAACATCCCGGCGTTCATCGAGGGCGTCAAGAACGGCAACGAGCGGCTGATGGGCTTCGGCCACCGGGTCTACAAGAACTACGACCCGCGCGCCAAGATCATCAAGAAGGCCTGCGACGACGTCTTCGAGGTCACCGGCGTCAACCCGCTGCTGCGGGTGGCCCAGGAGCTGGAGAAGATCGCGCTGGAGGACGAGTACTTCGTCTCCCGCCGGCTCTATCCCAACGTCGACTTCTACTCCGGCCTGATCTACGAGGCACTGCAGTTCCCGCCGGAGATGTTCACCGTGCTGTTCGCCATCGGCAGGACGCCGGGCTGGCTGGCCCAGTGGCTGGAGCTGACCCAGGACAAGGAGCAGAAGATCGCCCGCCCGAAGCAGATCTACACCGGCGACCGCGGTCTCACCTTCGTCCCCGCCGAGCAGCGGTGGGCCTGAGCGACCCGACGACCCCCGGCGTTCCGGCGCTGGGGGTCGTGTTCGATTTCGGCGGCGTTCTCGTGGACTGGGACCCGTATCCGGCGGTCGCGCACGGCGTCGGCAAGGCCGAGGCGGAGCGGTTCTTCGCCGAGTACGACTTCGGCAGCTGGAACTACGCCCAGGACGCCGGTCGCAGCTGGGACGACGCGCTCGCCGAGCTGGCCCGCACCCACCCCCACCTGGTCGAGCACGGGACCGCCTACCGGACCCACTTCGCGCACTCGCTGGTCGGTGAGATCCCCGGTACCGCGGACATCCTGCGCGAGCTGCACGCCGCCGGCGTACCGCTGGCCGGGCTGACCAACTGGTCAGACGAGCTCTACCACGCCCATGCGCCGCAGCGCTTCGACGTCCTCGCGCTCCTGGACCCGGTCATCGTCTCGGGCACCGAGGGGCTGGCCAAGCCCGACCCGGCGATCTACCGGCTGGTGGCCGAGCGCACCGGCCGGCCGCTGTCGGCGTGGGTCTTCGTCGACGACCGCGAGGAGAACGTCGAGACCGCCCGCACGCTGGGCATGCACGGCATCGTCTTCACCACAGCGGCAGCCCTGCGCACCGAGCTGGCCGCGCTCGGGCTGCCCGTAGGCTGATCCCACGGGGTACTGGAGTCTTCGCATCCGCGCAGCACCCTTTCAGCGAACCATCAGAGAGTCTCGGCACAGTGGACGACATGAACGACTTCCCTCCTCCGTCGAACGACGAGCAGCCCGCCGGCGGCCCGACGGGCGAGCCTGCTGGTGAGCCGACGCAGCCGCTGTTCGGTCAGCAGCAGCCGAATCCATTCGGCTACCCGACCACGCCGCCGCCTCCGCCGCCGACCCAGCATCTCTACGAGGGCTTCAACGCGCCCCCGACGTACGCCGCGCCGATCACGGCCGACCGGCCCAGTCGGCGCCGCGGCATCGGGCTGGCCGCGGGCGTGGTCGCGGCCGCGCTGATCGTGGGCGGTGGCGCCGGAATCGGCACCGCCGCGCTGTACCACCACCACGAGGAGAACAGCGGAGGCGTCTTCAGCTCGGCCGGCACCACCTCCACGGTGGTCAACGAGCAGAAGCAGACCGCTCAGCAGGGCTCGGTCGAGGCCGTCGCCGCGAAGGTGCTCCCCTCAGTGGTCAAGATCGAGGTCTCCGGCTCCACCGAGGCGGGCTCCGGCTCGGGCATCATCATCAGCAGCGACGGGCTGATCATGACCAACAACCACGTGGTCGCGATCGCCGGCAAGAGCGGCACCATCAAGGTCGACTTCAACGACGGCTCGCAGGCCGACGCCACCATCGTGGGCACCGACCCGCTGACCGACACGGCGGTGATCAAGGCGCAGGGCGTCTCCAACCTCAAGCCCGCCACCATGGGCAAGTCCAGCCAGCTCGCGGTCGGGCAGAGCGTGGTCGCGATCGGGTCGCCGTTCGGTCTGGACTCGACGGTCACCTCGGGCATCGTCAGCGCCCTCAACCGACCGGTCAACGTCGGGTCGGACAGCCAGGGCAACGCGACCGTCTACCCCGCGATCCAGACCGATGCCGCGATCAACCCCGGCAACTCCGGCGGCGCGCTGGTCGACCTGGCCGGCAACGTCGTGGGCATCAACGCCTCGATCCGCTCCACCACCTCCGACTCCTCCGACGAGGAGGCGGGCTCGATCGGCCTCGGCTTCGCCATCCCGATCGACGAGGTGATGCCGATCATCGAGCAGATGATCAAGGGCGAGACCCCGACCCACGCCCGGCTCGGCATCTCGGTCTCCGACGTCGGCGCCTCCTCCAGCTCGGGCCAGGGCCAGGGTGGAGAGGGCGAGGGCGGCGGCCAGGACCAGTTCCCCGGCTTCCCGCAGTTCCCCGGCTTCGGTGGCGGTAGCGGCGGCAGCCAGGGTGAAGGCGGTGGCGGCCAGGACGACTCCGACATCTTCACCACTATGGGTGCCCAGGTGCAGTCGGTGAGTGACGGTTCCGCCGCCGAGAAGGCCGGGATCAAGAAGGGCGACATCATCACCAAGGTGGACGACCACCTGATCGCCGGCTCCGACTCCCTGGTGGCGACGGTCCGGGCCTACCGCCCCGGCGACACCGTCACCGTCACCTGGACGCACGACGGAAAGACGAAGAGCGCGAAGATCACGCTCGACTCCGACGCGTCCTCCTCGAACTCCTGATAGCTCCCTTTCAGGAGGACGGCCCCGCAGCCCGGCTGCGGGGCCGTTGTGCGTCACCGCCCACTGGCATTGGCACCGACCCGGCACGCAGGTCGCCGGCGTCAGGCCCTCAGGCGAGCTGGCCGAGGAATGCGATGCCCGTCGGTGCGCAGCGCCGAGTCGGCGACGGCCAGCGCCTCGTCGAAGGGCAGTCGCTTGGCGCAGTCGAGCACCGTCCGCGACGGAGATGTGATCCCAGCGATCACCTCACCTGCGCCGACGTCGGCGTAGACGACGTGGTGGCGCCGTTGCTGCAGGGCAGTCAGCTTCCGGTGTCGTCCGACGCTCACCCACGCCTTGTCCGGTGGGGTCTTCACCTTCCGGACCCATGCCTGCGCCGCGCTCAGGTGCGAACGGATGCCGGTCAGCTCGGCAGCCGCGCG
>NZ_DASZUF010000097.1:0-11173 GCF_035547795.1 Nocardioides sp.
ACGGCCCAGGTCGCCACGGCCCAGGTCGCCACGGCAGCGGCCGCCACGGCCTCCGCCACCGCGCGCGAAGAGCCGCCTTCTCCCACTGTCATTACCCATGGCATTACCCATGGCGGCTTTCCTCCGGCCGCTCCGGACTGCTCCGCGGCGGCTCATGAGAGCCCTTCCGCGGCGGTCACGGCTGTGGCCCGCACCCGAACCGAAGGCAGGAACCGGAACAGGCCGCCCGGCCCGTGCACGCTGGCGGTCGCGGTGGCCTGCAGTTGGTCGCCGTCGCGCGAGACGGCGATGTGGGTGCCGGACGGGCCGGCGGCCTCGCCGCGTGCCACCGCCTCGGCCTGGGCGTCACCGCGGGCCAGGGCCCGGGCCGTCTCGCGGGCGGCGTCGACGGCGCGGACCTGCGCGGCACCGAGGCTGAGCAGCCAGACCAGCCCGATCGTCACGGCGACCAGCAGCGGCAGCACCATGGCGAGCTCCGCCGTGGCGGCGCCGCGCTCCCGGCTCACCCGATCCCCAGCAGGGACATCACGTGGTCGAACAGCTTGTGCAGCAGGTCGCTGCCGAAGCTGCCGGTCAGCAGCTTGAACAGCAGGCCCGCCAGGCCGGCACCGGCGGCGGTGCCCACGGCGTACTCGGCGGTGGTGATGCCGCGCTCACCACGGCAGGAACGGCGACGGGAACGGGTCATCTCTTCTCCTCACGGTCGGCCGCCGGGTGCGGCGTTCACTTCGACGATCCGCGTTCGCGAAGCCGCGATCGACCTCGATCTCTGGGCCTGTGGACGGTGACGTTCGGAAGCCGCATTGTGGACAGGACCTGGCCGTTCAAAGAGCCAGTGAGCCCAGCAGGCCGCCGACCAGCGGCACGATCCCGATAAGCAGGAACGCCGGCAGCAGGCACAGGCCGAGCGGCGCCGCGGCCCGTACGCCGACAGCCCGCGCTCGGTCCTCCACATCGGCGCGTGCCATGCGTGCCATGTCGTCGGCCAGGCGCGTCACGGCGGTCGCGACCGGAACTCCTCCGGACTGCGCCCGCGCCAGCGCCCGGCCGAGCGGCGCCAGGGCCGAATCCGCGGCCAGGGCCGACCAGGTCGCGACGGGATCGGCTCCCAGGCTCAGTCGCACCGCGACCGGCCGCAGCCGACGGCTGGCGGCTCCGGGCAACGCCTCCGCCACCACCTCGAGCGCGTCGGTCGGCGCGGCTCCGGCGGCAAGAGCGGTGCCCAGCAGCCGCACGACATGGGGCAGCTCGCGCCGGGCCTGCTCGCGCTCACGCCGCACGGTGATCGGCTCGACCCGGCCCAGCGTCACCCAGGCGGCGGCGATCGCCACCGGAGCAGCGAGCAGGCCGACACGGCCGCCGACGAAGCTCGCCGCGCCCGCACCGGCCAACGCCGACAACAGCCATCGCCAGCGCACCATCCAGCCCGGGCTCCCGGTGGCGATCCCAGGTGCGGCACCCTCTCCGGCCTGATCGGTCTCGCTGGCTAGCTCAGGCCCAGGCACACCCATCGCGCCCCCGACCCGTGGTGGCACCATCAACGCGCCGGCGAGACCGGCGAGAAGCGCGGCGAGCGCCCCGCTCATGTCGTCACCCCGCGGGCGATCCGCTCGATCCACCACAGCCCGACCCATCCGAAGGCGAGGCCGAGGGCGAGCGAGCTCAGCCCGACGGGTGTGGACAGCAGGAACGCCCAGGGGTCGCCGCCGACACCGGAGCCGAGCGCCAGCGCACCCAGCGGCAGCAACGCGATCATCCGCGCCGTGGCCCGGGCGGAGGCCAGCTCACCGTCGACGACCCGCGCCGTCGCAGCAGCCGCCCGAAGGTCGAGCGCCACCTGGTCGATCGCCGTGGCCAGCCCCTGGCCGGTCCGATGGGCCACCTGCCAGGCCGCGGCGACGATGCGCAGCTCCTCGGCACCGGGGCGCGTGGCTGCGAGCCGCCAGGCGGCGGGCACGTCCGCGCCCACCCGGAACGCCTCGGCCACCGGCGCCACCTCCGGCCAGTCGGTCGCGGCCCGCGCGAGTGCCGCGCCAGGCGGCTGGCCGGAGGTCAGGTCGGCGGCGATCTGCTCACACAGCTCGACCACGCGACCGGAGGTGAGGGCGACCTCCTGCCGGGACCGGCGTGCACGCCAGAGTCTCACTCCGCCCAACCCGGCGAGCCCGAGGATCGCAACCACCGGCCACCACCGCGTCGGCACCCAGAGGACGACTCCGATCAGCACGGCCGTGGCCACCAGCCACCGCAGCATCCCCGTCCCGGCGATCACGAGCGGTCGGGCCGGCAGCGCCAGCATCACCGCCGCGGCGGCCGCGAGCGCGGCTGGGAGGACGCTCATGACAGCAGGTCCGCCAGTCGGGCGGCGCCCGGGCCCTCGACCGGATCGTCGCCAGACAGCTCCACCGCGGTCGTCAGGGTGACCAGCCCCGACCCGTCGCGCCGAGGCACCGCGATCTCGGCGACACGGCGCACTCCGCCGCGCCTGGTCAGGTGGATCACCGCGTCGAGCGCCGCGGCAAGCTGGCTGTGAGCGGCCTCTCGACCGAGCCCCGCCGCCAACGCCAGTGCCTCGATCCGCGCCGGAACGTCGGCCGCGGAGTTGGCGTGCAGGGTGCCGCAGCCGCCCTCGTGGCCGGTGTTGAGCGCGGCGAGCAGGTCGACCACCTCGGCACCGCGCACCTCGCCGACGACCAGCCGGTCCGGGCGCATCCGTAGCGCCTGCCGCACCAGCGTGCGCAGCTCCACCCGCCCGGCGCCCTCGATATTGGCCGGACGTGCCTCCAGGCCGACCACGTGCGGATGATCGGGCCGCAGCTCGGAGGAGTCCTCGGCCACCACCAGCCGCTCGCGTGGGTCGGCCATCGACAGCAGCGCGGCGAGCAACGTCGTCTTCCCGGTGCCGGTGCCACCCGTGACCAGGAACGCAAGCCGGCGCTCGACGATCCGCCGCAGCACTTCCCCGCCCGCCGAGGAGACCATCCCGCTCGCGACCAGGTCGGCCAGCGTAAACACCCGGCGCGACGGCACCCGCAGCGAGATCGCGGTGCCGGGACGGGCCAGCGGCGCCAGCACCGCATGGAACCGGGTGCCATCGCCGAGCCTGACATCGGCGTACGGCGCGGCGTCGTCCAGCCGGCGCCCGGCCGCGGCCGCCAGTCGCTGCGCGAGGCGCCGCACGGCGGCATCGTCGGGAAAGCTGACACCGGCAGGCTCCAGGCCGGCTCCCCGGTCGAGGAAGACCTGGTCGGGCCCGTTGACCACCACGTCGGTCACGCCGGGCAGCCGTAGCAGCGGCTCCAGCGGCCCGGCACCGACGATGTCACGGCGCAGCACCTCGTACACGGTCAACACCGTCGCGTCCCCGACCGGCCGGCCCGCCGCGCGGAGCGCCTCGGCCACCCGCTGCGGAGTCAGCGCGCCGGGCACCCGCGCCAGCCACTCCCGGACGCCGTCGATCGCCTCCGGCGCCAGGTCCAGGCCCGTGGACGCGGTCATGCCACCGCCTGGAGGACACACCGGCCCAGCGCCGCGCTCGCCGCCTTGGCGAGCGGGCCGCGGCGCGAGCGCAGCGGCCCCAGCCCGAGGTCGATCGCCTCGGCCAGACCGCGCTGGTGCGACATCTCCGCGATCACCGGGAGCCCGATCGCCCGCGCAACGGTCTCCGGATCGGCACCGGGCCCGCGGACCACGACACCGGCCCGCACGCCGTCGGCGAGCCCCTCGACCAGCCGGACCGCCGAGGAGATCCCGGTGACGGTCGGGTTGACGACCACGATCAACTGGTCACAACGAGGCACCAGCTCGGCGGCGCTCTCGTTGCGGGGCAGGTCGATGATCACCGTCTGATGCCCTCGAGCAGCGGCGGAGAGCACCTCACGCACCACCGCCGGATCCAGCCGGCGATGGTCACTCGGCGCCCAGGTCAGCACGCCGAGTCGGCCCTGGCGAGGCAGTGCCTCGCGCAGCGCCCGCGCGCCCAGCCGTCCGCTGGTATGGGCCAGGTCGGCCCAGCGCACGCCCTGCTGCTCCTCGAGGCCGAGCACCCGGTCGATGCCGGGACCGAGCGGATCCGCGTCGACCACCAGCGTGGCACCACTCCTCGCGGCGGACTGGCCCAGGGCACATGCGAACGTGGTGGCACCGGCGCCACCCGAGCCGCCCACCACACCGACGGTCATCCCGCGGCCGGCGTCGTCGCCGACGTCGGTCAGCAGCGCGGTGAGCCAGGACGCGCCGTCGGGCAGCTCGACGACGTGCTCGGCGCCGAGCGCCAGCGCGGCACGAAACACCTCCTCACCGGCCGCGCCCCAGCCCGCCACATGAACGCCGGGGCGCCGCGGCGGCCCGAGCCGGGCCATCTCGGTGAGCAGATCGGCGCCGACGACCACCGCCGGGGCACGGGACCAGGCCCGCAATCCGGTCGAGAGGTCACGGACCACCTCGGGCGTGGCGCCCGCGGCGGCGGCGAGGCGGAGCAGCTCGTCGAGGAGCAGGTCGTCGGCGGAGATCAGCAGCAATGCGGTCATGGGCCGAGCCTGCCCGCGACCCCCGACGTACCGAACCAGGGACGTTGGTCCCTGTGGATTGGCTCGGTCGGAAGTGCCATTGTGGACGGAAGACGGCCCGTTCCACACCTACGATGGAGACGTGGGGACCAGCGCCGCCTTCTTCGATCTCGACAAGACGATCATCGCCAAGTCGAGCACGCTTGCGTTCAGCAAGCCCTTCCAGGCCGGCGGCCTGATCTCGCGCAAGGCCCTCCTGCGCAGCGTCTACACCCAGTTCGTCTACGTGCTCGGCGGCGCCGACCACGATCAGATGGAGAAGATGCGCCAGATGATGTCCGAGCTGGTCACCGGCTGGGACGTCAGCACCGTGCGCGAGATCGTCGCGGACACGCTGCACAACATCGTCGACCCCCTCGTGTACGACGAGGCTGTCCAGCTCATCGAGCAGCACCACGCCGAGGGCCGCGACGTGGTGATCGTGAGCGCCAGCGGCACCGAGGTCGTCGAGCCGATCGGGGAACTGCTCGGCGCCGACCACGTCATCGCCACCCGGATGGAGGTCGAGGAGGGTCGCTATACCGGCACCATCGCCTTCTACGCCTATGCCGAGGGCAAGGCCGAGGCGATGCGCGAGCTGGCCGCCGACAAGGGCTACGACCTGGCCCGGTGCTACGCCTATTCCGACTCGATGACCGACGAGCCGATGCTGGCGGCGGTCGGCCATCCCTACGCGGTCAATCCCGACAAGGAGCTGCGCCGCATCGCCAAGGAGCGCGACTGGCCGATCCTCGTCTTCACCAAGCCGGTCGCGCTGCGCAGCTCCCTGCCGCCGGCGGGCCCGACCCTGGCCGCGATCGCCGTGGGCGGTGTCGTGGCGCTCGGCGGGGTGCTGTGGGCCGGCGCCCGGGCGCGCCGCCGCGAGGGCGCCTGAGCCCGCGCCCGGGCCCACCCCGAAGCCATCCCGAAGCCATCCCGAAGCCACCCCGGAGGCACGTTCGGAAGGGGAGGAATGATCCTCCACAACCGGCACAAGTCAACCCTTGAAGCGTCCGGGCAAGAGGCGTAGAACGGTCTTAGGACAACTCAAGAACCCACACGTGACAAGGGGTACCCACGCGGCGATCTACCCTTCCTACAGGGCGCGCCGAAGTCGGGAATCAGTCCCGCGGCAGCAGTTGATGATGCACGCCTGGTAGCCCCGCGACACGTGTTCGCGGTGGCACTCGGTCAAGCGATCGGGTGCCACCAGCTATTTCGGGTCCCGCAGCGGCGAGGCCTCGGCGCCCGCGCTGAACGCCTCCGCGCCGTACAGCAGCCACGAGTGCAGTCCCGGCCGCGTCCCGGAGGCGTACCCGCGCAGGTTCGACTCGTAGGCCTGCCGCAGCGCCAGGTGCCCGGCCTCGGGCACCACCAGCGACTTCTCGTCCACCCCGCGGGCCACCAGGACGAGTCGCTCCGCGGCCCGGGCGACGAGCCCGTTGCGCGAGTCGAACGGCGCCACGGTGGCCAGGTCGGCATGCACCAGCGCCGCGACCACCAGCGCCGGGACTCTGGTCGGCGCGAGCAGCATCTGCGACAGCGACCGCAGCCGGCCCGCCTGCTCGCTCCCCCGCGGATGCCCGGACCCGCCCGCCAGGACATGCATCCGGGCGAAGGCCTGCAACGGTGTCCGCCTGATCACCGGCACCAGCGACAGCAGCTCGACCGAGAGCCGGACCGCGTCCTGCGCCACCTCGTCGCCGCCGGAGGAGCGGATCTCCTCGAGGGTGGAGGTCGAGCCCTCCAGCACCGCCGAAGCGTGCGCGCCGCGCAGCAGGGACTCGGCGGTGATCTCGGGAGAGGTACGGCGCAGGCCCCGGTCGCGCAGCATCACGTCGATGCCGTCGCGGGCGGCGGCGTACGCCGAGGCCACACCCTCCAGCGACACGAGCCAGGCCAGAGGGTCGTCGGTCACGAGGGTTGAGCCTAGACCGGCCTATCCTGGCGGGGATGACCGATCCCGCCCTCTCCTTCGGAACCTTCGCCGCGTCCTACGACCGCGGCCGGCCCAGCTATCCCGCCGAGGCGGTGGCCTGGGCGCTCGGGGAGAAGCCGCTGCGGGTGCTCGAGCTCGGCGCCGGGACGGGCAAGCTCACCGAGGTACTGGTGGGCCTGGGGCACGAGGTGTTCGCGACCGAGCCGGACGAGCAGATGCTCGACGTACTCTCCGCGAAGCTGCCCGACGTGCGCGCCACGGTCGGCTCGGCCGAGCAGATCCCCGCCGCCGACCAGCAGTACGACGCGGTGGTCACGGGGCAGGCGTTCCACTGGTTCGACCTGGACCGGGCGCTCCCGGAGATCGCGCGGGTGCTGGCTCCCGGTGGGCGCATCGTGGTGATCCACAACCAGCGCGACAAGCGGATCCCGTGGGTGCGCCGACTGGACGCGATGATCGGTCGCCCCGAGCAGAAGGTGTCGCCGACCGCCGACCTGGACGACTCCGGGCTGTTCAGCGCCGTCGAGGAGAACGAGTTCCGGTTCTGGCAGGTGATCAACCGCGAGTCGATCCAGGACCTGGTGCTCTCCCGCTCCAACCTCAACACCGCGACCGATGAGGAGCGCGAGGCCAAGCGCGCCGAAGTGCTGGCGTTCTACGACGACTACGGCCGCGGCATGGACGGCATGCAACTGCCCTACCGGTGCCGGGTCTTCCGCAGCGCCGTGCTGGAGCACGCCCGGGTGAAGCCGGTCCCGGTGGCGCCGGTCGGCACCGGCGCCACCGGTAGCAGCGTCGACACCGCCACCACCGCCACCCGGCTCACCACCGACACCGCGACCCGGCTGCCGCGCGTGGTCACCGACGGGCCGAGCGACGACGGTGGCGACGAACTGCTGCTGATCGACTTCCGCTGACAGCGCTCATCGGATCGGCGTCGCCACGACGACCAGGTTGCGGGTGTAGTGGAAGTGCCCGCCGGGCAGTGACTCCCGTCCGGTGCAGGTGATCAGCACCAGGCGGTGGGCCCCGGTGGTGGCGAACAGGCTGCGCGGCAGCGGCTTCGAGCGCAGGTACGACGACACGCTGCGCACCCGGAATCGGTGACCGTCGAGCGTCACGACCTGGCCCCGGGCGGCGTCGCGCAGGTTCCACAGCGCCCCGGGGTGGTCACTGCGGTCGGAGACGTGGCCGGCGACCACCGTCGTGCCGATCAGCTCACCGGGCGCCGCCGACGAGGCGAGCCAGCCAACCGTGTGGGCTCCGCCCGGGACGTTCATCGAGCCCGCCGAGGAGCCGACGGTCCGGACCGAGGCGTGGATGCCGAGCGCCGGGATCGACAGCGCGGGCACCGCGTGCCGGCCGGCGACGGCGACCTCGCCGTCGTACCCCGTGGGCACGTGCGTGATGTCGGGTCGCGGCCGGTGCGCGAGCGCAGGCGGACGGCAGCGGGTGCTGCTGCCGTCGGCCGAGATCACCCACGCGTAGTGGCCCGGCCGGGTCACGCGCAGCGCCACGGCCGCGGTGCCGTTGCCGTGGCGGAACCGGACCGTGCCCACCCGCGGCGCCGACGCGGGGACGTGCTTGCGCGCCGACGGCCCGATCAGGGTGGCCGTGCCCGAGGCGGTGGCGCCCGGCTGCAGGCCACCGATCCGGATCTTGGCGCGCACCTGGTGACCGTGCAGGGTGCCGTCGCGGCGCACCTTCAGCGTGACCTTCGACGTGCTCGGCCCGCAGCTCAGGCTGGCCTCGCCGCTCGGGTGCGTGTCGTGGCCCGCTGGGATGACGCACGCCGCCGCCACGGTCACCGTGCGCTGGTCGACGACATACCAGGGCGCAGGCAGGATGTCGGTGGTCCAGTTCGCGTCGGTGAGCGTGGTCGAGTCCCAGGTGTTCGGCACGTAGTAGATCGTCTGGTCCGGGACCGCGGGAGTCACCACGACGGTCCGAGACTGTGCCTGCTGGGTGTCGGTGTCGGCACCCGGATCGTCGGTCGACCAGCCACTCCACGGACCCCAGGCGGTGTAGCCGTCGTCCGTCGTCACCTGGTGGGCGTCGTAGTGCACGACGACGTGCGGGCCGCCGTACGCCGACAGCGAGACGGTGCCGGTGCCCAGCACGCTCGGCGGTACGCCGGACGGCCCCCACACGATGTTGATGATCACGGCCGGGATGACGTACCACGTGCCGGCGTCACCCGCGGCCCAGTGCCCCGCGACGGTCTGCCCGGCGACGCTCGTCGTACCGCCGTCGACGAAGTCCCAGCCCAGGATGCTCTTGATCTCCTCGGTGCCGTACAGCGCGGCGCGGGTGCGGACGCGGTACTGCGTCGCGGTGACCGCCGGCGTCCCCGGGATCACCATGGCGTAGCGGTATTCGGTGGTCGCCGTGCAGGCCGGAGCCGCTGCGGTCGCGCCGGCCCGACCCGCCCCGACCGACACCAGCGTTCCCGCGACCAGCATCACGAGGGCGCACACGCGCCCGATGTTCTTCCCCATGATCTCGCCCCATGTCTTGTGCCCCATGCACAACGGCGTCGAGCCTCTCGGCCACCGCTCGCCGGTGGGTCGGATGGGCGCTGATATACCGGAACTGGGGTAAGCCGGGATCAGACGGTGCGCCACTCCTGCGACTGCAGGTCGTGACCGTGGGCGGCCATCAGCATCAGCCCGCCGTCCACGACGTAGGAGGCACCGGTGACGTACGCCGCCCGGGGCGAGCAGAGGAACCCGATCACCGAGGCGACCTCGTCGACGTGCCCGGGCCGTCCGGTGGGGTTGCCCGGCCGGTCGGTCCGGTAGGCGTCCGCCTCCGGCGTCCCGGTCATCTCGGTGGCGATCTCGCCGGGCGCGACGGCGTTGACGGTGATGCCGTGCTCGGCCAGCTCCAGCGCCATCACCTTGGTCAGGCCGCCCAGTCCTGCCTTGGCCGCGCAGTAGGCGGCCGAGCCGTAGCGCGGAACGTGCTCGTGCACGCTGGTCACGTTCACGATCCGGCCGCCCTCGCCCGCGTCCACCATCCGCTGGGCGGCCCGCTGCGCCACCAGGAACGGCCCGTCCAGGTCGGTGGCGAGCACCTGCCGCCAGCGGTCATAGGACAGGTCGAGGGCACGGTCGTTGTGTCCGGTGCCGGCGACGTTGACGACCACCCCCAGGCCGCCGAGCCGCTCGGCCAGGCTGTCGACGACGTCGCCGGCCCGAGTGCTGCTGGCGTCGTACGGCTCGACGAAACAGCGCTGCCCGCGCTGTTCCACCGCCTGCACCGTCTCCAGCAGCGACTCCTCGTCGTGGTGGAAGGTCAGGCCGAGGTCGTAGCCCTCCGCGGCCAGCAGCGAGGCGGTCGCGGCACCGATGCCCGAGTCGCTCCCGGTGACGACGGCGAGACGTGGATGGCTCATCAGTCGGTCCTCACGTGCGCGTAGGTGTGCTGCAGGAAGTCCGAGCCGGCCACCATGCTGAACACCGCCGCCCAGGCGCGGGCCACCCGCGGGGCCAGCGTGAGCAGGGCGACGTACGTCGAGGCGATCCACGGCGCCAGGCAGAACGGGCAGGTGATCAGCTCGCCGACCACGTGCCGGGCCGGCTCCGGGCGGGGCGACTCCTGCACCTCCGCCGAGCCGATGTTCTCCTCGAACTCGGTGAACGGGGCCCGGATCGGTGTCGTCACCCCGTCCTTGCTCAGCACCCGGGCGAACTTGTGGGTGGCGATCGCGCCGAGCACCAGATCGGGAATCGCGTACGACGTCGGCAGGCCGCGGCCGCGCAGCCGGGCGATGGCGGCGGTGCCGCTGACCACGCCGCCGAACACCGACATCACGGTGAGGTAGCCGGCGATCCGGTCGTGGTTGTGGGGGCTGTCGGCCATGCCGTCCGGTAACCCCGCGCCCGGAGCGCTAACCCGGCGCCACCGCCAGCCGGTAGCCCCGCTTGACCACCGTCTGCACCGCGCGGGTGCCCAGCGCCGAGCGCAGTCGAGCCACCGCCATCTCGACGGCGTGCTCGGAGCCGGCCGTGCCGGAGGGCAGCTGAGCGAGCAGCGCCTGCCGCGAGACGACGACACCCGGGTTGGCGACCAGCGCTTGGAGGACGGCGGCCGGAGCCGGCGAGAGCCTGACCTCGACCCCGTCGAGCAGGACGTCGTCGCCGTGCAGCAACAGGGTGCGCCCGCCGGCCAGTGCGACCGAGAGACCCGCCCGCCGCGAGGGCAGCTCCACCTCCAGCTGCTTGACCATGGCCGCCGTCCGGGACCGCTCCGGGAAGATCGTCGGCACGCCCCACAGCTCGAAGGCCGCGGCGGTCACCGGGCCCACGCACGCGGCCACCACGTCGGCCTGGAACGCCGCGACGACCTCGTCGCGCCGCCCGACCGAGCCGGCCGCCTCCATGAACGCCGCCACCGCCGGCGCCGAGGTGAACGTGACGGCGTCCAGCACCCCGTCGGCGACCAGGTCCACCAGCGCGAAGACCGGGGTGGGATCGACCGCCGAGGCCACCCGGTAGACCGTCACCGTCTCCACCCTCGCGCCCTGCCGGCGCAGCGCGTGGGCCACCATCG
The DNA here is from genome assembly GCF_035547795.1 of Nocardioides sp. GTDB lineage: Bacteria > Actinomycetota > Actinomycetes > Propionibacteriales > Nocardioidaceae > Nocardioides. Next base: position 11,041 of record NZ_DASZUF010000097.1, read on the forward strand.
ACAACGACTGGCCGTGCTCCTGCACCACGATCCGCTTGCCGGTCAGGTCGCGCCCGCGCAGATGCGCCAGCACGTCGTCGAACTCCTCCGACTCCGGCGCCCACAGCTCGCGCAGCCCGCGCCGGCGCAGCGC
>NZ_DASZUF010000098.1:0-1895 GCF_035547795.1 Nocardioides sp.
TGTCCTGTTGGAATCGTCACGGATTGGCCCGTGTGCGCAGGCCACTTGCGGATCAGGATAGCGGCGTGACGACAGCCCTCTCGCCGACGCCCCGCACCCGGATCAACCGTGGCCGCAACCGTGCGGTCGAGGACCGGGAGCGGCTGCACGCGTTCCTGGCCCAGGGGCTGGTCGCGCATCTGGGGGTCGTGCTGGGGACGCATCCGGTGGTGCTGCCGACGGCGTACGGCGTCGACCCGGACGGACCCGATCGCGGCGGCACGCTCTACCTGCACGGCTCGGTGGCGGCCGGATGGCTGACCCAGGCCCTGGAGCACGATGTCTGCGTGACGGTCACCGAGCTGGACGGCCTGGTCGCGGCGCGCAGCGGCTTCCACCACTCGATGAACTACCGCAGCGCGGTCGTCATCGGCCGCGCCCGGCTCGTCGAGGACCTGGCCGAGCGCCGACGTGCGCTCGACCTCGTCATCGACCAGATGATCCCCGGCCGCTCGGCCACGCTGCGTGAGCCGACCCGCAAGGAGCTGGCCGCCACCGCCGTGCTCGCGCTGCCGCTCGTCGAGGCGAGCATGAAGGAGCGGGCGGGCGACCCGGTCGACGATCCCGCCGACGTCGACGCCGGTGGCTGGGCCGGCGTCATCCCGGTCCGCCGGGTCGCCCTGGCGCCGGTCACGGCCGCGGACGCGGACGGCGCCATACCCGCGGACGTCCGCGGTCGCGCGGCGGGACTCGCCTGAGGAGAGACATGTACGTTCCGCACTTCAACGCCATCGACGAGCAGGCGGCCCGCGCGCTGGTCGCCGACCTCGGCGCCGGCGAGCTGATCACCACCGGCCCGGCCGGCTATCCGGTCGCCACCCTGCTACCCGTGCTGTGGGAGGGGGACACCGTGATCGCCCACCTCGCCCGGGCCAATCCGCAGTGGCGAGCGATCGCCCAGGACACCCCGGCGCTGCTGGTGTGCACCGGTCCGCAGGGCTACATCCATCCGGGCTGGTACGCCGCCAAGGCCGAACACGGCAAGGTCGTGCCCACCTGGAACTACGCGGCCGTCCATCTCGCCGGCCGTGCTCGGGTCATCGAGGACCCCGACTGGCTGCGCGGCGCGGTGGCGCGGCTCACCGACCGACACGAGGCGGGCTTCCCGGACCGGTGGCAGGTCGGGGACGCGCCCGAGGGCTACCTCGACGCGATGCTCAAGGCGATCGTGGGCCTCGAGTTGCGGGTCGAGCGGATCGAGGCCAAGGCGAAGCTCTCGCAGAACCGCTCCGCGGCCGACCGGCGCGGCGTGATCGAGGGGCTCGGGGCCCATCCGGTCGCCGACGCGATGCGTCGGGTCGAGGCCGACTTCGCCTGACCCGGAGCCCCCGGATAACCTCGCCGCATGACTCAGCGCACCCTCGTCCTCGTCAAGCCCGACGGCGTACGCCGCGGCCTCACCGGTGAGATCCTGCGCCGGATCGAGGCGAAGGGTTACACGCTGGTCGCCCTGGACCTGCGCACCGCCACCCGCGAGGTGCTCGCCCAGCACTACGCCGAGCACGAGGGCAAGCCGTTCTACGAGCCACTGGTGGAGTTCATGCTCTCCGGCCCGGTGGTGGCGATGGTGCTCGAGGGTGAGCGCGTGATCGAGGGCTTCCGGTCGCTGGCCGGCGCCACCGACCCGACCACCGCCGCGCCCGGCACCATCCGCGGCGACCTCGGCCGGGACTGGGGCACCGCGGTGCAGCAGAACCTGGTGCACGGCTCGGATGCGCCCGAGTCGGCCGCCCGGGAGATCGAGATCTGGTTCCCCGCCCTCTGACGTCGAGAGGTCACTTCCGGCCGGTCGAGAGGTCACTTTCGGCCGGTCGAGTGTCCAGCGATGGACACTCGGCGCGCCAAAGGTGACCTCT
>NZ_DASZUF010000099.1:0-4760 GCF_035547795.1 Nocardioides sp.
GGACTGGGCAGCGGGCTGATCTTCGCGCCGTTGTTCGACATCGTGCTGGCCGACCTCAGCGACCAGGAGGTCGGCTCCGGCTCGGGCCTGCTCAACGCCGTCCAGCAGTTCGCCGGCGCGCTCGGCGTCGCGGTCCTGGGAACGTTCTTCTTCCACTGGATCCCGCAGCACGGCTACGAGGTCGCCACCCGGTGGGTGGTGTGGGTGACGCTGGTCTGCTACGCGGTCAGCTTCACCTCGGCGTTCCTGCTGCCGATGCGGGCCCGCGAGGAGGCCGCCCACTGAGAGCGGAAAGAGCCGCCTCCGACATCACGTCGGGGGCGGCTCGCGGGGGTGGGGCGGAGCCCGTCAGGCGGGCTGCATCTCCTGGATCGAGGACTCGAGCAGGTCGGCGTGAGCCGAGACCAGGGAGTCGTTCTCGTTCTTGAGGGTGAGGACGAGCTGCTCGAGCTCCTGCACGCGCGCACGAAGCCGAGCATTCTCGGCCAGGAGGTGGTGCGGCGTCCGGAGGTCGCTTTGCATGTAGCCGAGAAGCGCCTTGGCCATGGAGGAACGTTCCTTCGTCGGATCGTGTGAGAGGCCCGGACGGGCCGTCTACCAGAGTCCCACCGATCCGCTCCTGGGTCAATCCGGGCGGCCCCTGCCCTGGCGTCGCCGCAGTCGCCGGCTCAGCTGGGCCGCGCCGGCGTCGGAGAGGCGGGCGCGCTTCCTGACGCGTGCGGCGAACCGCTCGTCCGGGCAGCGCTCGACCAGGTCCTCCAGCTGCTGTTGTGTCGAGACGACCAGTTCGTCGGCGAGCCCGCAGGCGACCAGCTCGGCCAGCATGCCCATCGTCTCGGGGAACTCCTCCAGGCCGAGCCCGGCCGCCGCCAGCCCGGCCGCCAGCACGTGCAGGGTCTCGTCCGCCCGCGCGGGTACGTCGAGGCCCGCTCCCCCGCCCGGCGTCAGCCGGGCCGTCCAGCGCAGCTGCGGCGCGGCGAGCTTGACCAGCGCGCCCAGGAGCAGCCCGACCGCCCCGGCGCCGGTCCACAGGGCATAGCCGTCGCGGCCCGCGGCGAGCTGGTCGACCAACGCCCGCACGTCGCCGGCCAGCGCGCCCGGTGTCGCCCAGGCCACCGGTGCGCCCTCGGCGTTGAGGAGGCGCTCGCTGAGCGCCAGCGCGTCCTGCCGGTCCGCCTCGTCGGCAGTCGCGAGGAGCGGCAGCGCGAGCAGGTCGGCGACCACCCCGCGCTCGATGAAGGCGCCGATGCTCTCCCGGTCGCCCAGGTCGAGGATGGCCAGCTCGACGGCGCGCCCCTCGTGCAGGACGTCCCATGGCACCTCGCGCAGCGCTCGCTCCCGCACCGCCAGGTCGACCTTGGCGGCCTGCTCCGGATGGGCGCGGGCGTAGCTGCGCACCGTGATCAGGAAGTTGCGCACCAGGGTGCGGCGGATCGCCACCACATCCTCGTCGTCACTCACGACGGCATCGACGGCCGCGATCGCGTCCAGGTGGGCGCGGATCGCGAAGTCCCAGGTCCGCTCCTGGGTGGTGATGGTGCCGGCGCGCTGCTGGTACAGATAGGCCGCGTCGGCGGTGAGCTCGGTCAGCGCCAGCCGCAGCGGGCCCTCGGCCAGGACGCGCAGGAGTAGCACGGTGTCCTCACCGGGCTTGAGCGTCTCGTCGAACCGGATGCGGCGGGCGATCTCGGCCGGGATCAGCTTGGCGTGCACGGTGTGGACGCAGTTACCGACCTGGCCCATCTCCAGGTCGCTGCCGCCGTACGGCAGCAGCGGCGCGGTCAGCCAGTTGTCGAAGCGCGGCGCGGCGAAGTCGCCGTCGTACACCATGCCGATCGGGGCGACCGCCACCACGCCCGGCGTCGCGACGGCCAGCAGCGCCTCGAGGTGCCGAGGCGCGAGCCGGTCGTCGTCGTCGAGGAACGTGACCCAGGCGCCGCGGGCGGCGTCGAGGGCGAGGTTCTCCGCGCCCGGCAGGCTGGCCGTCTCGGTGGTCAGGTACTGGACCACGACGTCCGGATGTCCGGCGCACCAGGCCGCGACGAGCGCGTCGGTGCCGGAGTCGGGGCCGTTGCGCACCACGACGATCTCGAACAGGTCGCGGGCCACCGTCTGCGCCGCCACCGAGTCGAGGCAGCCCTCGATCCACTCGTGGCCGCGGTACGTCGGCACGACCACGCTGATCGCCGGCGCCATCAGCCGTCCACCGGCTGGGGTCCGTCCAGGAGGCCGGCCTCCGTCAGCGCCCGCGCCATGTGCGCCGGCACCTCCGCCGGCGGGATGCCGTACGGCGCCTGGCCCTCGGCCACCAGGACGTGGTTGCGCAGGTAGCGCTCCAGCTGCGGCGTCCCGCTTTCCCACGGGCGCCAGGAGCCCTGGACCGCCCTGATCAGCGGCGTGGCCGCCCGCGCGTCCGGCCCGAGCACCGCCACGTCACCGTTGTAGAGCAGCCCGCCGTACGCGATCTGGTGGTCCCACGGGTGCTGGATGCCGTAGTGGCGGATGGTCCACTCCAGCTCCTCCTCGGGGCTGCGCCCACCGGCCTGCTTGGCGGCGGCGTAGTTGGGGCCGCCGACCGGACGGGTGTGCAGCACCGGCGTCTCGTCGATGATCGCCATCTTCCCGATGGAGGTCATCGTCGGCCAGACGAAGTCCAGCCCCCAGCCGGTGACGTTCTGCTCGATGGTGGGCAGCACCTTCCACAGGAACGGCGTGGAGAGCAGCGGCGCCATCACCTCGACGAAGCTGGTCCACCGCACCTGGAAGCGCGGATGGCGCAGCGTGATCGGATAGCTGAAGTAGGACTTCGGGTCCAGCGCCGGCTGGGCGAGATCCAGCCTCAGCTGGGCGGCGATGTCGAACATCTCCGAGACCTGCTCGGGCACGCACATCAGGTCGTCGTCGGGCAGCCAGACGTAGTCGTAGCGGTCGACGACGTCGCGGTACTCCACCAGGGTGGCGTACACCCCCGGCCACTTGGGGCCCTTCACCCGGTGGACGAAGCGGGCGCCGTCGGCCATGCCCAGGTCGGCGGGGTCGTCCGCGCCGAACCAGGAGAGGCAGTAGTCGAAGTTCTGCCGTTCCAGCCGCGCCACCGCGTGCGGGTGCAGCGAGGTTGGACCGGAGCGGAACAGCGCCAGGTGCCGGCGTGGCTCGGTGACCTCGACCGGGACCCGCCCCGGCGGCTCGACGTACGGGATCTCGACGCAGCCCAGCGCGCGCCACGGCACGTTGCGCAGGTTCAGCCGAGCGGCCTCCTCGGCGAGCCGCTGGTACTCCTCGGGGTGCTGCGTCAGGTACGGCCCCGAGATGCCCACCCAGTGGCGCTCCTCCGCCTCGCGCACCATCCACTCGATGAAGGGATCGTCGGAGGTGATGCCCTCCAGGGCCGCGATCACCGGCAGATGGCGCTCGACGTCGCGCTCCCAGGAGTGCTCGGCGGCATGGTCCATCAGGCTGCCCGGCCGGACGTTGTAGAGGTACGCCGCGTCGGCGCCCGCCTCGGCCAGCCGCAACTGCAGCCGGTCCGAGGCCACCAGCGCCGCCCAGAACACCACGTCCTCGCCGATCGGGAGGCTCTCGTCGAAACGGACCTTGCGGGCCAGGTCGGTGCGCACGATCTTGGCCCACGGATAGGTCAGGAACGTCACCAGGTTGTGGTGCGCGACCCGCCGCCCGAGGAAGGGCAGCAGACCATTGGTGATGTAGTTGTCCAGGCTCGGTCGGGCGAAGTCGCCGTCGTCCACGAAGGAGACGATGGTGCCGCCGACGGCGTCGGGTCCGGCCACCGAGAGCAGCGCCTCCAGGTGCTGCGGCCCGAACCGGTCGTCGTCGTCGACGAAGACGACGTACTCCCCCTGGGCCGCGTCGAGGCCGAGGTTGCGGGCGTGTGAGAGCCCGGGCGTCTCGGTCTCGATGAGCTGGACCTGGATGCCGGGGTGCCGGGCGGCGAAGTCCGCCACGATCTGCGGCGTGCGGGTCGGCGGACCGTTCTGTACGACGACGATCTCGTAGGAGCCGACCGGCACGGTCTGCGCAGCCACCGACTCCAGGCAGCCGCCGACCCATGCGTCGCCGCGGTAGGTGGGCAGGATGACGCTGACACGAAGCGACCGCTCGCCCTCCACGCCCCGCTCCTGGGCACCGGCCGGGGCGACCACCTCGGCGCCGCCGGCGGCGATGAGGCGCCGGTAGCGAGCCACCGCAGCGGCGCCGACCTCCGAGCCGACGACGTGGACCGCCCGTGCGCCGGCCTGCACGATCACGGTGGCGAGCAGGTCCTCCCGTCCTCCGGCGTCCATCAGGTGCCACTGCGCAAGCGCGGCCAGGTCGAGGATGACGGTCCCCGCCGGTACGCCGGCGGCGAGCTCGGCGTGCGGGCGTCCGGTCGTGACCACGACCGCGCTGTCGGTGCCACGCACCAGCTCGAGGACGGTGGCCCGGGTCGCCGCGTCCGGGCGGTCGGTGACCACGAGCAGGTCGGCCTGCGCGGGCAGCCCGCGCAGCGCGGCCCACCGTGCGGTGGCGACGACGGTGGGCTCGACGTCCGGACCGAAGGATCGCCAGTTGAACGTCTGCAGATGCTCCGTCGTCGGCTCCGGCATCTCGCCGGCCGTCGCGGCCGCCTGGTCCCACGCCGCGAGCAGGATCGGCGTGAACCCGAAGGTCGACTGCCCGTAGCGGTCCCGGACCTCCTGCCCGGCGACCCGGGCGGCGAGCGCCCTGGCGTTGACCGGCACCGTCGTCCGGCCGCGGGGGGG
>NZ_DASZUF010000100.1:0-11951 GCF_035547795.1 Nocardioides sp.
GCGAGATCGGACTCGTCCCGCCAGCCGAGTTCGAGGCCAACCACTGGGCATGCCAGCCCGTCAAGCACTACCGTCAGAACCCGGTCCTCACCGAGGTCGGATCCAACTAACCGAGCCTCCACGAAACCCGGGGCGATTCATGGGGCCAGTGTTGGGGTTGGGCCATCAGGAGCGCCAGCCTCAGGAGGCCCGGTCTCAGGCCGAGCCGCCCGGACCCCGGACTCGCCCGGACCCTGGCCCGGGCTGCATCCTGGACCCGGGCTGCATCCTGGATTCGGTCTCGTCCCGGGCCGGTCGCACCCGAGTCTTGCCCCGCACAGACGATCTCGGTGACCTGGCAGGCGGCGCCGGCTCGCTGACTGCTCAACTCTCGCGCTGATCGCCCTGGCGCTCAGGCCTCGTGCTCGCCGCCCTCGTCCTCGCGGCGCCCGTCCTCGATCTTCTCCAGCTTGGCGGCCAGCCCCTGGAGTCGGCGCTGCTCCTTGCGTTGGCGCAGCTGCCGCTTGCCGCCGAACTTCGAGAGCGAGAATCCCCACAGGATGGCGACGCCGGCGAAGAAGCCGAGCAGGAAGACGGCGGTCGCGCCGAGGTGGATGCCGATCAGGCTGGCGTTGCCCGCGTCCCCGGCCGTGAAGATGCCCGCGAGCAGGACCAGCACGCCGACGACGATGAGGACGAGTCCGAGCAGCAGCATGGCGAGAGGCTACGCCGCGCCGAGCAGCAGCGTCAGCAGACGGGCCGCACCGGCCTTGTCCAGCGGGTTGTTCTGGTTGCCGCACTTGGGCGACTGAATGCACGAGGGGCAGCCGTCGTCGCACTCGCAGGCCAGGATTGTGTCGCGGGTCGCCGTCAGCCACTCCCGGGCCGCCGCGAAGCCGCGCTCGGCGAAGCCCGCGCCACCGGGGTGGCCGTCGTAGACGAACACCGTCAGCAACCCGGTGTCGGCGTGGCGGGCTGTGCTCACTCCGCCGATGTCCCAGCGGTCGCAGGTCGCGATGAGCGGCAGTAGCCCGATCGAACAGTGCTCGGCGGCGTGCGCGGCGCCGGGCAGGTCAGACGCGGTCAGCCCGGCCTCGGCAAGTGCGTCGTCGGGCACCGTCCACCACACCGCGCTGGTGCGCAGCGTCCGCTCGGGCAGGTCAAGCGGCTCCTCGCCGAGAATCTCACCCCCTGGCTGCCGACGGCGCAGGAAGGCGACGACCCGGTGGGTGACGTCCACCTCGCCGTAGGCGAGCCGGCACTCTCCCCACCGTTCATGCCGATGCTCGGCGACGATCGAGATGTCGGTGACCTCGCGCGCCGAGGTGGTGTAGCCGGGCTCCGCTCGGCCGATCACGGCCACATGCTCGTCCAGGTCGAGGTCGCGGACGAGATAGGTCTCGCCGCGGTGGACGTAGACGGCGCCTCGATGGGCGGTGCCGTGCGCGCTGGATGCATCGACGGTACCGACCACGCGGCCGGTCTCCTCCTCGATCAGCTGCACCGGGCTGCCGCCGGCCGATCGGATGTCGGCGAGGTCGGCCGCCCGCCGTCGGTCGGTCCAGAACCAGCCGCGCGGCCGCTTGCGCAACAGCCCGGCCTCGGTCAGCCGGGCCACGACGCTCGCCGCGGTCGGCCCGAAGATCGGCAGGTCGGCCTCGGTGAGCGGGATCTCCTGCGCGGCCGCACACAGCTGCGGCCCGAGCACGTAGGGGTTGTCCGGGTCGAACACGGTCGCCTCGACCGGCGCCCCGAGCAGCGCTTCGGGATGGGTGACCAGGTAGGTGTCGAGCGGGTCGTCGCGCGCCACCATCACCCCGAGCGCGTCGCCGGCGCCGCGGCCGGCCCGACCGACCTGCTGCCACAGCGCGGCTCGGCGGCCGGGGTAGCCGGCCATCACCACCGCGTCCAGGCCGCTGATGTCGATGCCGAGCTCGAGCGCGTTCGTCGCGGCCAGACCGAGCAGTTCACCCGCGCGCAGGCTGGCCTCGATCGCCCGGCGCTCCTCGGGCAGGTAGCCGCCGCGATAGGCGGCGACCCGGCCAGGCAGCGACGGATCGACCTCGGCGAGGAGGCCCGCCGCTGTCATCGCGACCTGCTCGGCGCCGACCCGTGAGCGCACGAATGCCAGTGTCCGCACGTCGGAGGAGACCAGGTCGGCCAGCAGGTCGGCGGTCTCCGAGGAGGCGGCGCGTCGCACGGGCGCGCCGTTCTCTCCGGCGTACGACGTCAGCGGTGGCTGCCACAGTGCCAGGCTGACCCGGCCACGTGGCGACGCGTCGGTCGTGACCGGCAGCACTGGTAGCCCGGTCAGCCGCGCGGCCGCGACCTCCGGCTCGGCCACCGTCGCGGATGCGAGCACGAACGTGGGCGAGGCGCCGTACGCCGCGCAGATCCGGCGCAGCCGGCGCAGCACATGGGCGACGTGGGCACCGAACACACCGCGGTAGTGGTGGCACTCGTCGATGACGACGTAGCGCAGGGAGCTGAAGAACGCCGCCCAGCGCGCGTGTCCGGGCAGCATCGAGCGATGCAACATGTCCGGATTGGTGAGCAGGTACTCGCCGTGCTCGCGCGCCCAGTCGCGCTGCTCGCGAGAGCTGTCGCCGTCGTGGGTGGTCACTCGGACGTCGAGGCCCAGTGCGCGGATGCGGCTGAGCTGGTCCTGGGCCAGCGCCTTGGTCGGCGCCAGGTAGAGCACCGTCGCGCCTCGCTCGCCGCGCCGGCCGCGGCTGCCGAGCACCGTGGTCAGCGCCGGCAGCTGGTAGGCCAGCGACTTGCCGGAGGCGGTGCCGGTCGCCAGCACCACGTGGTCACCGGCGTACGCCGCCTCGGCCGCGACCGCCTGGTGCCGCCATGGCTCGGCGACGCCCTGCCGGCGGAATGCGGCGGCGATCTCCTCGGGCACCCAGGCCGGCCACGGTGCCGTGACCGCCGTCCGCGGCGGCATCTCCTCCAGGTGTGTCAGCCTGCCCTCGCGGCCCGGCACGGCGGCGAGTCGGTGCACGATCTCGCCGACGGCGGCGCCGTGCCGAGCGCCGGGCAGGGTGGAGGAGGTCACCAGTCGATTCTCGCAAAGAGCACTGACAAGACCACGCCTACGAGCCGCCGGGCATTACCGCACAGTAAGCGGTGACTTTACCCGCGCGGGCTCGTTGCGTGGTTACATTGCCTTCGGCTCGGGGCCACGCGATGCTCGAGCCAGACGAAGCCTGAGGAGTGCTCACGTGGATCTGACTCTGACCACCCGCGAGGTCGGTGCGACGACCGTCGTCGCCGTCGGTGGTGAGATCGACGTCTACACGGCACCCAAGTTGCGCGACAAGATCACCGAACTCGTCGGTGCGGGCGCCTACCAGCTCGTGGTCGACCTGGAGGACGTGGAGTTCCTCGACTCGACCGGTCTGGGCGTGCTGGTCGGTGGCCTGAAGAAGGTGCGCGCACACGACGGCGCCCTGCGCCTGGTCTGCACTCAGGACCGGCTGCTCAAGATCTTCCGGATCACCGGTCTGGCCAAGGTCTTCGACATCCACGACAGCGCCGAGGCCGCACTCGCCGCCAGCTGAGGCGGCGCCAACCCCTAGGCTCGCTCAGGTGAGCGACCTCCCCCTGCGGCTGCGCGAAGCCCTTGAGCGCGCCGGTTTCACCTACGACGGCGTCGCCGAACTGCTCGGCCCGCTCGCGCACGACGCGCTGGCCCGCAACGAGACGGTGCCGGGCCTGCGCCGCACCACCGGCGGTACGCCGCTGGAGACCCTCGTGCGGCTCTTCCTCCTCCAGGCGCCGGTCGCCCTGGAGCAGGCCGAGGCCGCGCTGCCCGGGCTGGTGGACCGGCTCGCCGTCGAAGGCATCCTGGCCCAGTCCGTGGGTGAGGTCGCGGCGCGGCTGGACGTGCGCCCCTACGCGGCGGACGCCGGGCCGGGCTCCCCGGTCGACCTGTGGGTCGTCTCCGACCTGACCCCGGGTCTGGACGGGCTGCCGCAGCGGGTCGGCGCCGACCACGTGCTCGGCATCAGCCCCGCCTCGACGTCGCTGGCCCAGCTCACCCTGCGCCACCATGTCGGCCGCTCGCTCGACCTGGGCACCGGCTGCGGGGTCCAGGCGCTGCATCTGGCCGCGCACAGCGACCGGGTGGTCGCCACCGACGTCAACCGGCGTGCCCTGTGGGTGACCCGGTTCAACGCCGCCCTCAACGGGGTGAGCGACAAGGTCGACGTCCGGGACGGGTCGTTCTTCGAGCCGGTCGCCGGTGAGCGCTTCGACCTGATCGCCACCAACCCGCCGTTCGTGATCTCGCCTGCAACGGGGGAGCGGCTGGTCTACCGCGACTCCGGCCTCCCGGGCGACCGGGTGGTGGAGAACATCGTCCGGGCGGCGCCCGGTCTGCTCGCCGACGACGGCTGGTGCCAGATCCTGGCCAACTGGATCATCGCCAAGGACACCCCCTGGGACGAGCGGCTGGCCACCTGGCTGGTCGGCAACGATGAGGACGTGGACGCCTTTGTCGTGCAACGCGAGGTGCTCGACCCGGCCGCCTACGTGGAGCTGTGGCTCAAGGATGCCGGTCACCACCCGGCCACCGGCGCCGCGCATGCCGAGGACTACCGGCACCGCTACGACACCTGGCTGACCTGGTTCGAGGAGCAGGGCATCGAGGCGGTCGGCTTCGGCTGGATCAACCTGCGCCGCACCGGCGAGCAGCCGCGGCACGATCTGCTGTCCTGGCCCTACGACGTGGAGCAGCCGATCGCGCCCGCGGTCGGCGCCTGGGGTGCCGTCGCGCACATCGAGGTCTCGCCCGCCGACGTCCTGCTGCGGGCCGAGGACGTGCAACAGGAGACCCTCGGCGTGCCCGGTGCCGAGGACCCCACGACGGTGGTCCTGCGCCAGCAGCGCGGTCTGCGCCGCGCCCGTCGGGTCGACACCGTGGAGGCGGCGCTGGTGGGGGCCTGCGACGGCGACCTGAGCCTGGGCCAGATCATCGACGCCCTGGCCCAGTTGCTCGACCTCGATGCCGCCGAGGCGCGCGCGACCTACCTGCCGATCGCCGAGGAGCTGGTGCGTGAGGGCTTCCTGATCCGCGGGTAGCCCGCTGGGATCAGGCCGCGGCACGATCCGCCTCCCGGGCGGCGAGCGCATGCTCGCGCACCCGGACCAGCTGTGCCCGGGTGGCGGAGGTCAGCAGGTCGAGGTGTCCCAGCGTGGTCACGCCGGGCGTGATCGGCGTGTGCTCGGTGTGCCAGGGCCACAGCCCGCGCAGTGCCGCTCGGATCGGACGGGCGTAGGTGGCCGGCGCGCCCGGCACGTCCAGCGCGTACTTCAGCCGCGTCGACGTCACCCGCCGGTCCGGCCCGACGAGGCCGTTGGCCTCACCGACCGCCCAGGCCACCCCGGCCGCGACGTACGCCGGCAGGACCGACGCGGCGACCAGGTCCGGGTCGACCTCGCACACCCGCACCAGGCCGCGCCGGAACGCCCAGCCGGTCTCGGCGTCGTAGAACTGTCGGGCCACGTCGTCGAGCAGCCCGGCCACCTCGCGCACCCGCTGGTCCTCCGGCAGTGCGACCGGCCCGGTCAGCGGCCGGGTGTCGAGCGCCCGCACGCCGGTCGGCCCGCCGCAGGCGGCCTCGAGCCACGCCAGCGCCCTCTCGTACTCCTTCAGCGGCGGGCGCGCCAGCTCCTGCTCCAGGCGCTCGATCACGCTCAGCACGCGCTGGAACAGGGTGTCGGTGTCGGGCCCCCGGCACTCGTCGCAGGGGCAGTCGTAGTAGTGCATTCGCCAGACCTCCGGTCGGATCGATGGGTGGTCTCGCCGTCCACGACAGAGGTTGCCAGCGGACACCGACAATTTCGGACGCGCTACCGTGTCTCGCCGTGGGCCGGTCTCGGAGCGCCCACGACCGCAGCCCAGGAGCGACAAGAAGGACCCCAGTGGCACACAAGTTGGTGATCGTCGAGTCTCCGGCCAAGGCCCGCACCATCGGCGGGTACCTCGGCCAGGGGTACGTCGTCGAGTCCTCCATCGGCCACATCCGCGACCTGCCCCAGAGCGCCGCCGACACCCCGGCGAAGATCAAGGACAAGCCCTGGGGCCGCCTCGGTGTCGACGTGGACAACGGCTTCGAGCCCTACTACGTCGTACCTCGCGACAAGAAGAGCCACATCGCCAAGCTCAAGACCCTGCTCAAGGACGCCGACGAGCTCTACCTCGCCACCGATGAGGACCGTGAGGGTGAGGCGATCGCCTGGCACCTGCTCGACGAGCTCAAGCCGAAGAAGGGCATCCCGGTCAAGCGGATGGTCTTCCACGAGATCACCAAGCCGGCGATCCAGGCCGCCGCGGAGAACCCGCGCGAGCTCGACATGGACCTGGTCGAGGCCCAGGAGGCGCGCCGCATCCTCGACCGGCTCTACGGCTACGAGGTCAGCCCGGTGCTGTGGAAGAAGGTCATGTCGGGGCTCTCCGCGGGCCGCGTCCAGTCCGTCGCCACCCGCCTGGTCGTCGACCGCGAGCGCGAGCGGATGGCCTTCCGTCAGGCCTCCTACTGGGACCTGGAGGGCACCTTCGACGCCGGCACGGGCAACGACGCCCGGATGTTCCCCGCGCGGCTCTACACCCTCGACGGCGCCCGGATCGCCAGCGGTGGCAACTTCGACAATCAGGGCAACCTGAAGAGCAAGGACGTCGTCTACCTCGACCGCCAGCGCGCCGAGGGCCTGGTCGCGGCGCTCGCCGAGACCACCTACGCGGTGCGCAGCGTCGAGGCCAAGCCGTACCGCCGCTCGCCGTACGCGCCCTTCCGCACCACCACGCTGCAGCAGGAGGCCTCCCGCAAGCTCGGCATGAGTGCGAGCGTGACCATGAGCGTCGCGCAGCGGCTCTACGAGAACGGCTTCATCACCTACATGCGTACCGACTCCACCACGCTGAGCGACGCGGCGATCAACGCCGCGCGCAACCAGGTGCGGGAGCTGTACGGCGCCGAGTACCTGCCCGACGCCCCGCGCACCTACGCCTCCAAGGTGAAGAACGCCCAGGAGGCGCACGAGGCGATCCGGCCGGCCGGCGACGCGTTCCGCACCCCGGCGCAGACCGGGCTGACCGGCGACCAGTTCCGGCTCTACGAGCTGATCTGGATGCGCACCGTCGCCTCCCAGATGAAGGACGCGGTCGGCCAGAGCGTCACCATCCGGCTGGGCGGCGCCGCCGCGACCGGCGAGGACGTCGTCTTCTCCGCCAGCGGCCGGGTGATCACCTTCCACGGCTTCCTCAAGGCGTACGTCGAGGGCACCGACGCCGCCGACCAGGCCAGCGACGATGCCGAGACCCGGCTCCCGAACCTGGCCGAGGGCGACGCCGTCACCGCCGCCAGCCTCACCGCGGAGGGCCACGAGACCCGGCCGCCGGCGCGCTACACCGAGGCCACCTTGATCAAGGAGCTCGAGGAGCGCGAGATCGGGCGCCCGTCGACGTACGCGAGCATCATCGGCACCATCCTCAACCGCGGCTACGTCTACAAGAAGGGCACCGCGTTGGTGCCGGCCTGGATCGCGTTCAGCGTGGTCCGGCTGCTCCAGGAGCACTTCGAGCGGCTGATCGACTACGACTTCACCGCGCTGATGGAGGACGTGCTGGACGCGATCGCTCGCGGCGAGCGCGACCGGGTCAGCGAGCTGGCCGAGTTCTACTACGGCTCGGAGAAGGTCGAGGGCCTCAAGACCCTGGTCGAGGAGCTGGGCGACATCGACGCGCGTGACCTGGCGACCTTCCCGATCGGCGGCCCCGACAGCGGCATCCACCTGCGGGTGGGCCGCTACGGCCCCTACATCGAAGGGCCGGGCGACGACGGTACGCCGGCCGGCAAGCGGGCCAACGTGCCCGACGACCTGCCGCCCGACGAGCTGACGGTGGAGAAGGCCAAGGAGCTGTTCGCCAATCCTGCGGGGGAGGAGATCCACCTCGGCCGTCACCCCGAGACCGGATTGGAGATCGTGGCGAAGTCCGGCCGCTACGGGCCCTACGTCACCGAGGTGCTGCCCGAGGACGCGCCGAAGAAGGCCAAGCCGCGCACCGGCTCGCTGTTCAAGTCGATGAGCCTGGAGAGCGTCACGCTCGAGGACGCGGTCAAGCTGCTCAGCCTGCCGCGGGTGGTCGGCACCGCCCCCGACGGCGAGGAGATCACCGCCCAGAACGGCCGCTACGGGCCCTATCTGAAGAAGGGCACCGACTCGCGCTCGCTGGCCAGCGAGGAGCAGCTCCTGACCATCACCCTCGACGAGGCGCTGGCGATCTACGCCCAGCCGAAGACGCGGGGTCGGGCCGCGGCGAGCGCGCCGCTCAAGGAGCTGGGCAACGACCCGGTCTCCGGTCAGCCGGTGGTGATCAAGGACGGCCGGTTCGGGCCCTACGTGACCGACGGCGAGTACAACGCCACCCTGCGCCGCGACGACTCCGTCGAGTCGATGACCCTGGAGCGGGCCGCCGAGCTGCTGGCCGAGAAGCGTGCCAAGGGCCCGGCCAAGAAGACCGTGAAGAAGACGGCGAAGAAGAGCGCCAAGAAGACGACGGCGAAGAAGACGGCGGCGAAGAAGAGGTGACGCTCACCGAGACCGTCCTCACCCGTGCGGAGGGGACGTCGTACGTCGTGACGCTCGCGCGGGCCGCCGACCCGTCAGCGCCGGTGATCGTGGTCGCGCCCGCGATGGGGATGAAGGCGCGCTACTACCTGCCGCTGATCGAGGCGCTGGCCGCGGCCGGGGTCAACGCCGCCGTCGCCGAGCAGCGCGGCCACGAGGCCGACGGCGGTCGGCTCCCGGGCCGCCGCTACGACTTCGGGTACGCCGAGCTCGTCGACGACCTCGCCGGGGCGATCGACTCTGTCCGGGCGGCGCTCCCGGATGCCCCGATCCACGTGCTCGGGCACAGCCTGGGCGGCCAGGTCGCGGCGGCGTACGCCGGCTCCCACCCCGGCGCCGTCGAGGGGCTGATCCTGGTCGCGGCCAGCACACCGCACTGGCCGCACTGGGGTCCGCGGCTGCTGGTGGCCGGCTACGCGTTCCCGCTGGTCGCGCGGCTGGTCGGCCACTTCCCCGGCGCGAGGCTGAGGTTCGCCGGCCGGGAGGCGCGCGGCGTGATGCGCGACTGGGGCGTGCTCACCCGGACCGGTCGCCTCGTCGTCGGCGAGGAGGGCCTGGCCGACCTGAAGCTCCCGGTGCTCGCGGTCTCGATCGAGGGCGATCCCCTCGGCGTGCCGGCCGCCGTCGACGCGCTCGCCGCCAAGCTCCCGAACGCCACCGTCACCCGCGAGCATCTCACCGACGCGGGCCTGGACCACTTCCGCTGGGCCCGGGAGACGAAGGTGATCGTGCCGCTGCTGACCAGCTGGCTGAAGTCGCTCGGGTAGGCACGCTCGTCACGCTAGGGTGCGGGCAGCGTCGATCCGGTGTCCGGATCCCACCGTGCGCGCACCCGAGAGACGAGGCCGATGAAGACACGATCCCTGCTGGCCGCCGGATCGCTGATCGCCGCCGCGATCGCGATCGCCCCGCTGGCCCCGACGTACGCCGTCGCGGCGCCGGTCCTGACGGCCGGTTCCGGGAGCGCGGGCTTCGTCGAGGGCGACCCTTACACCGCCAGCATGCCGGTCGTGATCGCCCCCGACCTCACCCTCACGCCGGGCGGGACGACGAACATGTCGAGTGCGACGGTCGCCGTCACGGGCAACTTCCACGCCGGTGAGGATCTGCTGGACTTCGTCAACACCGCCGACATCTCGGGCGCCTACAACGCCAGTACCGGTGTGCTGACGGTCGTGTCATCGGGCGCGAGCTCCGCCGAGTGGCAAGACGCCCTCGACTCGGTCGCCTATCGCGACACCGCCGTCACGCCCAACCTCGCGACCCGGACGGTCTCCTTCACCGTCGTCGACGGCGACGGCATCACCAGCAACACGCTGACGAAGACCGTCACTGTCACGGCCGTCGACCAGAGCCCCGCGCTCTCCACGTCCGCCAGCGGCTCGACGACCTACCTGGTCGGCGACCCGGCGACCGTCGTCGACCCCGCCTTCGCGATCACCGACGCCGACAACGCGACGCTCTCCTCGGCGACGGTCGTGGTGGGCTCCGGCCTGGCCGGCGACGTGCTGTCCTACGTCAACACGTCCGCGGTGCTCTACGGGAACATCGTCGGTAGCTACAACGCGCTCACCCAGGTCCTGACCCTCACCTCGTCGGGGGCGACGGCGACGCTGGCCCAGTGGGGTGCGGCGCTCGGGAGCGTGGCGTTCTCGTCGACCGCCGCCTCGGGCACGCGGACGGTGGCCTACACCGTGCACGACGGCACGAAGAGCAGCAACCAGGTCTCCCGGACGGTGGTCGTGGCGTCGGCGACCCACACGGTCGTCTTCGACTCCCAGGGCGGTACGGCGGAGTCCGCCGAGACGGTCGGCGACGGCGACACCGCGACCCCGCCGACGCCCGATCCCACCCAGGGCGGCTACACCTTCGAGCACTGGTCCACGTCGGTGGGCGGTGCGGCGTACGACTTCACCACCCCGGTGACCGCCGACCTGACGCTCTACGCGGTGTGGACGCCGGTGACGGCGTCGCCGGCGCCGCCGGTGACGCCGCCGGCGAGCACGACGCCGACGTGTCACGGCCTGCCGGCGACGATCGTCGGCTCGCCCGGTGACGACGATCTCGTCGGGACGCCCGGTGACGACGTGATCGTGGCGCTGGGTGGCGACGACACCATCCGGGGGCTCGGCGGTGACGACACGATCTGCGCCGGTGCCGGCGACGACCGCATCCACGGCGGTGGCGGCGCGGACCTGCTGGCCGGCGGATCGGGTCACGACAGGCTGTGGGGCGGTGCCGGCGACGACGTGCTGCACGGCGGCGCCTCGTACGGTCCGGCGCACGCTCGCCGCGCCGTGCTCGGTGACGTGCTCCACGGTGGGAAGGGCGCCGACACGCTCTACGGCGACCTCGGCGCGGACCGGCTGATCGGCGGTCCGGGCCGTGACCGTCTCCATGGTGGCCAGGGCCGCGACACTCTGCGGCCGTAGCCCTCGGCGTGCTGTCGGACCGACCCCGTAGGGTCGTGTCGTGAGGTTTCCGGGGGTGTACGTCGAGCGGGGGGTCTTCGTGTGCCTCGAGGGCGGCGAGGGTTCCGGCAAGTCCACCCAGTCCCGGCTGCTGCGCGAGGCGCTGGAGGCGGAGGGTTTCGGCGTGGTGCTGACCTTCGAGCCCGGTGACACCGGCGTGGGCAAACAGCTGCGCCGGATCGTGCTCGACCCGGCCACCGGCACCCTGTCCGACCGGTGCGAGGCGCTGCTCTACGCGGCCGACAAGGCCGAGCACGTCGACACCGTCGTCCGCCCGGCGCTCGAGCGCGGCCAGGTCGTCATCACCGATCGTTACGTCGACTCCACCCTGGCCTACCAGGGTGCCGGCCGATCGCTGGACGTCGCCGAGGTCGAGGAGGTGGCCCGCTGGGCGACCGGCGACCTGCGGCCGCACCTGACCGTCGTCCTGGATCTGGAGCCGTCGGCCGGCCGGGGTGGGTTCGAGGGCCGCGACCGGATCGAGGGGGAGTCGCTGGAGTTCCATCGGCGTGTGCGGGAGGCGTTCGTGGCGATGGCCGCGGCGAGTCCCGAGCACTATCTCGTCCTCGACGCCCGGTCTCCGATCGCCGAGATCCACGCCGCGATCATGACGCGACTGCGGCCGCTGCTCACCCAGGCCGTCCGATGACCGTCTGGGACGCGCTGGTCGGCCAGCGGCACGTGATCGAGACCCTCGCCACCGCAGCCGGCGGTCGGGGGATGACCCAGTCGTGGCTCTTCGTCGGGCCGCCGGGCTCGGGCCGCTCCAACGCCGCGATCGCCTTCGCCGCGGCGCTGCAGTGCGCCCAGGGCGGCTGCGGGGTGTGCCACGACTGCCACACCGTGCTGGCCGGCAGCCACGCC
>NZ_DASZUF010000101.1:0-12770 GCF_035547795.1 Nocardioides sp.
GCTGTCCCCCGAGACGCTGCGGGTCGACGACTGGATGCGGGCCGGCGAGGGACTGTGGGTGATCGGCGACGTGACCGGGCACGGCGCGTTCACACACATGTCGATGTACCAGGCCGCGATCGCACTGCGCGACATCCGGGGCGAGGACGGGCCGGGCGCGGAGTATCACGCCGTCCCGCACACCACGTTCACCGACCCGGAGGTCGGCGGGGTCGGGCTCACCGAGGCGGCCGCCCGCGACCGCGGCCTCGACGTGCGCGTCGGGCACGCCGACCTGACCTCGTCCTCGCGCGGCTTCACCCACGGCCCCGGCGCGGTCGGCCTGGTCAAGGTGGTCGCGGCCGAGGGCGTACTGGTCGGCGCCAGCGTGGTCGGCCCGGCCGGCGGGGAGATCCTGGCGATGCTCACCCTCGCGGTGCACGCTCGGATCCCGGTGGGGACGCTGCGCACGATGATCTACGCCTACCCCACCTTCCACCGCACCATCGAGAGCGCGCTGGCCGACCTGGACGCGTGAGGTCACACCGCCGCCAGCGCCTCGGTCGGGGCGAGTCGCGCCGCCCGCACGGCCGGGTACAACCCGGCCAGGGCGCCGACGAGGAGCGCACCGAGTACGCCGGTGCCCACCGCGGGCAGCGGGACCACGAACGGCCAGCCGCGGACCGCGGCGTACCCCAGCGAGCCCAGCAGCCCGCCCACCAGGCCGGCGCGGAGACAGCCGAGGTCACCTTGACCGCCGACCCGGTGCCCGGCGGCGCCGAACTGGTCGCCGACCCGGTCCGGCTGCGCCAGGCGCTGGGCAACCTGGTGGTGAACGCGCTGCGGCATACCCCGTCGGGCGACCGGTGGCAGCGGCCTCGGGTTGGCGATCGTGCGCCAGATCGTCGAGGCACACGGCGGGACGGCACAGATCGCGAGTGTGCCCGGGCAGGGCACGACCGTGACGCTGCGCTTCCCCTAGACGGGCGTGCCTAGACAGGCACGGCGTGCCGGGCGCCGTACACCTGGGCCAGCACCCAGCGACGCGACAGCAGGTGCGAGCCGCACTCGCACCAGGCCCGCAGCCCGTCGCCGACGAACGGGTCGTCGAGCAGGTCGGCCTCCGGCTCGCGCGCGTCGGTGTGGCACAACACCACCGGTCCGGCGTCGGTGCCGACCACGTCCGCCAACCGGTGGCCGCTGGCGCAGTCCACCACGAGGAGCTCGGCCGGAGCCGAGCCACTCCGGGCGAGGGCAGCGGCGGCAAGCTGGTGGCTGGAATGGGTCTGCATGACCGGCTCCTCGCATCCGGACGGGCCCACCGAGTCGGGCCCGCACCGGACCAGCATCACTCACCCGGAGCGGTCCGTAAAGAGGCTTCGGCGAGGTAGTCGGCGAGGTGCTCCAGCGACGACGACATGCCGGTCGCGTGGTCGGCCGCGGAGATGCCCTCAGGTACGTCGTCGGCGCGGATCTCGGCCAGCGCGCCGCCCTCCGCCGGGGTGACCGACCAGGTCATCGTCATCGTGCCGGCGAGCGCCGGGTCGTCTGCGATGAAGTCGATCGCCTGGACGATCCGCTCCCCCGGCACGATCGCCACGAAGCGCGCCTCCACCACGTCCTCGTTGGCTCGGCTCTTGCCGTCCAGCGCCGGGTCGTCGTACGCGAGGACCAGCCGGTAGCCGCCGCCGGGGCTCAGGTCGAAACGCTCGAACCGGCCGCTCATGCCGCTCGGCGGCAGCCACACCTCCAGCGCAGCCGGGTCGACCAGCGCGGCATAGACCCGCTCCGGCGGGGCGGGGATCAGCCGGGTGGCGACGTCGGTGCGGCCCATGTCCCCGATCCTGCCCCTTGACGGCCGCCGAAGACAGCCGTAACGTACAACCAAATGGTTGTAGATATTGCCCTGAGCGACGACGAGGTGGACCGGATCTTCCGGGCCCTCGCCGACGCGACCCGACGCGACATCCTGCGCCGCACCCTGAGTGGCGAGGCGTCGGTGTCGCAGCTGGCCGCGGCGTACGACATGTCCTTCGCGGCCGTGCAGAAGCACGTCGCCGTCCTGGAAGGAGCCGGCCTGGTGACCAAGCACCCGCAGGGCCGGGAGCGCGTCGTCCTCGGCAACCCCGACCGGATCGAGCAGGCCAAGAAGCTGCTCGACCGCTACGAACAGATCTGGCGCGCCCGCATCGACCGCCTCGACGCGCTGCTCTCCGAAGGAGAATGACCATGCCCATCACCTCCGTGACCAAGGACCCGGCCGCCCTCACCCTGACGATCGTGGCCGACTTCCCCGTCCCCCTCGCCCGCCTGTGGCAGGCATACGTCGACCCGCGCCAGTTGGAGCGGTTCTGGGGGCCGCCGACCTACCCGGCGCGGTTCAGCCGACACGACGCCGCCCCCGGCGGCCTGTCCCACTACGCCATGACCGGACCCGAGGGCGACGTCTCCCGCGGCTACTGGGAGTGGCTCTCGGTCGACGCCGAGCGGGGCTTCGAGGTGCTCGACGGCTTCGCACTGGAGGACGGCTCCCCGAACCGGGAGATGCCGTCGATGCGGATGGTCTTCACCTTCGAGCCGACCGACGACGGCTCGCGCGTGACCACCACGACTCACTTCAACACCGCCGACGAGCTGGCGCAGCTGGTGGAGATGGGCATGGAGGAGGGCATGCGCGCGGCGATGAGCCAGATGGACGACGTGCTCGCCGACCTGCGCACGTTCGCCGCCGACCTGCCCACTCACACCCAGATCCTGAGCGACACCCAGGTGCGAATCAGCCGCGTGATCCGCGGCCGCGTCGAGGACGTGTGGCGCGCCCACCACGAGGCCGCGCTGCTCCAGCGCTGGCTGCTCGGGCCGGACGGCTGGACCATGCCGGTCTGCCAGGTCGCCACCGAGGTCGGCGGGGGCTACCGCTACGAGTGGGAGAAGGGCGAGGAGAGGTTCGGCTTCGAGGGCGAGCTGCTGGAGTCGGCCCCGCCGTACCGCAGCGTGACCACCGAGCGGATGATCGGCCTCGACGCACCCGGCACCACCAACGAGCTGACCCTCACCCCGGTCGAGGGCGGCACCCTGCTGGCGCTGGTCATCACCTACCCGAACGCCGAGGTGCGCGACATGGTCCTCGCCACCGGGATGACCGACGGCATGGAGACGAGCTACCGCCGCCTCGAGGACGAGGTTCTGACCCCGGCCTGAGGCGGCGACAGCGCCCGGCGCGCACCCTGAGATCCGGACTCAGGGGAGGACACGGGGCAACCCGCATGGAAATCGTCAGGTTGGGCAGGCGAGACTAGACCCCATGCTGCTGTCTTCGGTGAAGGATCGGGTGCGTAAGCTCGCCCTGCGGTGGGCCATGCGCGGGAAGACCTCACTGGTCCCCGACATCACCACCCTCCGCAAGATCCCCGAGCACCTCACCTACCCGCTGCGCCGCGACGGCGTCGACCCCGTGCCCGCACTCGCACAGGCGCGTGCCGAGGAGCCGGTGACCGTGCTGGGCAACGTGCTCGGCCTCGACATCTTCCTGGTCACCGGACACGAGGCGGCCAAGCAGGTGCTCGCCGACACGCGGTCCTACAGCAACGACATGCGTCACCTGATGGGCAGCAAGCCCAAGACGGAGGCCGAGGAGATCGGCGGCCTGGGCATGACCGACCCGCCGGATCACACCCGGCTGCGCGGGCTGCTCACGCCGGAGTTCACCATGCGGCGGCTGCAGCGGCTGCAGGAGCCGATCGAGCGGATCGTCACCGAGGCGCTCGACGCGATGGCGAACGGCGAGGAGGTCGTCGACCTGGTCCAGGCGTTCGGCTTCGAGATCCCCTTCCAGGTGATCTGCGAGCTGCTCGGGCTGCCGACCGAGGTGCGCGACGAGTTCCACAAGCTCGGGGTGGCCCGCTTCGACCTCGCCGAGGACGGCGCCGCCGGCGCGTTCGGAGCCGCGGCCGAGACCCGCACGTTCCTCATCGACCAGGTCCGCAAGCAGCGCGTCGACCCCGGCGACGGCCTGATCGGCGAGATCATCCGCACCCGCGGCGAGGAGTTCAGCGACCTCGAGCTCGGCGGGCTGGCTGACGGCGCCTTCCTGGGTGGCTATGAGACCTCAGCGGCGATGCTGTCGATGGGCACCTACGTGCTGCTTCAGCAGCCGGAGGCGTTCGAGCTGCTGCGCACCGGCACCCGCGAGGACGTCGACCGCGTCGTCGACGAGCTGCTGCGCTACCTGTGCCCGGTCCAGATCGCCTTCCCGCGCTTCGCCCGCGAGGACCACGAGCTCTTCGGCCACCAGGTGCGCAAGGGCTCGGTGGTGATCGTGTCGCTCTCGGGCGCCAACCGCGACCCGGCGGTGATGGCGGCGCCGGAGCAGTTCGACCTGCGCAACGCCAACACCATGCACTTCGCGTTCGGACACGGCATGCACCGCTGCGTGGGCGCCGAGCTGGCTCGGATGGAGCTGCGCGCCGCGCTCACCGCGCTCGCCCGCCGCTTCCCCGACCTCGCGCTGGCCACCGACGACCCCGGCGAGCTCGGCTTCCGCGATCTGTCGATCGTCTACAGCCTCGACCGGCTGCCGGTGCGGCTCAACGCCGCCTCGGTTCCGGCCTGAGTCTCGCGCGGCGCACCTGACGTTCTGCACGCCGTATCGGCGTGTCGCGGTGTCGAAGGTCAGGTACGCCGGGACTCCAGCACCCGGAAGCCCTTCGCGCTGCCCAGCCGCGTGGTCGGGTAGCCCCGCTCCCTCAGCCAGCGCTGCAGGCTGTCGGCACCCAGGTTCTTGCCGACCACCATCACCGCCCGACCGCCGGGGCGCAGCCGCGGCAGCCAGGTCAGCAGCAGCTCGTGCAGGGCCTCCTTGCCGATCCGGATCGGCGGGTTGCTCCAGATCTCGTCGTACTCCTCGGCCGGAGCGTCGTGCGGCGTGGCCGCGTGGTAGCGGTCGGCGAGGCCGAGGGCGACGGCGTTCTCGTTGGCGAGCAGCACCGCCCGTTCGTTCACGTCCACCGCCGTCACCCGAGCGCCGGGCACCGCGTCGGCGATGGCAAGCCCGATCACGCCGTACCCACAGCCGAGGTCGAGGATCCGGCCCGGAGGCGGAGGCTGGGCCTCCCGGAAGAGCACGGCGGTGCCCACGTCGAGCCGCCCCTTGGCGAACACGCCCGAGCCGCTGACCAGCCGCAGCGTGCGGCCCCAGACCTCCGCCTCGACCGGGATCCGCTCGAACGGCACACTCGGGTCGGCCGAGAAGTAGTGCTCCTCGGTCACAGCTCCTCCTGGGAACGCCGCGCCCGGGTGATCAGCAGCCGTCCGGCGAGCTCGTCGTCGGAGGGATAGCCGACCTCCTCCAGGGTCAGACCGCGCGCGGAGGCGATGTGGATGTCGGAGGAACGGGAGGCGCGACGCAGCATGTCGGCCGCCCAGGTCACGTCCTTGCGGCCCTCGCCGATCGCCAGCAGGCAGCCGACCAGCGAGCGAACCATCGAGTGGCAGAACGCGTCCGCGACCACCGTCATCGTCGCCACGCCGCGCTCGTCCCGAGCCCAGTCGAGCCGGGTGACGCGACGGATCGCTGTCGCGCCCTCGCGGGCCTTGCAGAAGCTGGTGTAGTCGTTGAGCCCGAGCAGGTCGGCGGCCGCGGCGTTCATCGTGGCCAGGTCGAGCGGGCGCGGCCAGTGCAGCACATGGTGGCGGGTGAGCGGGTCGTACGCCGCCGGCGCATCGGCGACCCGGTAGGCGTAGCGCCGCCACAGCGCGGAGAACCGGGCGTCGAACTCCGCCGGCACTACCCGGGCCTCGTGCACCCGCACGTCGGGCTCCAGGATGCCGTTGAGCTTGCGGACCAGCGCCGCGACCGGCGGCACCGGTGCCCGGCCGGCGCTGGCGACCAGGACCTCCTCGGCGACGTCGAGGTGGATCACCTGGCCGCGGGCGTGCACGCCGGTGTCGGTGCGCCCGGCGCAGGTCACCCAGACCTCGGGCCGCCGCAGCGCGACACCGAGGGCGCGCTGCACCTCGGCCTGCACCGTGCGCAGCCCGGGCTGCAGGGCCCAGCCGTGGAAGTTGCTGCCGTCGTACGACAGATCGATCCGGATGCGCACGTGCCGCATCCTTCCATCCGGTCGGGGCAACCGGGGAATGCGTGAGCCTGCACCTGGGGACCTCCGGCTGGAGCTACGACCACTGGGAGGGCGTGCTGTATCCGCCCGGCCTGCCGGTCGGTCGGCGGCGTGAGGTCTACACCGAGACCTTCACCACCGTCGAGCTCAACGCGTCCTTCTACCGCTGGCCCGGTGAGCGGCCGTTCCACCGCTGGGGGCAGAGCCTGCCCGACGACTTCCGGATGTCGGTGAAGGCGTCACGCTGGCTCACCCACGGGCATCGGCTGCGGGACCCGGACGGAGCGTGGGCGCGGCGGCTTGGTGCCGCTATGGAGGCGCTGGGCAAGCACGCCGGCGTCGTACTCCTGCAGCTGGCCGACGACTTCGAGCGCGACGACGAGCGGCTCTCGACGTTCCTCGGGTCGCTGCCGACCTCACTGCGGGTCGCCGTCGAGCTGCGCCATCCCAGCTGGGACGACGACGGCGTCTACCAACTGCTGGAGCACCACCGCGCGGCGTACGTCGTGACGAGTGGGGCTCGACTGCGGTGCGTGCTGCGGGCGACGGCGCCGTTCGTCTACGTGCGCTGGCACGGGCCCTCCGAGCACCACTTGTACGCCGGCTCCTACTCCGCCGACGACCTGCGCTGGTGGGCCGACCGGATCCGCGAGTGGCAGGCCCAGGGCCGTGACGTGTGGGGCTACTTCAACAACGACGGCGCGGGCAACGCCGTCCGCAACTGCCGCGACCTGATCGGGCTGCTGGACGGGCCACAGATCGGGGTGTAACGCCAGGGCGGCTTGGCGACAGGTCTCATTGTCAGGCAGGCACAGACCTGCGGAGATCTCGATCTCGGGAGAAGACACCATGAACAAGATCGTTCGCGCCCTGAGCGCGACCCTGGGTGCCACCGCCATCGTCGGAGGCACCGCGGTCGGGGCGAACGCCTGCGGCCCCTCGCACCAGTCCGGCGGCGACTCGCACCAGTCCTCCAGCCACGTCAGCGGCTACGGCGTGCGCGGCGTGCATCGCCACTTCTCTCGCTTCTCGCACTCACGCGACTTCCGCAACGCCGACTTCACCGTGGGCACGTCGTTCGACCACCACTGGTACCGCCAGCACTGGGCGGGGCACCGTCACCAGCACCTGACGTTCGCGCAGGAGCAGGCGGCCATCGTCGCTCGCCTCACCCGGGCCGACGAGCGACTCACCAACCTCATCACCAGGCTGAGCAGCGCGGCGTCGGACAACCCCGACGGCTGGGCGGCGAAGGTCCTGCCCTACCTCAAGGCCGAGCAGACCAAGCTCGAGTCGCTGATCGCGGCCGTCCAAGCGGCCACCGACGAGCAGGGCATCGCCGACGCGTTCAAGGCGGCGTTCCAGCCGACCGCGCCCGCGGGTGACAGCGGTGGCGGCACCACCGCCTCCTGACGCCCTGCGACGTACGACGAAGGCCCGCCACCCGGTGGCGGGCCTTCGCGATGTGTCAGGCTGGCGAGACGCTCAGGCCTCGGGCGCCTCCTCGGTGGCGGGCGCCTCCTCGGTGGTCTCCTCCGTGGTCTCCTCGACCGCGGCCTCGACGACCTCGGCCTCCTCGGCCGGCGCCTCGGTGGTCTCCTCGGCGACGGCCTCCTCGACCTTGGCCGGAGCCTCGGTCGTCGTCGGAGCCGCCTTCTTGGCGGCGGCCGGCTTGGCGTTGTAGGCCTCGGTGACGAGCTCGATCACGGCCATCGGCGCGTTGTCACCCTTGCGGGGGCCGATCTTGGTGATGCGGGTGTAGCCGCCCGGACGCTCCTTGAACGTCTCCGCGATCTCGGTGAACAGCACGTGCACGACCGACTTGTCACGGATGGTCTTGAGGACCTCGCGCCGGTTGTGCAGGTCGCCCTTCTTCGCCTTGGTGATCAGCTTCTCCGCGACCGGGCGCAGCAGGCGCGCCCGAGCCTCGGTGGTGGTGATCCGGCCGTGCTCGAACAGCTGGGTGGCCAGGTTCGAGACGATCAGCTTCTGGTGGGCCGGGCTGCCGCCGAGGCGGGCGCCCTTCTTCGGGGTAGGCATCGTGCCTGTCCTTCCTCTCCGGCCGTGTCAGGTACCGGGGTAGGTGCTACTTGAGTGGATTAGTACTGCTCGTCCTCGACGAAAGCGTCGTCGTCATCGTCGCCGTAGACGGCGAGGGCGGCCGACGGGTCGAAGCCCGGCGCGCTGTCCTTGAGGGACAGGCCCATCTCGTGCAGCTTCGCCTTGACCTCGTCGATTGACTTGGCGCCGAAGTTGCGGATGTCCAGCAGGTCCTGCTCCGAGCGGCTGATGAGCTCACCCACGGTGTGGATGCCCTCGCGCTTGAGGCAGTTGTAGGACCGGACGGTCAGCTGCAGGTCCTCGACCGGAAGGGCGAGGTCCGCGGCGAGCTGCTCGTCGACTGGCGAGGGGCCGATGTCGATGCCCTCGGCCTCGACGTTCAGCTCGCGGGCCAGGCCGAAGAGCTCGACCAGCGTCTTGCCGGCCGAGGCGATCGCGTCGCGGGGACGGATCGACGGCTTGGTCTCGACGTCGATGACCAGCTTGTCGAAGTCGGTGCGCTGCTCGACACGGGTGGCCTCGACCTTGTAGCTGACCTTGAGCACCGGGCTGTAGATCGAGTCTACCGGGATGCGGCCGATCTCGTTGTCGGCACCCTTGTTCTGCACCGCGGAGACGTAGCCGCGGCCACGCTCGACGACCAGCTCGAGGTCGAGCTTGCCCTTGTCGGACAGGGTCGCGATCTTCAGGTCGGGGTTGTGCACCTCGACGCCGGCCGGCGGCGCGATGTCCGCGGCGGTGACGTCACCGGCACCCGACTTGCGCAGGTACATGGTGACCGGCTCGTCGTGCTCCGAGGAGACGACCAGGCCCTTGAGGTTGAGGATGATCTCGGTGACGTCCTCCTTGACTCCCTCGACCGTGGAGAACTCGTGGAGCACGCCGTCGATCTTGATGCTGGTGACGGCGGCACCCGGGATGGAGGAGAGCAGGGTACGGCGCAGGGAGTTGCCCAGCGTGTAACCGAAGCCCGGCTCCAGGGGCTCGATGACGAACCGCGAGCGGAACTCGTCGACGGACTCTTCCGACAGGGTGGGGCGCTGTGCGATAAGCACTGATTCTTTCCTTCCCGGACCTACCCGCTATTTGACAGGTCCGAACTTCAGGGGTGACGGAAGTGGCGGTGCCGCCGCCCCGTCCTCGAGACGGGGCAGCGGCGGTGGTTCATCAGAGCTTCGAGTAGTACTCGACGATGAGCTGCTCCTGGACCGGGATGTCGATCTGGGCCCGGACCGGAAGCTGGTGCACGAGGATCCGCATGCGGTTGGGGAAGGCCTCCAGCCACGCGGGAACGACGCGCTCGCCGTGGGTCTCGCGAGCCACGATGAACGGGGTCATCTCCCACGACTTCTCCCGCACGTCGATGACGTCATGCGCCTCGACCTGGTAGGAGGGGATGTTGACCTTCTTGCCGTTGACCAGGAAGTGGCCGTGGACCACGAGCTGGCGGGCGTGGCGGCGAGTGCGGGCGAAGCCGGCACGGTAGACGACGTTGTCCAGGCGGCTCTCGAGCAGCTGGAGCAGGTTGTCACCGGTCTTGCCCGGACGACGGTGCGCCTCGGCGTAGTAGTTCGAGAACTGCTTCTCGAGCACGCCGTAGGTGAAGCGAGCCTTCTGCTTCTCGCGAAGCTGGAGCAGGTACTCGCTCTCCTTGATCCGGCCGCGGCCGTGCTGGCCGGGCGGGTAGGGGCGCTTCTCGTAGGACGAGTCGCCACCGACGAGGTCGACACCGAGACGGCGCGACTTCTTGGTCATGGGGCCGGTGTAACGGGCCATGGGTCAGTCTCCTTCTTTCGTCTCGGTAGGGATCAAACGCGGCGGCGCTTGGGCGGCCGGCAGCCGTTGTGCGGGGTCGGCGTGACGTCCTGGATGGTGCCGACCTCGAGGCCGATCGCGCCCAGCGAGCGGATCGCGGTCTCGCGGCCGGAGCCCGGGCCCTTGACGAAGACGTCGATCTTCTTCATGCCGTGGTCCATGGCACGACGACCGGCGGCCTCGGCGGCCATCTGCGCGGCGAACGGGGTGGACTTGCGCGAACCCTTGAAGCCGACGGTGCCGGCGCTGGCCCACGAGATCACCGCACCGGTCGGGTCGGTGATCGTGACGATGGTGTTGTTGAACGTGCTCTTGATGTGAGCCTCGCCCTGGGCGACGTTCTTCTTCTCCTTGCGGCGGACCTTGGTCTTCGCCGCAGCCTGACGGCTCTTCGGAGGCATGCATTAACTCCTGTGTTGGCTGGTCTGTGAGATCTGCTTGAAGAAAGCGGTGATCAACGTCCGAAGGACGTCAGATCACTTGGCCCCTTGTCGCTGCGCGACATGGCCTGCGTTCGCTCGGGACGAGAACGAGCAAGCTCGCCTCGTCGCCTCGCTCACTTGGCCTTCTTCTTGCCGGCGACGGTGCGCTTCGGGCCCTTGCGGGTGCGAGCGTTGGTCTTGGTGCGCTGGCCGCGGACCGGAAGGCCCATGCGGTGACGGCGACCCTGGTAGCTGCCGATCTCGATCTTGCGGCGGATGTCGGCCTGCACCTCGCGACGGAGGTCACCCTCGATCGTCAGGTTGCGGGACTCGATCTCCTTCGCGAGCTTGACCAGCTCGTCCTCCGAGAGAGCGTGGACGCGGGTGTTGGGGTCAACACCGGTCGCGGCCAGCAGCTGCTGGGAGGTGGTACGGCCGATGCCGTAGATGTAGGTGAGAGCGATCTCGACGCGCTTGTCACGCGGGAGGTCGACACCGACGAGGCGTGCCATGGTGTTCCTTCGGGTCTCGCCAGAGGTGTCGTTCGGCGTACGTCTCGAGGTGGCGCCCCGGGCTCCGGCCTCTGGTCCGGAGGTGGTTCGGCCCGATCGCTCGGACCTAGTACGTCGATGGTTGATTCAGTTGTGATGCGCCGGAGCGCCGGGCTCAGCCCGGCCGTTTCGCGGCGGAACTTCGTCGCTCAGACCAAGATCGAGCAGGCTCGACGTGGCCCTTCGCTCCTCAGCCCTGGCGCTGCTTGTGGCGCGGGTTCTCGCAGATGACCATGACGCGGCCGTGGCGACGGATCACCTTGCACTTGTCACAGATCGGCTTGACGCTCGGGTTGACCTTCACGGCCAGCCCCTTTCTGTTGGATCGGCTGCTTACTTGTACCGGTAGACGATCCGACCGCGGGTCAGGTCGTAGGGAGACAGCTCCACCACCACGCGGTCCTCGGGGAGGATCCGGATGTAGTGCTGGCGCATCTTGCCGCTGATGTGGGCGAGAACCTTGTGGCCATTGCTCAGCTCGACGCGGAACATGGCGTTGGGGAGGGCCTCCACGACGGTGCCCTCGATCTCGATCACGCCTTCTTTCTTCGGCATGTCCTCCGCAATCTGTTGGTCGGTTGTCTACCGTTGGTGCATCGACCCGGGAACCTCCGGGACCTCGCTGGTCGAGCCAGTCGAGACCCGGTGGACCTCGTGAAGCCGCTCCCGTGCCCCTATCCCGCGCGAGGCACGGGCAGCCGCAGGACACGACGAGACAGACCCACGTTGGGCCGACGCGTCAGTCTAGTCGGGCGTCGAGTCGAATCCCTAATCGGCCAGCAGCCGCAGCGTCTCCTCGCGCGCCGGGGCGGTGCGCGGGTCGGTGCCGCGCACGGCACCGGCGATCGGGTTCACCATCACCTCGTCGACGCCGTACGTCGAAGCCAGCTCCGCGATCCGCTTGCGGGCCGACTCCGCGTCGCCCACGACCCACTTGGCCAGCATCGAGTCTGCCAGCCCGCGGTGCGCCTCGGGGAGCTCGACCGCCTCCGCGTCCTCGACCAGACGCAGCGGGTTCAGCGGCCCGCCGGTGCGCAGCGCGACCATGCTCAGCAGCTGCGGCAGCGCCCGCCGACGCGCCTCCACCTCGGTCGGCGCGACCACCGCGTTGACCGTCAGGAACGTGCGCGGCTCCGCCAGCTCGGGCGACGGCTGGAACTGCGAACGGTAGAGCTCCAGCGCCTCGGCGGTCCCCGCGCCGGAGAAGTGGTGGGCGAACACGTAGGGCAATCCCATCCGCGCGGCCAGCCGGGCGGAGAAGTCGGAGGAGCCGAGCAGCCAGACCGTCGGCTCGGAGAGCGCTGCCGGGGTCGCCCGCAGCTCGTGTCGCCGGCCGCCCACGGAGAGGCCGACGCCCTCGGGCGACATCATGGCGAGGACGTTCTCGACGTACTCGGGGAAGCGCTCGGCCGCGTCCGCATCGACCGGGCCGCCGTGCCGAAGCGCCCAGTTGGTCACCGGGTCGGTGCCCGGTGCCCGGCCGAGGCCGAGGTCGATCCGGCCCGGGTACGCCGCCTCCAGCAGCGCGAACTGCTCGGCGACGACCAGCGGCGCGTGGTTGGGCAGCATGACTCCCCCGCTGCCGACCCGGATGCGCCGGGTGGCGGCAGCGATCATGGCGATCAGCACCGGCGGATTGGTCGAGCCGACCGCGGGCATGTTGTGGTGCTCGGCCAGCCAGTAACGCGTGTAGCCCAGCTCGTCGGCGACCTTCGCCAGGCTGAGGGAGGCCGCCACCGCGTCGGCGGAGGCCTGGTCGCTGCGGACGGGCACGAGATCGAGCACGGAGAGCTGCACGTCTGCTCTCAACCCGGTCGGTGGCC
>NZ_DASZUF010000102.1:0-8729 GCF_035547795.1 Nocardioides sp.
GGCGAGGTCCTCGACCGACTCCATGGCGAGGTAGGGGTTGACCGCGGCCGCGCCGTACCCGACGAGCAGGGCGACGTGGTGCACCTCGCGCACATCGCCGGCTTCGACCAGCAGCCCCACCTGGGTGCGGGTCTTCTCCCGGACCAGGTGGTGGTGGACGGCGCCGGTGAGCAGCAGCGACGGGATCGGCGCCAGCTCGGCGGTCGAGTGCCGGTCGGAGAGCACGATGATGCGTGCCCCGTCGGCGATCGCCTGGCTGACCTCGGCGCAGATCTCGTCGAGCCGGCGCGCCATCGCGGCGCCGCCGCCCTCGACGTCGTACAGGCCGCGCACCACGTGGGTGATGAAGCCGGGCATGTCGCCGTCGCGGTTGATGTGCCGGATCTTGGTCAGGTCGTCGTTGGAGATGACCGGGAACGGCAGCACCACCTGGCGGCAGGAGCGTGGCGAGGGGTCGAGCAGGTTCGACTCCGGACCGATGGTGCCGGACAGGGACGTGACCAGCTCCTCCCGGATGGCGTCCAGCGGTGGGTTGGTGACCTGCGCGAACAGCTGCGCGAAGTAGTCGAACAGCATCCGCGGCTTGCTCGACAGCGCCGCGACCGGCGAGTCGGTGCCCATCGAGCCGATCGGCTCGGCGCCGGTGTTGGCCATCGGCGCCAGGATGACCCGCAGGTCCTCCTCCGTGTAGCCGAAGACCTGCTGGCGGCGGGTCACCGAGGCATGGGTGTGGATCACGTGCTCGCGCTCGGGGATGTCCTCGAGCCGGATCAGCCCGGCGTGCAGCCACTCGTCGTACGGCTGCTCGCCGGCGAGCTCGCCCTTGATCTCGTCGTCCTCGATGATCCGGCGCTCGTCGGTGTCGACGAGGAACATCCGGCCCGGCTGCATGCGGCCCTTGCGCACGACCTTCGCGGGGTCGATGTGGTCCAACACGCCGGCCTCGGATGCGTAGACGACCAGACCGTCCTCGGTGACCCAGTAGCGACCGGGGCGCAGCCCGTTGCGGTCGAGGACGGCGCCGACCTGGCTGCCGTCGGTGAAGACCACGTTGGCGGGGCCGTCCCAGGGCTCCATCAGCGAGGAGTGGAACTCGTAGAACGCCTTGCGCGCCGGGTCCATCTCGCCGTGGTTCTCCCACGCCTCCGGGATCATCATCAGCACGGCGTGGGGCAGGCTGCGGCCGCCGAGGTGCAGCAGCTCGAGGACCTCGTCGAAGCTGGCCGAGTCCGACATGCCCGGGGTGCAGATCGGGTAGAGCCGGCTCAGGTCGCCGGGGATCAGGTCGGAGGCCAGCAGCGCCTCCCGGGCCCGCATCCAGTTCCGGTTGCCCATCACCGTGTTGATCTCGCCGTTGTGGGCGATCAGCCGGTAGGGGTGGCTCAACGGCCAGCTCGGGAAGGTGTTGGTGGAGAAGCGCGAGTGGACCACCGCGATCGCCGAGACCATCCGCTCGTCGCGCAGGTCGGGGAAGAACTCGCCGAGCTGGCTGGTGGTCAGCATGCCCTTGTAGACCAGGGTGCGACTGCTCAGCGAGGGGAAGTAGACGTCGGTCTCGTGCTCGGCGCGCTTGCGCAGGCAGAACGCCAGCCGCTCCAGCGCCATCCCGGTGACGCCGCCGCGGGCGGCCACGAAGAGCTGGCTGAACGTCGGCATCACCGCGCGGGCGGTGGCGCCGAGGCTGTCCGGGGCGACCGGGACCTCGCGCCAGCCGAGGACGTCCAGGCCCTCCTCCGCGGCGAGCAGCTCGATGTGCTGGCGGGTCTTGGCGACGTGCTCCTCGTCACCGGGCAGGAACGCCGTGCCGACGGCGTAGGAGCCCTTGACGGGCAGCTCGAACCCGGCCACGGCGCGCAGGAACGCGTCGGGGACCTGGATCAGGATGCCGGCACCGTCACCGGAGTTGGTCTCGGCTCCGGCGGCGCCACGGTGGTCCAGGTTCACCAGGGCGGTGACGCCCTGCTGGACGATCTCGTGGGTGGCGGTGCCGGTCAGGGTCGCGACGAAGGCGACGCCGCAGGCGTCCTTCTCGAATCGCGGGTCGTACAACCCTTGCGGGGTGGGGAATGAGTGCTCGTAGGGCACTGGGCTCTCCCGTCCTTGTCGGGGCAGGAGCGCGCTGGGACTCCTCACCGGAGTTCCATGGTGCGCGCGCCGTGCTGGGTCGGCAATGGCAGGTGCAGGGGACGGCATTGGCCCGCGCGATGAGCACAGGTTACCACCTTGTGAACGCGTGCGTCCTCGGGGTTACCTGGGGTGGCACTGTGGCCGCTCGAGCGGGGCCCGGCTGCGGCTCAGGCGGCGTTCTCGGTCTCGGGCTCGCTCGGCTCGTGGCCCTCGACGTACACGCTCTCCTCGCGGCCGGGGCGCTTGCGCCCGGCGACCACGAAGTAGACCAGAGCGCCGAGGAAGACCACCAGGCAGGTCCAGTCGTTGAGCCGCAGGCCGAGATAGGTGTGCTCGATGGAGTCCACGCGGAGGTACTCGATCCAGGATCGACCGACCGTGTAGACCATGGCGTAGAGCGCAAACACCCGGCCGTGGCCCAGCTTGAACCGCCGGTCGAGCCACAGCACCAGGCCCGCGCCCGCGAGGTCCCAGATGCACTCGTAGAGGAACGTCGGGTGGAAGGTGGCCCAGGTCTGCGCGTCCGGTACGCCGCCGGCGGGCACGTCGTGCATGTCGGCACGGGGCACGGTGATCGTCGTACTGCCCACCGACGTCGGCCAGTGCGGCTGGTAGATCTTCAGCCCCCACGGCAGGCTCGTCGCCCTGCCGTAGAGCTCCTGGTTGAACCAGTTGCCCCAGCGTCCGATGCCCTGCGCCACCAGCAGGCACGGGGCGACCACGTCGGCCAGCGCCGGCATCCGGATGCCCATCCGGTGAGCGCCGATCCAGGCGCCGACGGTGCCCAGGGCGATCGCGCCCCAGATCCCGATGCCGCCCTGCCAGATCGCGAACGGCTGCCACCACGGGTGGCCGGCGCCGAAGTAGCGGTCGGAGTCGGTGGCCAGGCTGTAGAGCCGGGACCCGACCAGGCCGAACGGCACCGCCCACAGGGCGATGTCCTGCATCTGCCCGAACCTGCCACCGCGAGCCGCCCAGCGGCGCTCGGAGAGCCACACCGCGACGATGATGCCGGCGACGATGCACAGGGCGTAACCACGGATCGGGATCGGACCGAGGTCGATCGCGCCGTGGGTGGGGCTGGGAATCGACAGCGCGATCATGAGGCCTTCTGCAGGAGGGTGTGGATGTCGGAGGCGAACTGCGCCGAGGAGGTGTCCATGTCCCACAGCACCCGGGCCCTGTGATCGGCGCCGATCGCGGTGACCTGGGTGGAGTGGGTGTTGAGGTCGTAGCCGCCGCTGGGCAGCTTCTGGCCCTGGGCAACGTACACCGCCAGCGGCAGCGCGATCTTGGAGATCTCGTCGATCGGGCCGGTCAGGCCGATGAACGCCTTGTTGTAGCGGTCGAGGTACCTGCGCAGCACGGCGGGCGTGTCGCGGCTCGGGTCGGTGGTCACGAAGACCACCTGCACCTTGCTCTTGTCGCTGTCCGAGAGCCGGGTCAACGCGCTGGCCAGCGAGGACATCACCATCGGGCAGATATCGGGGCAGTGCGTATAGCCGAAGAAGACCAGCGTCAGCGGCTTGTGGGTGTCGTCGACCAGCGAGAACGGCTTGCCGGAGGTGTCGGTCAGCGGGTCGGGCAGCACCTGGTAGGCGTCGTGGGTGATGCCGTAGAACTTGGGGTCCGCACTGCCACCGCCGCCACACGCGCCGGCCGTCAGGCCGACCGCCACGAGCACGGCGACGAGGACTCTACGCATGCACGTTCCCGCGTACGCCGGCGGCGAGGTCCTCGGCGAGCCGGGTCAGCGCGCCCAGGTAGCCACGCGGGTCGCCGGGATGGTCCAGGACCGCCCGGACGAAGGCGCTGCCCACGATCACGCCGTCGGCGAACGCGGCCACCTCGGCCGCCTGGGCACCGTTGCTGACGCCCAGGCCGACGCCGACGGGGAGGTCTGAGGGGCCGAGCGCCTTGGTGCGCTCCACCAGCGGCCCGGCCAGGTCGGAGGTGGTGGTCCGGGCACCCGTCACGCCCATCACCGCGGTGGCGTAGACGAAGCCGCGGCAGGCGCGCGTGGTCATCGCGATCCGCTCGTCGGTGCTGCTGGGCGCGACCAGGAAGACCTTGTCCAGCCCGTGCTCGTCGGCGGTGGCGATCCACTCCTGGCTGTAGTCGGGAGTGATGTCGGGCGTGATCAGCCCCGCGCCCCCGGCGTTCTTCAGGTCACGGGCGAACCGCTCCACCCCGTAGCGGTCGATCGGATTCCAGTAGGTCATCACCAGGGTCGGTACGCCGGTGGCCGCGACTGCCTCCACGGTGCGCAGCACGTCCCGGGTGCGCACGCCGCCGTCGAGCGCCTGCTGGGCGGCTGCCTGGATGGTCGGGCCGTCCATCACCGGGTCGCTGTAGGGCAGCCCGATCTCGATCACGTCGCAGCCCGCCGCGACCATCGTCTTGATCGCCTCGATGGCGCCGTCGACGTCGGGGAAGCCTGCGGGCAGGTAGCCCACCAGCGTGGCTCGCCCCTCGGCGCGGGCCGCCTCGAAGGCGCCGCTGGTGCTCACTTCGCGCCCTCCGCGATCTGCGCGTCGCTGGCCTGCGCCGGCGTGCCGTCGGCCCCGGCCCGGCCGAGTCCGAACCACTCGATCGCCGTACCCATGTCCTTGTCACCGCGCCCACTCAGGTTGACCAGGATGGTCGCCTCCGGGCCGATCTCCTCGCGCAGTCGCGGAGCCAACCGGATCGCGCCGGCGACCGCGTGGGCCGACTCGATCGCCGGGATGATGCCCTCGGCGCGCGAGAGCAGCGCCAGCGCGTCCATCGCCTCGGCGTCGCTGACCGCCTCGTACGTCGCCCGGCCGCTCTTGGCCAGCCAGGCGTGCTGCGGCCCCACCCCGGGGTAGTCGAGGCCGGCCGAGATCGAGTGCGACTCGACAGTCTGGCCGTCCTCGTCCTGCAGCACGTAGGTGCGCGCGCCGTGCAGCACGCCCGGGTCGCCGGCCGAGATGGTGGCGGCGTGGCGACCGGTCGCGACCCCGTCGCCGCCGGCCTCGAAGCCGTAGATACGCACCTGCGGGTCGTCGAGGAACGCGGTGAACAGGCCGATCGCGTTGGAGCCGCCACCGACGCAGGCGGCGATCGCGTGCGGCAGGACGCCGTACTGCTCCAGGCACTGCGCCCGCGCCTCGTCGCCGATGCCGCGGGTCAGGTCGCGCACCAGGGTCGGGAACGGGTGCGGGCCGGCGGCGGTGCCGAACAGGTAGGCGGTGTGGTCCACGTTGGCGACCCAGTCGCGGAACGCCTCGTTGATCGCGTCCTTGAGGGTCGCGCTGCCGGTGTCGACGGCGATCACCTCGGCGCCGAGCAACTGCATCCGGGCGACGTTGAGGGCCTGGCGCTCGGTGTCGACCTTGCCCATGTAGACAGTGCAGTCGAGGCCGAAGTACGCCGCGGCCGTCGCGCTGGCGACCCCGTGTTGGCCGGCTCCGGTCTCGGCGATGACCCGGGTCTTGCCCATCCGACGGGTCAGCAGCGCCTGGCCGAGCACGTTGCGGATCTTGTGGGCGCCGGTGTGGTTGAGGTCCTCGCGCTTGAGCAGGACCCGCACGCCGAGCCGCTCGGAGAGTCGGGTGGCGTGGTAGAGCGGGCTGGGCAGGTTGGCGTAGTCACGCAGGATCGCGTCGAACTCCGCCATGAACGCGGGGTCCTGCTTGGCGTCGGCCCACGCGGCGCCGAGCTCGTCGAGCGCCTTGACCAGCGCCTCGGGCATGAAGCGGCCGCCGAAGCCGTCCGCCGCGCCGCCGTACCAGCCCAGGGCGTCGGCGTCGAAGCTGGTGGTCTCGTTCAGGTGGGTCGTCATCGGACCAGTCCTGTCATGCTCTTCACGGCCGTCTCGGGGTCGCCGTCCTTGACCAGGGCCTCGCCGACGAGCGCGACCCGGGCGCCCTGGTCGACGTAGCGCTGCACGTCGGCGGCGGAGAAGATCCCCGACTCGGCGACCTTGACCCGGTCGTCGGGGATCCGCGGGGCGAGCCGGCCGAACGTGTCGTCGTCGACTGCCAGGGTCTTGAGGTTGCGCGCGTTGACGCCGATCAGCTCGGCGCCGAGCTCGACGGCGCGCTCGGTCTCGGCCTCGTCGTGCACCTCGACCAGCACGGTGAGGCCGAGCTCGCGGGCCTCGTCGTGGAGCCGCCGGAGCTGGTCGCCGGGCAGCGCCGCGACGATCAAGAGCGCCAGGTCGGCGCCGGCCGCGCGACCCTCCACCAGTTGGTAGGCGTCGACGATGAAGTCCTTGCGCAGGATCGGTACGTCGACCGCGGCGCGCACCGCCCGCAGGTCGTCCAGGCTGCCACCGAAGCGGCGCCGCTCGGTCAGCACGCTGATCGCGGCGGCGCCACCGGCGGCGTACCTGCTGGCCAGGCCGGCCGGGTCGTCGATCTCGGCGAGGCGTCCCTTGCTCGGGCTCTTGCGCTTGACCTCGGCGATGACGCTGCTGCCCGCGCCGCGGAAGTGCGGCATCGGGTCGCGCGGCGGGTCGACGTCGGCCAGCGCGGCACGGAGGTCGGCGATGCCGGTGGTCGCCTGTCGAGCGGCGAGATCCTCACGGACCCCGGCGACGATGTCGTCGAGTACCGACATCAGGCCTCCCCGGCGTTCTCAGTGTGATTCGACGTTGTAGCCCAGCTTCGACAGCACGACGAAGAGAACACCCGACACGACGACGACCGCGACGCCGATGTAGAAGACCACGTAGTTGATCGGGCTGAGCATGAGGCCCACCGAGCCGATCACGAAACCGATCAGGGCGACGGCGACAGCGCTCCAGGCGGCCGGGGTGTTGCCGTGGTTGTCGGACATGCGTGGCTCCTCGTGGTGTTCCGGGCTGATGCGGAGGTCAGTCTATTCAGTCCTGGTCGGAGGTCGGGTCCTGGCCCTCATCCAGAGACTTCCACAACTCCAGGCTGCTCTGCTCCTGGACCGGCCGACGGGTCACGACCGGCCCGGTCGGGGCGTCGTACTTGCTGCCCATCTCGGGCCACTGCGGTGCCTGGAGTACGGCGACCACCGCCGCGGCGACCGCGATCACGCACCCGACCAGCGCCACCCAGGGCCAGCCGTTGGCGGTCGCGCCGGCGTGGTCGGCCAGCAGGTCGTGCCGGGTCGTCCAGACCGTCGGGATCGGGGCGAGGGCCGCGACAGCGGCCAGGACGGCGAGCGCACGACGTACCCACCCACGGGTCACCAGGAAGACCCCCCAGGCCGCCAGCGAGACCAGCGCGAGGGCGGTGGTGGCCGGGCTGTCGAGACCGGTCTGCTCCACCGGCGTGAACGACTGCCGGGTGTCGAGGGTGATCCAGTGGTGGGCGCCGGCGTACGCCGCCAGGCCGGCCCCGGCCGCCCCGAGCAGCACGGTGGGCCAGAAGGCACGCCGGGCTCCGGAGCGACGTGGCTCAGCCATGGATCAGGTCGGCGTCGAAGCAGGTCCGGTCGCCGGTGTGGCAGGCCGCGCCCTCCTGGTCGACCTTGAGCAGGAGGGTGTCGCCGTCGCAGTCGAGCCGGATCTCCTTGATCCACTGCCGGTGACCGGAGGTCTCGCCTTTGATCCAGTACTCCTGCCGGCTGCGGCTCCAGTAGGTCGCCCGCCCGGTCTCGATCGAGCGGGCCAGCGCCTCGTCGTCCATCCAGCCGAGCATGAGCACCTCGCCGGTGTCGTACTGCTGCACCACCGCCGGCACGAGCCCGTCGGAGGTGCGCTTGAGGCGCGCGGCGATCTGCTGGTCCAAGGTCACGCCGACATTCTCCCATCCTGGTGCGCATCGGTGGCCGTCGTCCCGGCCGGATGCCCCTTGCCTACAGTGTGGGGGTGACTACCTTCGCCCGCCGCGAGCGGGGCGCGCTGTGCGATCTCGCCCTCACGGTCGGCCCGAGCGCCCCGACGCTGTGCGGCTCCTGGACCGTGCGAGACCTGGTGGTGCACCTGCTGGTGCGCGAGCGCCGGCCGTGGGCGGCGCCGGGGATCCTGGTGCCGGCGCTGTCCGGACTGGTCGACCGGGCCTCCGCGGCGCTGGCTCGACGGCCGTTCGAGGAGCTGGTGGAGACGCTGCGGACGCCGCCGGCCCCGGTGCGGATCGGCGCCGTGGAGCGGATGGTCAACACGATGGAGTTCTTCGTGCACCACGAGGACATCCGCCGGGCGGCTCCGGACTGGGCGTCGCGGCCGCTGGACGCCCGCGACGAGGCCGAGCTATGGCGCTCGCTCACGACGATCGGTCGCGGGCTGGTCCGGCCCGCCCGGGTGCCGGTGGTGGCCAGTGACGGCAACCGCACCGTGACGCTGCGACGCGGCGACCGGCCCGCGATCGTCTCGGGTCCGGTCGGCGAGGTGGCGCTGTTCCTCTTCGGGCGCAAGCAGGTGGTCGGGCTGACGTTCGACGGGCCCGCCGCCACCGTCGCGGCACTGCGCGACGCGCCGCTGGGGTTCTAGTCGGGGTTCTCGCTCGAGACTCAGTAGTCGCACGCCACCGGCGAGTCGTAGAGCGTCAGCGCGTCCTCGGCGGCACGGACGGCATCGCGGACCCGCTGCTCGGTCAGGTCCAGGACCCGGATGCCCGCCTCGGTGACGGCCACGGCCTCGATCCGGTGGAAGAGGTCGCCGT
>NZ_DASZUF010000103.1:0-12989 GCF_035547795.1 Nocardioides sp.
CAAGAACCGCAACAACGTGGTGCTCTCGCGCCGCGCCTGGCTGGAGCAGACCCAGTCCGAGGGGCGCCAGGGCTTCCTGACCCAGCTGCAGAAGGGTCAGATCCGCAAGGGCGTCGTGTCCTCCATCGTGAACTTCGGCGCGTTCGTCGACCTGGGCGGCGTGGACGGCCTGGTGCACGTCTCGGAGCTGTCCTGGAAGCACATCGATCACCCGTCCGAGGTCGTCGCCGTGGGCGACGAGGTCACCGTCGAGGTCCTCGACGTGGACATGGACCGCGAGCGCGTCTCCCTGTCGCTGAAGGCGACCCAGGAGGACCCGTGGCAGCACTTCGCCCGGACCCACCAGATCGGCCAGATCGTCCCCGGCAAGGTCACCAAGCTGGTGCCGTTCGGTGCGTTCGTCCGCGTCGAGGAGGGCATCGAGGGCCTGGTGCACATCTCCGAGCTCGCCGAGCGGCACGTCGAGATCCCCGAGCAGGTCGTCCAGGTCAACGACGACGTCATGGTCAAGATCATCGACATCGACCTCGAGCGTCGCCGGATCTCGCTCTCGCTCAAGCAGGCCAACGAGACCGCTGCCGCCGCGGACGTCGAGGAGTTCGACCCGACGCTGTACGGCATGGCCGCGACCTACGACGAGCAGGGCAACTACGTCTACCCCGAGGGCTTCGACCCGGAGACCGGCGAGTGGCTCGAGGGCTACGAGGAGCAGCGCGCCG
Organism: Nocardioides sp.; assembly: GCF_035547795.1. Lineage (GTDB taxonomy): Bacteria > Actinomycetota > Actinomycetes > Propionibacteriales > Nocardioidaceae > Nocardioides. The sequence continues at coordinate 720 of NZ_DASZUF010000103.1, forward strand.
CCTGGGAGGAGCAGTACGCCAAGGCGCACGCCCGCTGGGAGGCCCACGTCAAGCAGCAGCAGGAGGCCAAGAAGGCCGAGGCGGAGGCCGGCGAGGCCACGTCGTACTCCTCGGCTCCGGCCGAGGAGGGTGCCGGCTCGCTCGCGTCCGACGAGGCGCTGCAGGCCCTTCGCGAGAAGCTGACCGGCGGCAACTGAGTCGGTCCCGCGCTTCGCCGCGGAAGCCCGCCCCCCAACCGGGGGCGGGCTTCCGTCATTTGACGCTGCAGTGGCGCGTGCGCGCCTGGAGCGCGTCGTGGGAGGCCCAGCCGTAGAGCGCGACGAACAGGGCGATGAGAGCGGCGAATCCGATGACGACATCCATGGCAGTAATGATTCGCCCGTCGATAAACAGCCACCAGTGGCAGGAAAGCCGTCTCTCATCGATTTTCTGCCATATGTGTGCGAGGCTGTCCGGGTGACTCTGCGAAGCGTGGCGGCGCTGTTGTGGGACGGCGTGGCGCCGTTCGAGTTCGGGGTGCTGTGCGAGGCCTTCGGCATCGACCGGACCGACGACGGCATCCCGCACCTGGAGTTCGCGATCTGCGCGCCGACGCCCGGCCCGGTCCACACGTCACTGGGCTTCACCATCGGTGTCCCGGACGGCCTCGAGCGGCTGGACCAGGCCGACCTGATCGGCGTCCCCGCGATGCGGCGCGACGTTCCGTTGCCCGCCGGCGTGGGCGACGCGCTGCGCCGTGCCCATGCCCGAGGCGCTCGGATCCTCTCGGTCTGCTCCGGCGCCTTCGCCCTCGGCGAGGCCGGCCTGCTCGACGGGCTGGAGTGCACCACACACTGGAAGCACACCGACGAGCTCGCCGCCCGGTTCCCCGAGGCCAAGGTGGTGCCGGAGGTGCTCTATGTCGACGCGGGCCAGGTCGTGACCAGTGCCGGCACCGCAGCGGGGGTCGACGCCTGCCTGCACATCTGGCGGCAGGAGTACGGCGCGGCCGTCGCCAGCGCGGTGGCGCGCCGGATGGTGGTGCCGCCGCAGCGGGACGGGGGCCAGGCGCAGTACATCGCCCGGGCGGTGCCGGAGTGCGACGCCGAGACGTTCGGACCGCTGCTGGAGTGGATCGTGGCGAACCTCGGCGAGGAGCTGGACGTCGAGTCGCTGGCGCGCCGCTCGGCGATGTCGCCGCGGACCTTCGCCCGGCGGTTCCGCGCCGAGACCGGCGCCACCCCGCATGCGTGGGTGACCAGGCAGCGGGTGCTGCGGGCCGAGGAGCTGCTGGAGCAGACCGACCGGCCGGTGGAGTGGATCGCCCACCGGGTCGGCTTCGCGAACGCCGCGACCCTGCGTCACCACTTCCTGCGGGCCCGCGGCGTCAGCCCGCAGTCCTATCGCCGCAGCTTCGCCTGCTGAGCCTCCTTTGCCCGCCGGGAGCGCGACACCGACCGGGCAGAGTCGGACCGGCTGCTGCGCCTGGTGGTCGACCAGTAGTCTCAGCAGCCATGCGGGTAGGACTCACCGGCGGCATCGCGTCAGGCAAGAGCACCGTCGCGGCGATCCTGACCGAGCTCGGCGCGGTGGTGATCGACGCCGACCGGATCGCCCGCGAGGTGGTCGCCAAGGGCACACCCGGGCTGGCCCGGGTGGTGGCGGCGTTCGGGGCCGAGGTGCTGACGCCGGAGGGGGAGATGGACCGGCCACGGGTCGCTGCGATCGTCTTCGCCGACCCGGTCAAGCGGCACGTGCTCGAGCAGATCATCCATCCGCTGGTGCGCGCCCGCGGTCAGGAGTTGGAACGGGAGGCGCCGGCCGACGCGGTGGTGGTGCACGACATCCCGCTGCTCGCCGAGACCGGCCAGGCGGCCGGCTTCGACGCGGTGATCGTGGTCGACGTTCCCGAGGAGATCCAGATCGAGCGGATGATGCGCGACCGGGGCGTGAGCGAGGCCGACGCCCGGGCGCGGATCGCGGCACAGGCGAGCCGGGAGCAGCGACGGGCGGTGGCGACGTACATCATCGAGAACACCGGGACGCGCGAAGACCTCCGTCGACGAGTGACGGAGGTCTTCGACGAGCTACGCGGCTGAGTTCAGGCTGCCAAGTCCGGGTCGGCGAAGCGGCGCAGCTTCTGCAGCGCCTCGCGCTCCAGCTGCCGGACCCGCTCGGCGGAGATGCCGTGCTTGAGTCCGATGTCCGCCAGCTTGTGCTGGCGGCCGTCGACCAGGCCGTAGCGAGCCCGGATGATGTCGGCGGCGCGGTCATCGAGGCGGCCGACCAGGCTGTTGAGCCGCTCGCGCGACTCCACGTCGATGAAGTTGAGATCGGGGCCCGGCGAGGTCTCCTGGGCCATCAGGTCGCCGAGTGAGGTGTCGCCGTCGTCGTCGACGGGGGAGTCGAGGCTGACGTGCTCGCGGCCCCACGCCATCAGGTCCAGGACCCGGTCGAGCTCCATGTCGAGCTCCTTGGCGATCTCGGCCGGCTCGGGCTCACGGCCCAGCTGCCGCTCGAGCGTACGGCGAGCACCGCCGACCTGGTTGAGCTCCTCCACCACGTGCACCGGCAGCCGCACCACGCGCGCCTGCTGGGCGATGCCGCGGGTGATCGCCTGCCGCACCCACCAGGTGGCATAGGTGGAGAACTTGTAGCCCTTGGTGTAGTCGAACTTCTCGACCGCACGGATCAGGCCGGTGTTGCCCTCCTGGATCAGGTCCAGCATCGGCATCTGCGCCCGGCCGTACTTGCGCGCGATCGAGACGACCAGGCGCAGGTTGGCCGTGATGAACCGGTCCACGGCCTTGCGGCCCTCCTCGGCCAGCCACTCCAGCTCCTCGCGGGTGGCGCGGCCCGGGGCCTTGCGGCCGTAACGGCCCTCCGCCAGCAGATGCTCGGCCATCAACCCGGCCTCGATCGCCTTGGAGAGCTCGACCTCTGCGGCCGCGTCCAGGAGGTCGTTGCGCGCGATCTCGTCGAGGTACAGACCGACGCTGTCGCGGCCTTCGATCTCACGTGTCGCGGTCTGTGTCGCCATGGGACCCTCCTCAGCGCATGGGGCGAAATGCCCGACGTTGATGACAACGCTGCAAGTGCCCCGGGGATTCCCGCGGTATGCACCGGCCGGCGTCGTGCTCTTGCCCCGTTCGACGTGCGAGAACACCCGGAAAGTTGCGGCGCCAGGGAAGTCTCAGGGACTTCTCAGGGCATCCCCCGAACAGAGCCGGTGGCCACCACCTCGGCGTAGACACCGAAACACGGCTCGCCGGCCGCGTTGAGCGGGCGGTACGACGCCAGGCTCCGCAGCAGCCGCCCGTTGCGCTCGCCGGTGACCGGGTCGATGTCGATGACCGCACAGCGCGGGATCGGCCCCGCCACCCGGACCCTGGCCTCGCCCACCGCGAGCTCGCGACCCCGCCAGCCGTCCTCGGCGAACGGCTCGGCACCGGTGTCGATGACCAGCGTCGCCCGGAAGCGCGCCGGATCGATCGGCGTCCCGGTCCGGGCGGCCAGGTCGTCCAGCGTGGCCCGGGCCAGGAGCGTGACCCCGCCGCCGTAGATCACCGCACGTGGCGGCGCGGCCGCGAGTCGGACCGGCTTGCCGAGGTAGGCCGAGAGGAGTGCGTCGTGCGGCCCGTCGAGCAGCTCCAGGTCGGCAGCACGGCCCCAGTAGTCGCAGACGAGCCGCTCGCCGCTCGGCTCCGGCGTAGCGGTCGCCGCGGTGCCGTCGGGGAGGGTGACGCTCAGCGCGGTGCCCTCCAGCCGGGCGAGCACCGCGGTCAGGGTCGGGTGCTGGACGGTGCGCAGCACCCGCCGGGTGGCCACGTCGACCAGGCACAGCCTGCGGTCGCCGACGGCGCCGTACCGCTCCAGGCGGACCGAGGAGTGGGCGAGGTGGCGGGTCCCCTTGATCGGCGCGAGGCCGGCTCGCAGCACCGGCACCCGCGCCGCTGCGTCAGGCAAGGCCCATCCGGTCGAGGATCCAGGCCAGGCTGAAGGCGCGGTCGTGCCAGGCCTTGTAGCGCCCCGAGACGCCGCCGTGGCCCGCCGCCATCTCGGTCTTGAGCAGGACGTCGGCGCCCGCGACCGCCCGCAGCTTCGCGACCCACTTGGCCGGCTCGACGTAGAGCACCCGGGTGTCGTTGAGCGAGGTCTCGGCCAGGATCGGCGGGTAGGGGTGTGGGGCGACGTTGTCGTAGGGCGCATACGAGGCGATGTAGTCGTAGACCTCGGGATCGGCCTCGGGGTTGCCCCACTCGTCGTACTCCACCACCGTCAGCGGCAGGGTCGCGTCCAGCATCGTGGTGAGGTTGTCCACGAACGGCACCGCCGCCACGATGCCGCCGAACTGCTCGGGCGCGAGGTTGGCGACCGCACCCATCAACAGGCCGCCGGCGCTGCCGCCCTCGGCGATGGTCAGCTCCGGGGTGGTCCAGCCGGTCGCGACCAGGTGCCGGGCGCAGGCGATGAAGTCGGTGAACGTGTTGCGCTTGGCCAGCTGCTTACCCTCGTCGTACCAGCGCCTGCCCATCTCGCCGCCGCCGCGGACGTGCGCGATGGCGAACGCCGCGCCGCGGTCGAGGACCGAGAGCCGGAAGAGGGAGAAGCTGGGGTCCATCGAGGCCTCGTACGAGCCGTAGCCGTACAGGTGCAGCGGCACCGGCTTCCCCGCCGCGCGGGCGTCGCGGCGCACCACGATCGAGATCGGCACGTGCGCACCGTCCTCGGCGGTGGCCCACAGCCGGTGCTCCTCGTAGTCCTCGGGGTCGTAGCCGCCGAGCACGGGCTGCTGCTTGCGCAGGTGCAGGCTGCGGTCGCGCACGTCGTAGTCGTAGATCGAGCTGGGGATGCGCATGGTGGTGTAGCCGATCCGCACCGTCGGCTGGTCGAACGCCGGGTTGCCGCCCGAGCCGATGGTGTAGAGCTCGTCGTCGAAGGCGACCAGGTAGTCGTCGCGCACGCCGTCGTCGCAGAGCTCCAGGATCCGCAGCTGAGTCAGGCCCTGGCTGCGCTGGTGCACGACCAGGTGGCTGGCGAAGGCGTCCACCTCCTCCAGCCGGACGGCGGGGTCGTGCGGAATCAGCGGCTGCCAGCCCGACCGCGGCGTCGGCGCGATCGGGGCCGTCGCCAGCTCGAAGTCGGCTCCGGTGGCGTTGTGCAGCACCAGGAAGACGTCCTCGCCGCCGAGTCGGGCGTGCTCGAGGTTGTACTCGACGCCCTCCTCGCGTGCCGCGAACAGCTGCCAGCCGGCCTCGGGACGGTCCTGGTCGAGGAAGCGGTACTCGGTGGTGGTCTTGGCGCCCGACTCGATCACCAGGAAGCGGTCGGTGCGGGTGCGTCCCACGCCGCACCAGAACCGCTCGTCGGTCTCGTGGTAGACCAGCTCGTCCTCGTCCTGGTCGGTGCCGAGCACGTGCCGCCAGACCTTGTCGGGGCGCCAGGACGCATCGACGGTGGAGTAGTAGAAGCTCTCCCCGGCGCGGTCCCAGGTGACGCCGCCCATCACGCCCTCGAGCACGTCGGGCAGCAGGTCGCCGGTGGTGAGGTCCTTGACCCGGACGGTGTAGCGCTCGTCGCCCTTGACGTCGGTGCTGTAGGCCAGCAGCGTCGTGGTCGGGCTGACCGCACTGCCGCCGAGGGAGAAGAAGTCGTGGCCCTCGGCGAGATCGTTGTGGTCCAGCAGCACCTCCTCGCCGGGTAGGGCGGGCTGGTCGGCGGCCACCTCCGCGGGCGTCGGCGGGGTCCAGTCGTCCTCGTCGGCGACCGGGACGCGGCAGGAGGCGCCGTACTCCTTGCCCTCGAAGGAGCGGCCGTAGTACCAGTAGCCGCGGTTGCGGGTCGGCACCGACAGGTCGGTCTCCTGGGTGCGGGCCTTGATCTCCTCGAAGAGCCGCTGCCGCAGGTCCGCGAGGTGGGCGGTGCGCGCGGCGGTGTAGGCGTTCTCGGCCTCGAGGTAGGCGATCACCTCGGGGTTGTCCTTGTCCCGCAGCCACTCGTAGTCGTCGGTGCGGGTGCGACCGTGATGCGTGCTGGTAACGGGTCGCCTCGCGGCGACGGGCGGCTGCTCGGGCATGTCGGTGACCCTATCCTCGGATGCCATGACCCCGACCGTGGACCTCAACGCCGATCTGGGCGAGGAGATCACCGACGACGCGGGGCTGCTCGCGGTGGTGACCTCGGCGAACGTCGCGTGCGGCTTCCACGCGGGCAGCCCGGCGATCATGCGTGCGGTCTGTGCCGAGGCCGCGCGCCGCGGCGTGGCGGTCGGCGCCCAGGTCTCCTACGCCGACCGGCCCAACTTCGGCCGGGTCGAACTCGACGTGCCCTATGACGTGCTCCGCGACCAGGTGGCCGAGCAGGTCGGCGTGCTGACGGCGCTCGCCGCGGCCGAGGGCATCCCGGTCGGCTACGTGAAGCCGCACGGAGCGCTCTACCACCGCACCCTGGACGACGCCGAGCAGGCGGCGGCGGTGCTCGCCGGCTCCGGCACGCTCCCGGTCCTCGGTATGACCGGGTCGCTGCTGGAGCAGGCGCAGGCCCAGGGGCGTTCGGTGTGGCATGAGGGCTTCCCCGATCGCGGGTACGACGAGCGTGGCCGGCTGGTGCCGCGCTCGCGACCGGGTGCGCTGGTCACCTCCGCCGAGGCGATCGTGGCCAACGCGCTGTCGCTGGCGACGCGGGTGGACTCGCTGTGCCTGCATGGCGACTCACCGGGTGCCGTCGAGCACGCCCGCGCGGTCCGGTCCGCGTTGGAGGACGCCGGCTGGACGCTGGCCCGGTTCTCCTGACGCCGCCGGCGAGCCGGCGCCGCGGTGGCGTCGTACGGCGTCGAGCACGGCCGGCTGGCCGACCAGCACGCCGCCCAGCACCAGAGCCATCCCGGCCAGCCGCACCGGGGTGAGCCGCTCACCGGCCAGGGCGACGCCGATGACGGTGCCGGACACCGGGTTGAGCAGGCCGACCAGGGACACCGCCGCCGCGGGCAGTCGGCGCATGCCCTGGAACCAGACCACGTAGGCCAGCACCGTGCCGGCCAGGCCGAGCCAGGCGAACCCGCCCAGCGCCCGACCGTCGAGGTGCGGCGGTGCGCCCTCGGCGAGCAGCGCGACCGGCACCAGCACCAGGCCGCCGAAGATCAGCTGCCAGGCGGTGAACGTCAGCAGGTCGACCGGCGGACGCCAGGTCTTGACCAGCACGAAGCCGAGGGAGGAGATCGCGACGGCTACCAGTGAGGCCAGCACGCCGAGCGCGTCGACGGCGCTGGCGCCGCGCCAGACCAGCAGGGCCACGCCGGCGATGCCGACGACAGCCGCCGCCAGCGAGGCCCGACGTGGGCGCTCGCCGGCCAACGCCCAGGCAAGCAGCATGATCATCAGCGGCGAGGTGGCGGTCAGCGTCGAGGCCAGCCCGCCGGGCAGGCGGTCGGAGGCGATGAAGATCAAGGTGAAGAACGCGGAGAAGTTCAAGACGCCCAGCAGCGCCGTGCGCCACCACCAGGATCCCCGCAGCAGGCCCGGGCGCAGGGCGAGCAGCAGCAGGCCGAAGGGCAGCGCCCGCACGGCCGCGCCGAACAGCGGCCGGTCGGCGGGCAGGTAGGTGGCGGTGACGTAGTAGCCCGAACCCCACGCCACCGGGGCGGCCGCGGCCGCCACCAGCCATTTGATTTCCATGGAAGATATAGTCGCTTCCCTGGAAGATATATTCCAGCCATGACCGACCACGTCGCCCGAGTGATCGCGCAGTGGCGGCGGGAGCGACCCGACCTCGATCCGTCGCCACAGGGTGTCATCGCCCGGCTGCACCGCATCGCCAACCGGCTCACCGAGGAGCTCGTGGCGGTGTACGCCGCCCACGAGCTCGGCGAGGGCGAGTTCGACATCCTGGCCACGCTGCGCCGGCAGGGTGCGCCGTACGCGCTGAGCGCCGGTGAGCTGGCCGCCCAGACGATGGTGACCTCGGGGGCGATCACCAAGCGGGTCGACCGCTGCATCGTGCGCGGCTGGGTGACCCGGGCGCCCAGCGACGTGGACGGGCGCGGGCGGGTGGTCGCGCTGACGCCGGCGGGGCGGGCCCTGATCGACGCCGCGTTCACCGACCATCTGGCGAACGAGAAGCGGTTGTTGGCGCACTTCACCGTCGCCGAGCGGGAGCAGTTGGCCGGACTGCTGACCGGCTGGGCCGAGGAGCTCGGGCTGTGAGTGTCACGGTCCGTCGCTACGGCGCGCAGGCGGCGTTGGTGGAGGTGAGCGACGCCAGCCAGGCGGCCGCGCTGGCAGCCTGGGCGCGGGCCGACGGGGTGCCGGCGGCGGAGATCGTGCCGGCCGCCCGCACGGTGCTGTTCGACGGCGTCGAGCCGGACTGGCTGGTCGGCCGGTTGGCCTCGTGGAAGCCGGAGGTCGCGCCGCCGCCGGGGCCGGTGGTGGAGGTGCCGGTGGTCTTCGACGGGCCCGACCTGGATTTCGTCGCGGCTCGGTGCGGTGGCGATCCCGCCGGGCTGCTGGCATCGGTGGAGCTGACCTCGGCGTTCTGCGGCTTCGCGCCCGGCTTCGCCTACCTGATCGGACTGCCGGACGCGCTGCGGATGCCGCGGCTGGCCAGCCCACGCGCGCGGGTCGAGCCAGGGTCGGTCGGTCTCGCGGACGCCTACTGCGGCGTCTATCCGACCGCCTCGCCGGGCGGGTGGCGGATCGTGGGCCACACCGACGCGGTGCTCTGGGACGCCTCGCGGGCGCAGCCGGCGCTGCTGGCGCCCGGCACCCGGGTGGTGCTGCGGCCGTGCTGAGCGTGCTCGGCACCGGGCCGCAGGTGCTGGTGCAGGACGCCGGGCGGGTCGGCTATGCCCACCTCGGCGTGCCGCGTGCGGGCGCGCTGGATGCCCCTGCTGCGAGGCTTGGCAACCGGCTGGTCGGCAACCCTGCCGGCGCGGCCGTGCTGGAGGTGCTGCTCGGCGGACTGGCACTGCGCGCCGAGGCGGGCTGTTGGGTGGCGGTGACCGGGGCCGAGGTCGCGGTGTCGGTCGACGAGGTCGCCCGCGGGCACGGCCGGGCGGAGTGGCTGCCGGCGGGGTCGGTGTTGCGGCTCGGCGTACCGCGCGTGGGGCTGCGGTCCTACGTCGCCGTCGCCGGCGGCATCGCCGTCGACCCCGTGCTCGGCTCCCGGTCCACCGACACGCTGGCCTGGGTCGGGCCGCCACCGGTCACGGTCGGGAACGTGCTGCCGGTCGGCGCCGCCCGCGGCGTACCCGCCGGTGTGGAGGCGCCGCTGCCACGCCGGCCCGGCCCGCTGCGGCTGCTGCCGGGCCCACATCCCGAGCTGTTCGGCGAGCTCGGCGCCCTGACCCGGACGCGCTGGGAGGTGCTGCCGGCCTCGAACCGGATCGGGCTGCGGCTCTCCGGCCCGGCCGTGCCGCGGGCCGCGGGAGAGCTGCCCAGCGAGGGCACGGTGCTGGGCGCGGTGCAGGTGCCACCGGACGGGCGACCGGTGGTGCTGCTGGCCGACCGCGGGCCGACCGGCGGCTATCCGGTCGCGGCAGTGGTCCATCCCGACGACCTGTGGCAGTGCGCGCAGCTGCGGCCGGGCGAGGGCGTCAGCTTCCGGGCATGGGGGCCGCGATCGGCGGGCAGGGGCTGAGCGCTGGGTCGTCGGCGGCGTAGGACCGGACTGGGCCGGCCGGTGTCTCGGCGGTCTCGAACCGGACCGTCACCACTCCGCGGCCTGCACCCCAGACCCAGCCGCGACCCAGCTCCGCGTGGACGACATCCATGCCCGGGCTCCAGGTGTGGGGGCTGCGGGCCGGCTGCTCGGGCACCTCCTCGGGGATGTCCTCGGGCTGGCCCGCCTCGCCGAACAGGTCGTCCTGGATCCAATCGGCCAGCCCGGAGACGCCCACGCCCAGTAAGCGGACGCCGGCCGAGGTGTCCAGGTCGGCCAGCAGCCCGCGCGCCAGCCGGGCGATGGTGGCGGCTTGGTCGGTCGGGGCAGGCAGCGTCGCCGATCGGTTGAGCGTGGTGAAGTCGAACAGGCGGACCTTGATCGTGACGGTGCGCCCGGACAGGCCGCTCTTGCGCAGCCGGGCGGCGACCTCGCCGGCCTGGCGGGTGAGCAGGTGCTCCATCAGGGTGCGGTCGGTCAGGTCGGTGTCGTACGTGCCCTCGACGCTCACCGACTTCGTCTCCCGCTCGGCCACCACCGGGCGGTCGTCCTGGGCGCGGGCGAGCGCGTACAAGCCCTGGCCGTGTGCCTTGCCGACCAGACGGACGAGCTCGTCGAGGCTGACCTGCTCCAGGTCGGTGACGGTGTGGATGCCGGCGCGCCGCAGCCGCTCGGCGGTGGCCGGGCCGACGCCCGGGATGATCTGCACGCTCATCGGCCGCAGCAGCGCCAGCTCGCTCCCGGGAGGTACGACGACCAGGCCGTCCGGCTTCTCCAGGTCGCTGGCCACCTTCGCGATGAACTTGCTGGTGCCCAGCCCCACGCTCGCCGTCAGCCCGCCGGTCGCCTGCTTGACGGTGGCGCGGAGGTGGTGGGCCAGGGTGGTGACCGTCTCCACGTCGAGGTCGGGCAGATCGGCCTGGGCCAGGTCGACGAAGGCCTCGTCGAGCGAGAGCGGCTCCACCAGTGGGGAGACCTCGCGTAGCAGACCCATCACGATGTCGCTGACCGCCCGGTAAGCCTCGAAGCGCGGATAGAGGAAGGCGGCGTGCGGGCACCGCGCCCGGGCCTCACGGGTCGACATGGCAGACCTCACGCCGTAGCGGCGCGCCTCGTAGCTCGCGGTGGCGACCACGCCGCGGCCACCGATCCCGCCGACTACCACCGGCTTACCGCGCAGGGACGGCTTGTCGCGCTGCTCCACGGAGGCGAAGAACGCGTCGAGGTCGAGGTGGAGCACCGACGCGTGGGACCGCATGGGTTTCTCCTATGTCAAGCCGCGGCCGGGATGGTGGCCGGTCGGGTGCTGGAGTTGTGGTTGTTCTTCGGGGTGTTGAACACGACTCGTGCGAGTCGTCGCTTGAGTGCGCGGAGGGCTTCGGTGGTGGAGTTCCCAGCAGCGAGGCGCTTGTCGTAGTAAGCCCGTCCCAGCCCGTCGAGCCTGATCTGAGTGACCGCGATACGGTGCAGCGCAGCGTTGAGCTGCCGGTTGCCGGACTTGTTCATCCTCACCCGGCCCTTGGTGCGTCCCGACCAGACCGGGATCGGCGCGACTCCGGCGTGCATGGCGTACTTGGCCTCGTGAGCGAAGCGGCCGATGCCGGCGGTCTCTGCGACGATCTTGGCCGCGGTCAACGCACCACAGCCGGGCAACTCCAGCAATACCGGCGCCTGGGCGGCGACCAGCGCGCTGATCTCCTTCTCCAACGCGTTGACCCGGCAGGTGAGCTGCTCGATGTCAGCCAGCAACTCCAGGCCCAACCGGGCGTCGATGCCATCGCGACCGTTGAGCAACTCGACCAGCTCAGCGCGCGTCTTGGCACGGTCCAGCGACTTCGGTGCCGGGTCCACCCTCGGATCGGTGCGGTGCAGGTGCCAGCGGAACCGGTTGATGATCGCAGTGCGCTGGTTGACCAGGTCCTCACGATGGTCGACCAGCAGCTTCACCTCCCGTGAGGCCTCGTCGTGGGACGCGACCGGCAGATCGGGCTCACGCAGCGCGGCGCGGGCGACCGCGAGCGCGTCGATCGGATCCGACTTGCCGCGAGTACGCGCAGTGCGGCGTTGCTCGGCCATCATCTTCGGCGGGACCCGTACCACCCGCTCCCCGGCATCGAGCAGATCGAGCTCGAGCCGGGCCGAGAGGTGACGGCAGTCCTCGATCGCCCACATGACCCCGTCGACGAAGCGGGCTCGCGCCCAAGAGATCGCCTTGTCATGGCCCTTCGGATCCGCCCTCACCGTGAGCTCAGCAAGCTTGCGGCCAGCCTCATCGACCGCGACGAAGGTGTGCGTCCGCTTGTGCACATCCGAACCGATGACAACCATGGTGGTTGCCTCCTTTCACCCTGATCAGTGACGGGACGGTCGGACCGGTCGGCGGACACATCTCAGTGGGGGCGACGCCACGCTCCTATCAAGTCACGCCGGCCGGTCCTTCACACCCGCTGCCGGCAAAACCCATGAACACCAGACCCGAAGGCCGGCACCGACGCTATGAATCGCCCCGGGTTTCGTGGAGGCTCGGTTAGTTGGATCCGACCTCGGTGAGGACCGGGTTCTGACGGTAGTGCTTGACGGGCTGGCATGCCCAGTGGTTGGCCTCGAACTCGGCTGGCGGGACGAGTCCGATCTCGC
>NZ_DASZUF010000104.1:0-15552 GCF_035547795.1 Nocardioides sp.
CGGCCACGGCGTCGGCCGCGCTCTGCTCGATGTCGGTGACCTTGGTGCCGCTGGAGAGCGTCGCCTCGCCCTGGATCACCTTGCTACCGGGATGGTGGCCGGCCAGCACTCCGGCCAGCACCACCGCCGCCACGGCGAGGACGGCGACCATCGCGAGCAGCCAGCCCGGCAGCAGGTACGGCGCGCGCCGGGGTGCCGGGGCGGCCGCGACGACCGGGACGACCGTCGCGGCGGGCTCATCCCCCGACTCGACCTCGGTGTCCGGTGCCTGCTCGGACTCGGCCTGCACCTCGGCCTGCACGGCGGCCTGAGCGGCCAGCTCGGCGTCGTACGCCTGCCGGCGCTCGGGGTCGAGCAGCACCCCGGCGGCCTCGGAGAGGGTGGCGAAGCGCCGGTCGGTCGGGTCGAGATCGGCGATGGCGCTCTTCCACGCCGCGCGGATCTCCTCGGTGCTCGCGGTGGGATCGACGGCCAGCAGGTCGTACCAGGTGGGGCTGCTCATGGTGACAGTCACTGTGCCACCCCGCCGGTCGAGCCCGCTGAGCCACCGCCCGAGCCGCTGCTCGAGTCGTCGGCCTTCTCCACCGGCGTGAAGTTGTCGACCAGCCACTTCCCGCCGGTCTTCACCAGGCTGACCTCGAAGCGGTAGGGCTCGGGGTCGGAGGCGACGTACCTGGTCGAGCCGGCCTTCTTCGGCATCGCGTTGGTGAACGCACCCGCCACCATCGCGGTCGCCGTGTCGGAGTCGATCGCCGCCACGCCGACGGCGTACACCTGCGTGGTCCGCTTGATCCCGGCCTGGGAGACGCTGGCCTCGACCAGCGGCAGGCCGTTGCTCTCGAAGTCGGCCCGGAACTTGGCGCTGACCACCTGCTCGACCGAGGTCTTGTACTTGGTCATCGTGGTCTTGCCGGCGTCGAGCTGGTCGGGCCCGTAGGTATTGATCCGCAGCGCGAACTGCCGCGCCTGCGACATCACCTGGTCGCGCTGCTGCTGCAGCGTGTCGTCGGCCGAGAACGCGCTGGTCAGCCGGTGCGTGCCACCCCCGGTGCCGTCGGCGGCGATCCGGTAGCCGAGGTAGCCGAGCGAGCCGAGGATGAGCAGCACCAGCACCGCCAGCACGCCCCAGCGGAACCGGGCGGAGCCGGCCGTGGGCGTCGCGCTGGTCGCGTCGTCGGTCACCGTGTCGTGCTGTAGAGCCACTGCCAGGCGTCCTTCCCCTGGGGCGCATCGCTCGACCCGTCGTTCCAGGTCAGCTTCCCCGTCGTCGTGTCGTACGTCGCCACCGGTGCGCGGTAGTCGGCCGCCGCACGCTGATGGTAGTTCTGCGCACCACGGGCGTTGCCCTTCGAGGCGGGCTCGGTGCAGGTGGCCTTGGTGTTCATGTCGCGCGGCGTGGTGTCCTGCGGCGGGCGCTGCTTGGTGGACTCATAGCCCTGCTCGCAGGTGCCGGCGGTGGTCAGGATCAGGCCGAAGCGGGCGTCGTAGGTGCCGTCGTCGTTCTTCGCCAGCACGCTGAAGCCACCCTCGGTGACATAGGGGTAGACCACCAGCACGTAGCGCAGGCCGGGCAGGTGCTGCTCGACGATCTGCCCGGTGGTGAGGCCCTCGGAGATGATCTGGCCGAGGTTGACGCCGTTCTGGTCCAGGAAGGACTTGAGCTCGGTCGCGCCGGCGGTGCCGTTGGCCAGCAGCTTGACGATGTCCTTGTTGGACGCCGCCAGGGTGTCGCTGACCAGGGACAGGTCGTCGGCGAAGCTGCGGATGGCGCTCTCACTGTCCACCTGGGTCTTGAGCACCGTGTTGCCGTCCTTGAGCAACGCGGTGGTGACGTCGAAGTTCTTGTCGGCGGTGTCGATGAACGACGTACCGGTGTCGAGGATCTGCTGCAGCTCCTGGCCGGTGCCGGCGAACGCCGTGCCGAGCTCGGTCAGGGTGGTCTGCAGCGCCTGTTGGTCGACCGAGTCGACGGTGGTGGTCACGTCGGTGAGCAGCTTGTCGGTGGAGATCGGGATGGTGGTGTCGCGCTGGGCGATCTGCGACCCGTCGTGCAGGTAGGGCCCCTTCTTGGTCTGGGGCTGCAGCTCGACGTACTGCTCGCCGACGGCGGACCGGTTGCCCACCACCGCGAGCGTGTCGGCCGGGATGTCCTGCTGCGACTTGTCGATGTCGAGGTACACGTCGACGCCGGAGTGGGTCAGCACCAGCTTGCCGACCTGGCCGATCTTCACGCCGCGGTAGGAGACCTCGCCGCCGGCGTAGATGCCGCCGGAGTCGGCGAAGTGCGCCACCACGGTGTAGTCGGTGCTGTGCACCAGCCGGTCCAGGTGGGCGTAGCGGGCACCGACGAAGCTGATGCCGAGCAGCGTGATGAGCGCGAAGACGGCCAGCTGGATGCGGGTACGACGGGTGATCACTTGGCTGCCCCCGTTGCGTCGGTGTCGAGCCCGGGCACCAGCAGGCTGACCAGGCCCGGATCGTAGAGCGCGTCGAGCTGGCCGTACGTCGGCCCCTTCGGCCCGGTGTGCAGCGGGATCTCGACGGCCGCCCGGGGCGCGCCCTGGCGCAGCCCCAGCACGCCGAGCCCGAGCAGGCCGCTGGGACTGGCGGTGGGGTTGTTGCCGGCGCCGGCGCCGCTGCCGGTGAGGCTGGCCAGCAGCTGGGCGAGCTGCTTGGGCAGGATGGGGCTCAGGTCGGGCAGCCCGATCATGTTGAGCACCTGGCACACCGCGGTGCCGGAGTTGGCCGACTTGAGGCACTCGGTCTTGAGCGTGGCCAGCGCCTTGGCCGAGGCGAGTACGTCGATGCAGGCCTGGCTGGTCACGCTGCCGCTGGAGATGCACTTGAGCACCTCGTTGACGACGTTGACCGGGTTGATCGCGCTGGGCACCAGCGACGTCAGACCGCCCGACAGCATCGAGGAGAGGTCGAGCTTGAGGGTGACGTCGAGGTTGACGTAGTCGCCCATGTGCAGGTTGCGGGCCACCTGGGGGTTGCCGCCGACGGCGGCGTCGACGAACGGGTAGGTCAGCAGCGTGTTGAACGCCCGCACGAAGTGGTCGCCGGAGTTGGCCAGCGAGGTCAGGATCGGCTGCAGGTTGCGGACGATGTCGATCGTGCCCTTCTTGGACGCGTTGATCACCCGCACGCCGGTGTCGCCGAGCTGGCTGAGCGCCTGCAGCATGGTGACCAGGTCCTTGCGCTGGGCGTCGATGCTGGTCAGTGCGCTGGGCAGTTGGTCGAGGGTGTCGTCGATCGTCTTCTCCTGCGCCCGCGCCGAGCCGGAGAGCTTGTTCACCGCGTCGAGCGCGTCGGTGATGGCCTGCTTGTGGTCGTCGAGGTTCTTCGAGAGCGCGTCGACCTGGGTGAGCACGTCCTTGGCGGCGTCCTCGTGACCGGCCAGCGCCTTGTCCAGCTCGGTGGTGATCGTCTTGAGCTGTGCCACGCCGCCGCCGTTGAGGATCAGGCTCAGCGCGCCGAGCACCTCCTCGACCTCCGGGTTGGCGCCGGTGCGCGCCAGCGGGATGGTGTCACCGTTCTTCATCAGCGTGGAGCTGGGCTGGCTCGGCGACTCCAGCGCCACGAACTTCTCCCCCAGCAGGCTGGTCTGCTGGATCTCGGCGGTGGCGTTCGAGGGCAGCCTGGTGTCGCGGCGCACCGCGAGGGTGACGTCGGCGACGCCCTTCTGCAGCGCGATCTTGGTGACCTTGCCGACGGTGACGTCGTTGACCTTGACCGTCGAGTCGGGCACGAGGTCCAGCACGTCGGCGAACTGCACGTGCAGCGTCAGCGGGTCCTTGCCGGTGCTGGCGCCGCCGGGCAGTGGCAGGCTGTAGACCGAGAACCCGCAGCCGCCCAGGAGCAGGCAGCCGGCGAGCAGCAGTACGACCAATCTCTTCCAGTCGGTCGCTGCGCTCCCCTGGGGCTTCGCCTTCATCGGGCACCTCCCGTCGCGGGCACCAGGCCGCCCAGGGTCGGGTCGGACTTGGCGCCGTACGCCGAGCCGGTGCCGGCCGCGAAGACGCCGCTGCGCGGCAGGATCTTGTCCACCAGGTCGCACAGGCTCTTGCCCTGCGGCATCTGCTCGGTGAGCGTGCACAGCACCTGCGACGGGTTGGTGACCAGCTGCTCGGCGAGGTGGCCGAGGTTGGCGTTGGTGTCCAGCGTCGCGGCGTCGGGGTTGTAGGCCAGGTAGAGGTTGGAGAGCGCCACCGGCGCGGCGGTCAGCGTCTCGTTGAGCGCGTCGCGGTCCTTGACCACGACCTGGAGTACCCGGTTGAGGCCGTCGATGTCGCTGCCCAGGGCCTGCTTGTTGTCTCGCACGAACGTGGCCACGTTGCCCAGCGCCACCTGCAGGTTGTGCAGCGAGCTGGACAGGTCGGTGCGCTCGCTGGAGAGCATCTGGGAGACGCCGGAGAGGCTGTTGGTGAAGTCGCGCACGGTGCTGTCGTTCTTGGCCAGCGTGTTGACGAACGTCTCCAGCTGGCCGGCCGAGCCGAACAGCGCGTCCTTGTTGTCGTCCAGCGTCTTGGTCAGCTTCGACAGGTCGCCGATGGTCTGGTGCACCTGGGCGCCCTGGCCGCCGAAGTTGGCGGCGGTCTGCTCGAGCAGGTCCGAGAGCGCGCCGTCCTTGTTCGCGCCATTGGGTCCGAGCGCGGAGACCAGCTGGTCGAGGCTGCCGTAGATCTGGTCGAGCTCGAGCGGCACCGCGGTGCGGTCGGTCTGCAGCACCGCTCCGTCCGCCAGCACCTTCCCCTTCGTGTACGCCGGGGTCAGCTGCACGTACCTGTCGCCCACGATCGAGGGCGCCACGATCACCGCCTGTGCGTCGGCCGGGATCTTGACGTCCTTGTCGTAGTGCATGGTCACGATCACGTCGGTCCCGTCGGGGGTGACCTTGTCGACCTTCCCCACCGGTACGCCGAGGACCCGCACGTCGCTGCCCTGGTAGATGGAGACCGCGCGCGGGAAGTGCGCGGTCAGCGTCTTCTGGCCGCCCTGGTCGAGCAGCACGGTCAGGCCGGCGGCCAGCACCAGCACGGCGATCACCAGCGGGGCGATCCAGCGTCGCAGCGTCGTCATGAGCCACTCCCCGGGATCGGCGGGAGGTTCTGGATGTAGTTGTCGAACCACGGGCCGTTGCCGAGCACCTGCGAGAAGTCGCGGTAGAACGGCGCCATCAGTCGCAGCGTGGTGTCCAGGTTGTCCTCGTTCTTGTTGAACACCCCGAGCACGGTCTGCAGGCTGGCCAGCGCCGGCTTGAGGTCGGCGCGGCTGTCGTCGATCAGCTTGGTGAGCTGCTGGGACAGCGTCGTGGTCGAGGTCAGCAGGTTGTGGATCGCGTCCCGCTTCGCCTCCAGCGCGGTGAACAGCGACGCCGAGTCCTTCATCAGCGAGACGATGTCCTGGTCGCGCTGGTCGAGCACGCCGGTGACCTTGTCCAGGTTCTGCAGCAGGGTGTTGATCCGCTGGTCCTTGGCGGCGACGTTCTTGGACAGCGCCGCCACGCCGGTGAGCGCGGCCTGGAAGGACTTCGGGGTCGTCCGGGTCAGGTCGGCGATGGTGGTCAGCGCGTTGGCCAGCTGGTTGGTGTCGATCTGACCGGCGGTGTTGGCCAGCCCCGAGAACGCCTGGACGACGTCGTACGGCGAGGTGGTCCGGCTGACCGGGATCTCGGAGCCCTTGGCCAGCTGGCCGCCACCGGCCGGCTGGAGCTCGAGATACATCTGCCCCAGCAGCGTCTGCACCTTGATCGCGGCGTGCGTCTGGGTGCCGAACTTCGAGTCGGTCTTGACCTTGAAGTCGACCTTCACGTGGCCGTCGTCGAGCCCGATCTTGGACACCTTGCCGACCCGCACGCCGGCGATCCGGACGGCGTCGCCGGCCTTGAGCCCGCCGGCCTCGCTGAAGTCGGCGGAGTAGGCGGTGCCGCCGCCGATCAGCGGCAGGCTGTCGGCCTTGAAGGCGGCCAGGACGACCAGCGCGATCACCGCGATGGAGACGGCGCCGATCTTGACAGGGTTGCGCTCGCGGAAGGGCTTCATCTCCGGGGCCCCCGATCGATTGTTCGCGGCGGAGCGAAGCGGGGGAGCGAGGAATCGAGTGGGGTGGTCATCCGAGGTCACACCTCGCTGCCTGCGTGGTGTAGTTCACCGGGATCTTGACGTTGCCGGGCAGCTTGACGTTGCCGTGGAAGCCGCACAGGAAGAAGTTGAACCAGGAGCCGTAGGTCGCGGTCGCACCGATCTTGTTGAGCTTGATCGGCTCGATCTGCAGCTCGTCGTCCAACTGTGACTTCTGCGAGGCGACCTGCCCTGCGAACGTCTTGAGCTGCTTGATGTCCTCGACGAACGGCGAGCGGATGCCCTGGACGAGGTCGGCGGTCTGGGTGGACAGCGCCGAGATCTGGTCGAGCGAGTCGAGGATCGGCTTCTTGTCCTGGTCGATGTCGTGCACGAACGTCTGGTAGGTGGTGATCAGCTGGGTCAGCTGCTGGTCGCGGTCGCCGACGTGGACGAGCACGTCGTTGAGGTTGTCGATGAGGGAGTCGATCACCTGGTCCCGGTCGGCCAGCGTCTGGGTCAGCGAGGCGGTGTGGGCCAGCAGGTCGTCGAGGGTGCCGCCCTCGCCCTGGAAGACCTGCACGATCTCGTAGGACAGGGTGTTGATGTCGTTCGGCGAGAGCGCCTGGAAGAGCGGCTTGAACCCGTTGAACAGCACGGTCAGGTCCAGTGCCGGGCTGGTCCGGCTGACCGGGATGGTGGCACCCGGCTTGAGCTCGGCGCCGTTCCCGATCTCGTCGGTGAGGGCGAGATAGCGCTGGCCGACCAGGTTGCGGTACTTGATCGAGGCGTGGGTGGCCGCGTCCAGCGGCGTACCGTCCGCGACCGAGAAGGTGATCAGGGCGCGGCTGCGATCGACGATCTGGATCTTCTTCACGGTGCCGACCTTCACCCCGGCGATGCGGACGTCGTCGCCCTTGTTCACCCCGGTGGCGTCGACGAACTCGGCCTTGTACTGCTGCGAGCCGCCGAAGCTGACATTGCCGATCACCAGCACGAGCACGCCGGTGCACAGCGCCGTGAACACGATGAAGACGACCAGCTTGAGCAGGTCGGCGTTGGTTCGCCTGTCGAAGAGCTTCATCGCATGCTCACCGTCGCTCCCCTGGCCATCGGCCCGACCAGCAGGCCGCCGAGGTCTGGTACGGCGGAGGGCTGCACGCCCAGCTGCGGGGCGAGCAGCGCGTCGAGCACCTTGGTCTCGGCCGGGCTGCCGGCGTACCCGAGGGCGCCGTCACTGACCTGGCCGCCGGTAGTGCCGACCGGCGCACGGTCGGTGCCCTTGCCGGTCGGGGTGTTGACGCCGTCGGCGAGGTTCGGGACGGTCTTGAGCGGGTGGCTCGGTGTCCACGGCGGGTTGGGCAGGTGGCCGCAGGCCGGACCTCGATCGTCGGTGAACCTCGGCACATCGCTGGTGTTGTAGGCGCGCGGCTGACGCGGGATGGTGACCAGGTCGATGTGCAGCGTCATGTTGCGGAACGCGCTGGTCTCCAGCTGGCCGAGGTTGTCCATCCCGCCCAGCAGGCAGGGGAACTCCGGGGAGTAGCGGGCCAGCGTGCCGACCACCGGCTCGCTGACCTGGCCGAGCTGGATCAGGTTGTCGCCGTTGGCGGCCAGGAACGCGTTGGCGGTGTTGGAGAACCCGGTCACGCTGGTGAGCAGGTCGTGCAGCTGCGTCGAGCGGTCCTCCAGGGTGCCGGCGGTGGTGATGGTGTTGCGCAGGATGTCGGCCACCTGCGGCAGCACGTCGTTGTAGGTGTCGGCGACCTTCGCGGTCTGCTTGAGGTCGTCGACCAGCAGCGGCACCTGCGGGTTGATCTTCTTCAGGTAGCCGTCGAGGGTGACCAGCGACTGCCCGAGCTCGGTGCCGCGGCCGTCGAGCGCCGTCGCCAGCGCGTTCAGGGTCTGGTTGAGCTGCGCCGGCTGGATCGACTGCAGCAGCGGATAGATGTCGGAGAGCACCTTCTCCACCTCGGTCGAGACCGCCGTCTTGGTGATGGTGGCGCCGCTGCGCAGCGACTGGTCGGAGGGCTGGGCCGGCACGTCGAGGGCGACGTACTTCTCGCCGAAGAGGGTCTTGGGCAGGATCGCGCCGGTGACGTTGGCCGGGATGATGTGCATCTGGTCCGGCTTGATCCCGAGCGTGACCTGCGCGCCCTGCGCGGTGGCCTTGAAGCCCAGCACCTCCCCGACCAGGACGCCCCGGATCTTCACGTCGGCGCGGTCGGGCAGCTGCAGCCCGATCGTGTCGGTGTCGAGGGTGACCTTGTCGAAGCGGCTGAACTTCTGGGTGAAGACCGCGTAGACGAGGTAGACGGCGAGCACGATCAGCGCCAGGAACACGATGCCCAGCGCCCGGTACCTCTGCCGTGCCAGCAGCGACGACATCAGCCAGCCAGCCTCACCGTCGTCGAGGCGCCCCAGATCGCCATCGACAAGAACAGGTCGATCACGCTGACCGCGACGATGCTGGTGCGCACCGCCTTGCCGACCGCGACGCCGACGCCGGCGGGGCCGCCGGAAGCGTTGTAGCCGTGGTAGCAGTGGATCAGGATCACCACCACGGAGAAGACCAGGACCTTGCCGAAGGACCACAGCACGTCGCCCGGCGGCAGGAACTCGTTGAAGTAGTGGTCGTAGGTGCCGGTGGACTGCCCGTAGGAGAGGGTCACGGTCAACCGGGTGGCGAAGTACGACGAGAGCAGGCCCAGCACGTAGAGCGGGATGATCGCGATCAGGCCGCCGATGATGCGCGTCGTCACCAGGTAGGGCAGCGACGGGACCGCCATCACCTCCAGGGCGTCGACCTCCTCCGAGATCCGCATCGCGCCCAGCTGCGCGGTGAAGCCACAGCCGACCGTGGCCGCCAGCGCGATTCCTGCCACCAGCGGGGCGATCTCGCGGGTGTTGAAGTACGCGCTCACGAAGCCGGAGAAGGCGGCGGTGCCGAGCTGGTTCAGCGCGGCGTACCCCTGCAGGCCGACCTCGGTGCCGGTGAAGAACGTCATCGCGGTGATGACGCCCACGGTGCCGCCGATGACCGCCAGCGAGCCCGACCCCAGCGTGACCTCGCCCAGGATGCGCAGGATCTCCTTGAAGTAGCGGCGCACCGCGCGCGGCGTCCACGCCAGCGCCCGGATGTAGAACGACAGCTCCTCGCCGAGGTGGTCGAGGGTCTTCAGCGGCTTCTCGATGATGTTCGCCATCGCCCTCAACCCGTCTTCGCCGGAACGAGCTGGAAGTAGATCGCCGTCATCACGAAGTTGACGACGAACAGCAGCATGAACGTGATGACCACCGACTCGTTGACCGCATCGCCGACGCCCTTGGGGCCGCCGCCGGCGTTCATCCCCTTGTACGAGGCCACGATCGCCGCGATGAGGCCGAAGATCAGCGCCTTCGCCAACCCCTGCCAGACGTCGGCCATCTGCGCGAGCGCGGTGAAGCTGGCCAGGTAGGCGCCCGGCGTACCGTGCTGGAGGATCACGTTGAAGACGTATCCACCGGCGACGCCCACGACGCTGACCAGCCCGTTGAGGAAGACCGAGACGAGCATGCAGGCCAGCACCCGCGGTACGACGAGGCGCTGGATCGGGTCGATGCCCAGCACCATCATCGCGTCCAGCTCCTCGCGGATCTTGCGCGCGCCCAGGTCGGCGGCGATGGCGCTGCCGCCGGCGCCGGCGACCAGCAGCGCCGTCGCGATCGGGCCCGCCTCGCGCACCACGGCGAGCACCGACGCGGAGCCGGTGAACGACTGCGCGCCGAACTGCTGGATCAGGCCGCCGACCTGCAGCGCGATGACGGCACCGAACGGGATCGCGACCAGCGCGGTGGGGACGATGGTCACCGAGGCGATGAACCAGGCCTGCTGGATGAACTCACGGAGCTGGAACGGGCGCTTGAACAGTCCGCGACAGACATCGAGTCCGAACGCGAAGAGCTTGCCCGCCGTACCGACCGGAGCCAGAACCTTGGCGGCCGACAGCGAGGACATCAGGCCCCGGCTCCTCCGGCGAGGATCGAGTCGGGCAGGAACGATCCGGGGGGCGGGGTCACGCCGTTCTCACGGCACCACTCGCCCGGCGGGCGCTGGCTCTTGCGCGGGATGCCGTTGGACGGTTCGAGCTGCAGTGCGATCGGCGGCAGCGGCGGCAGGTCCATGTCCTTCTCGGCGGCCAGCTGGTCGGCGTCCTTCTCCTCCGACATGCCGATGGGGCCGACCCGCTGGGCGTTGAGGAACTGCCGCACCACCGGCTCCTCGCTGGAGAGCAGCATCTCGCGGTGGCCGAACATCGCCAGGTGCTTGTGGTAGAGCAGGCCGATGTTGTCCGGCACCGTGCGGGCGGTGTTGATGTCGTGGGTGACGATCAGGAACGTCGCGTCGATCTGCGCGTTGAGGTCGATGATCAACTGGTTGAGGAACGCCGTACGCACCGGGTCCAGGCCGGAGTCCGGCTCGTCGAAGAGGAGGATCTCCGGATCCAGCACGAGCCCGCGGGCCAGGCCGGCGCGCTTGCGCATACCGCCGGAGATCTCGCCGGGCAGCTTCATCTCGGCGCCGATGAGACCGACCAGGTCCATCTTCTCCATGACGATCTTGCGGATCTCGGACTCGGACTTCTTGGTGTGCTCGCGCAGCGGGAAGGCGACGTTGTCGTAGAGGTTCATCGAGCCGAACATCGCGCCGTCCTGGAACAGCACGCCGAAGAGCTTGCGGATCTCGTAGAGGTCCTTCTCCGAGCAGTTGCAGATGTCGGTGCCCTCGATGATGACCGAGCCGTGGTCGGGCTTCAGCAGCCCGATGAGGGTCTTGAGCAGCACGGACTTGCCGGTGCCGGATGGGCCCAGCATCACCGAGATCTCGCCGGCGGGAAGGGTCAGCGACACGTCGCCCCAGATGAGCTGCTTGCCGAAGCTCTTGGTCAAGTGCTCGATCTTGATGTCAACACCCATGTGAGCGTCCGGTCCTTCCCATCGATGCGCGGCCCCTCGCCCCTCCGCGCAATGACAACTGCGCAGTAACAACGCGGCTATGTGAGCGAAGTTACGGCCTGGCGGGGCCCACGTCACGCGACCCGCCCGGGGGAAATGACACCGAGGGGCGACCACCATCGCTGGTGATCGCCCCTCGGGCGGTGCAGGCGCGATGCCTGCGACGCGTCAGCGGCCTGCGGCCGCGCGGGTCACTTGAGGGTGACGGTGGCGCCGGCGGCCTCGAGGACCTCCTTGGCCTTGTCCGCGGTCTCCTTGTTGACCTTCTCCAGAAGGGTCTTCGGGGCGGCCTCGACAAGGTCCTTGGCCTCCTTCAGACCGAGGGAGGTCAGGCCGCGCACCTCCTTGATGACATTGATCTTCTTGTCGCCGGCGGCCTCGAGGACGACGTCGAACTCGTCCTGAGCGGCGGCGTCGGCCTCGCCACCGGCGGCACCGCCGGCAGCAGGGGCAGCGGCAACGGCAACCGGAGCGGCGGCGGTGACGCCGAAGGTCTCCTCGAACGCCTTCACGAACTCGGAGAGCTCGATGAGGGTGAGCTCCTTGAACGCGTCGAGCAGCTCGTCGGTGGTGAGCTTCGCCATGATGGCTGGTCCTTTCAGGTTGGCCTTGCGACGTACGCCGAAGGCCGGGTTTCAGGTGGTGTGTTCCGAGGCCCCTGTCGGGTGATCAGGCCTCGGTGGTCTCCTCGGCGGCGTCGGCCGGGGCCGCACCACCTGCGAGGATCGAGGGGTCGTTCGCGGCCTTCTCACCGAGGGCGGCAGCGAGCTGCGCGGCCTTCTGTGGGAGAGCGTTGAACGCGTAGAGCGCCTGCGAGAGCGACGCCGTCATCGCGCCGGCCAGCTTGGCCAGGAGCACCTCGCGCGACTCGAGGTCGGCCAGCTTGGCGACCTCCTTCGCGTCGAGGGGCTTGCCCTCGTAGACCCCGCCCTTGATGACAAGGTTCGGGTTCGCCTTGGCAAAGTCACGCAGACCCTTGGCCGCCTCGACGACGTCGCCCTTGATGAAGGCGATCGCGGTCGGACCGGTCAGCAGGTCGTCGAAGCCCTCGATGCCGCTCTCCTTGGCGGCGATCTTGGCCAGCGTGTTCTTGACCACGGCGTAGTTGGCGTTCGCACCGAGGGAGCGTCGGAGGTCCTTCAGCTCCTTCACGGTGAGACCGCGGTACTCGGTCAGCACGGCACCGGTCGAGGCGCTGAACTCGTCAGCGATCTCGGCAACGGCGGCCTGCTTGTCTGCCCGCGCCATGGGTCTCCTTCTTCCGTGTGTCGATCCCGCCCGACCCCGGAGATGACGAACGCCCCGAGCGCAGGCTCAGGGCGTGAAGACTCATGCTCTGTCACCTACGCTGGCCGTCCGCTCTCGCGGCGCCTTCGATCGGTCTCCCGACAACCGGCGGTCTCTGGTTACTCGTCAAGTATGGGGGCCGAGCGGCGTTGCGCCAAATCGCGCTCCGGCCGCGCGGCTGGGGCTCGGAGAAACTGGCTAGTGGGCCCGGGCTGTCTTGGAACAACTGGCTAGCAAGGTGGCCTGTGGCTGGCCCCAACCGCCGTTCTGCTAGCCAGTTGTCCGACAGCCGGACCACGCCACATTCCGTCCACAGACGGCCTTCGCGAGCGGTCCATCCACAGCGGCCGTGCACCCGGTGGAGCCGAGCCCCGGCCCGGCGGAGTGTCGAGGCATGGCACTGCCCGATCGTGAGGCGACCGCGGCACGGCTCCGACGTTCGGTGTCCGTGCTGCGGCCGACCGCATGCTTCACCCACCTCAGCAGCGCCATCGTGCGTGGTTGGTGGCTTCCGCAACTCCCGGATGACCTCCCGATCTGGGTCGCACAGATCCAGTCGCAGTATGCGACCCGGCGCTCCGGGTTCCGGGTGATCCGCGGTCGGGCGATCCCGACGTCCAAGGAGTACGACGGGCTCCGGCTGGCCATTCCGGCCGAGACCCTGGTGACCTGTGCGATCGACCTCGCGCTGCTCGACCTCGTCGTACTCCTCGATAGCTCTCTGCATGCCGGTGACATCTCCGTGGCAGAGGTCGCCGCGATCGCCCGGGAGCGTCGTCGCGGGGCGCCGCGGCTGCGACAGGCGATCGACCTGTGCGACGCTCGCTCGGAGTCGGCGATGGAGTCGGCGATGCGGGTCCTGCACACGGTCAGCGGGATCGCGGTCGAGCCGCAGCGCGAGTTCCGGCATCTGGGTCGGTTCGTCGCGCGCGGCGATCTGTGGTTGATCGGGACCACCACGATCCATGAGTACGACGGCGACGAGCACCTCGAGGTCGCCCGTCAGCGGCATGACCTTCGTCGCGGGCGGCGACTCGCAGCTGCCGGCATCACCCGGCGTGGCTACACGATCGACGACGTCGCCCGGGGCAGCGAGATCATCCAGGAGGCATGCGCCACGCTGGGCCGACCATTCAGCATGGAGATGCTCGAGCCGTGGTGGGCGCTGTGGAACGAGTCCTGCTTCAGCCCGCTCGGCCGACTTCGGCTGGCCGAACGGCTGTCGCTGCCGCGGGCGCGGCAGCCGTCCTCGCCGCTCCGGCCGCGCGGATGGGGCTCGGAGAAAACTGGCTAGAGATACCGACGGATTCGGCCGCCGGGCCGGGCCTCGCTAGCCAGTTTTTCCGAGAGCGGAGGGTCGCGCGTGCCTTCGGCAACAAACTGGCTAGCTAGCCAGTTGTTCCCAGACAGTCAGCCGGCAGACAGTCGGCCCAAGAAAAAGGCGAAGGCCTCGTCCTCGACCGC
This sequence comes from Nocardioides sp., assembly GCF_035547795.1. Lineage (GTDB taxonomy): Bacteria > Actinomycetota > Actinomycetes > Propionibacteriales > Nocardioidaceae > Nocardioides. The sequence continues at coordinate 13,809 of NZ_DASZUF010000104.1, forward strand.
GACGTTGCGGGTGCGGTTGGGGTCGACCTGGACGCCGGGGCCCATGGTCGTGGAGACGGTGACCTTCTTGACGTAGCGGCCCTTGGAGCTGGCCGGCTTCAGACGCAGGACCTCCTCCAGCGCGGCGGCGTAGTTCTCTGCCAGCTGGCTCTCGGAGAAGGAGGCCTTGCCGATGATGAAGTGCAGGTTGGCGTGCCGGTCCACCCGGAACTCGATCTTGCCGCCCTTGATGTCGGACACGGCCTTGGCCACGTCCGGGGTGACGGTGCCGGTCTTCGGGTTCGGCATGAGCGAACGCGGACCGAGCACGCGGCCGAGACGACCGACCTTGCCCATCATGTCCGGGGTCGCCACGACGGCGTCGAAGTCCAGCCAGCCACCGGCCACCTTCTCGATGAGCTCGTCGCCGCCGACGAAGTCGGCGCCGGCCTCACGGGCGGCCTCGGCCTTGTCGGCGTTCGCGAAGACGAGCACCCGGGCGGTCTTGCCGGTGCCGTGCGGGAGGTTCACGGTGCCGCGGACCATCTGGTCGGCCTTGCGCGGGTCGACGCCCAGGCGCATGACGACGTCGACGGTCTCGTCGAACTTCTTCTTGGACGCGTTCTTGGCGATCTTGATCGCCTCGAGCGGGGCGTAGACCTCGTTCTTGTCGAAGGTCTCGGCCGCCGCGCGGTAGGTCTTGCTGCGCTGCATGATGTTCCTCTGTTCTCTCAGGAGCTGTGGTTAGCGAGCCAGCGCGGCTCTCCCACGATCGGTCAGGCCTCGACGGTGACGCCCATGGAGCGGGCAGTGCCCTCCACGATCTTCATGGCGGCGTCGATGTCGTTGGCGTTCAGGTCGGGCATCTTGGTGTTGGCGATCTCGCGCACCTGGTCCTTGGTCAGCTTGCCGACCTTGTCCTTATGCGGGACGCTCGAGCCCTTCGCCAGACCGGCGGCCTTCTTGATCAGCTCGGCGGCCGGCGGGGTCTTGGTGATGAAGGTGAAGCTGCGGTCCTCGTAGATCGTGATCTCGACCGGGATCACGTTGCCGCGCATGGACTCGGTCTGGGCGTTGTACGCCTTGCAGAAGTCCATGATGTTGACGCCGTGCGGGCCCAGCGCCGTACCGACCGGCGGGGCCGGCGTCGCGGCACCGGCCTGCAGCTGCACCTTGACCAGCGCGGCGATCTTCTTCTTCGGGGGCATGCTCTATCTCTTTCTCTCCGTGGTCATGACGGGGCGGATGCCCCTGCCACCTGGTGAGCCTCAGACCTTCTGGATCTGGCTGAAGCTCAGCTCGACCGGGGTCTCCCGGCCGAAGATCTCGACGAGGGCCTTGACCCTCTGGGACTCCGCGTTGATCTCGGTGATCGTCGCGTGGAGCGTGGCGAACGGGCCGTCGACCACCATCACCGAGTCGCCCTCGCCGAAGTCGGCCACCTCGACCGGCTTCTTGGTCTGGGTGGCGACGCCGCCCGCGGGGGCCGGCTGACCGGCCGCAGCGGCCTCGGCCTCGGCGGCGGCCACGACCGCAGGGGCGAGCATGTTCTCGACCTCGGTCATCGACAGCGGCACGGGCTGATGGCTGTGGCCGACAAAGCCGGTCACCGACGGGGTGTGCCGGACGGCCGACCACGACTCGTCGGTGAGATCCATCCGGACCAGCACGTAGCCGGGCAGGACGGTCCGCTTGACCATCTTGCGCTGGCCGTTCTTGATCTCCGCGACCTCTTCGGTGGGGACCACGATCTCGTGAATGTAGT
>NZ_DASZUF010000105.1:0-11077 GCF_035547795.1 Nocardioides sp.
GGCATGGGCCCCGCGGAGAAGTACGCCGAGTTCCGGCGCTCACAGCAGCACCCCGTGTTCAAGGACTTCGCCGCGCTCTACGACTTCCCGCTCGACGAGTTCCAGCGGCGGGCCTGCCACGAGATCGAGGAGGGCCGCGGCGTACTCGTGGCCGCGCCGACCGGCTCCGGCAAGACGATCGTGGGTGAGTTCGCCATCCACCTGGCGCTCGCTACCGGTCGCAAGGCCTTCTACACCACCCCGATCAAGGCGCTGTCGAACCAGAAGTACAGCGACCTGGTCCGCCGGTACGGCGCCGACCAGGTCGGCCTGCTGACCGGCGACAACGTGGTCAACGGCGAGGCGCCGGTGGTCGTGATGACCACCGAGGTGCTGCGCAACATGCTCTACGCCGGCTCATCGACCCTGCTCGGGCTCGGCTTCGTGGTGATGGACGAGGTGCACTACCTCGCCGACCGCTCCCGGGGCGCGGTCTGGGAGGAGGTGATCATCCACCTGCCCGAGTCGGTGAGCGTGGTGTCGCTGAGCGCGACGGTGTCCAACGCCGAGGAGTTCGGCGAGTGGCTGACCACCGTGCGCGGCGAGACCACCACGATCATCGAGGAGCGGCGGCCGGTGCCGCTCTACCAGCACGTCATGGTCGGCCGGCGCATCATGGACCTGTTCGCCTCCTCCGACGTGGACGCGGCCGCCGGCTTCGTCAAGGAGGGCGCCCCGGTCAACGGCGAGCTGATGAAGATCGCCCGCGACGACTGGGCCTCGACCCGGATCAGGGATCGCCGTGCGCCCCGCGACCGACGGGGCTCGACCGCGGGGGCCGGCGGCCGGCGCGAGGTCGGCAACGGGCGCCGGGTCTGGATCCCCTCGCGCACCGACGTGATCACCGCGCTGGACCGCGGCCGGCTGTTGCCGGCCATCGTGTTCGTCTTCAGCCGGGTCGGCTGCGACGCGGCCGTCACCCAGTGCCTGGCCGCGAACATCCGGCTGACCAGCGCCGAGGAGCGCGACACGATCTACGAGTACGTCGAGGATGCGTGCCGTGACCTGCCCGACGAGGACCGGCACGTGCTGGGCTACCACGACTTCCTCGACGGGCTCACCCGCGGCGTCGCCGCCCACCACGCGGGGATGCTGCCGGCGTTCAAACAGGTGGTCGAGGAGCTGTTCCTGCGCGGCCTGGTCAAGGTCGTCTTCGCCACCGAGACGCTCGCTTTGGGCATCAACATGCCGGCGCGCACCGTGGTGATCGAGAAGCTGACCAAGTGGAACGGCGAGACCCACGCCGACCTGTCGCCGGGGGAGTACACCCAGCTGGTCGGCCGAGCCGGGCGCCGGGGCCTGGACGTGGAGGGCCACGGGGTGGTGCTGTGGCAGCCGGGCATGAACCCGCGCGAGCTGGCCGGCCTCGCCTCCACCCGCACCTACCCGCTGCGCTCCAGCTTCCGGCCGTCTTACAACATGGCGGTCAACCTGGTGCACCAGTTCGGCCGCGAGCGCTCCCGTGAGCTGCTGGAGCAGTCCTTCGCGCAGTTCCAGGCGGACAAGGCCGTGGTCGGGCTGGCCCGGCAGCTGCGCAAGGCCGAGGAGGCGCTGGCCGGCTACCGCGAGGCGGCCGCGTGCGATCGCGGCGACTTCATGGAGTACGCCGCCATCCGCCGCCGCATCTCCGACGTGGAGAAGAACGCCAGCCGCGAGCGCCGGGCCGACCGTCGCGCGGAGATCGTGGAGTCGCTCTCCAGGCTGCGGCCGGGGGACGTCATCGACGTACCGACCGGGAAGTTCGCCGGCTATGCGGTCGTGGTGGATCCCGGCTTCGACCCGGAGGGCCCGCGGCCCTACGTGGTGACCCTCGACCGACAGGCGCGCCGGCTGGCGATGGTCGACTTCAACGTGCCGGTGGTGGCGCAGACCAGGATGCGGATCCCCAAGACGTTCAACGGGCGCAATCCGCAGATGCGGCGCGACCTGGCCGCGCACCTGCGGGAGAGGACCCGTGACCTGCGGCCCACGGGGCCGCCGAGCCGGCGCGACGGGCGGGCGCAGTCCGGCGCGGACGCCGAGATCGCGGAGCTGCGGGCACAGCTGCGTCGGCACCCCTGCCACGATTGCCCCGATCGGGAGGACCACGCCCGCTGGGCGGAGCGCTACTTCAAGCTCGACCGCGACGCGGCGACGCTGCGCCGTCGGGTCGAGAACCGGACCAACACCGTGGCGCGGCAGTTCGACCGGGTCTGCGACGTGCTCACCGCGCTGAGCTACCTCGACGGGGACGCGGTGACCGATCGAGGCCGCCACCTGATGCGGCTCTACTCCGAGATGGACCTGGTTGCCGCCGAGTCGCTGCGCAGCGGTCTGTGGGACGAGCTGTCGGCCGCCGAGCTGGCGGCCGCCTTGTCGGTGCTGGTCTACGAGGCCCGCCGCGCCGACGACAGCGCGCCGCCACGCCTACCCGGAGGCCGGGTCAAGGACGTCATCGCGGCGATGGTGAAGGTCTGGGCCGACCTCGACGCGCTGGAGCGTGACCACCACCTGGACTTCCTGCGCCAGCCCGACCTCGGCTTCGCCTGGGCGGCCTACCGCTGGGCCGAGGGCGACGACCTGGACGACGTACTCACCGTGGTGGACCTGGCCGCCGGCGACTTCGTCCGCTGGATGAAGCAGCTGGTCGACCTGGCCGGCCAGGTCGCCGACGCGGCCGGGGTCAGCCCGCTGCGCCGGACGGCCCGCCAGGTGGTGGACGTGCTCAAGCGCGGCGTGGTCGCCTACTCCTCCCTGGTCGAGTGAGACGGGCACCTGACCTTCCTCACCTCACATCGGCGTGTCGCCGTGCGGAAGGTCAGGTGCGCGCAGCCAGGACGGCGGTGAGCCGCTCCACCGGCGAGGCCAGGTTGTAGCGGGCGGCGAGGTCGGCGAGCCGGGCAGGGTCGGCCGGCGCCTGGGGGAGCGCGGTGCCGGAGCGGTCCAGCTCCACGTCGCGGGCCACCGCGACCACCCGCGGTGCGACGTCGAGATAGTCGCCGGCGGCCAGCAGGTTGCGCCGCAGTGCCGGGGTGAGCGGGCTGGCCGGGTCGGCCGCGGCCGCGCGGATCCCCGCCAGGTCGCCGTACGACGCCAGCAGCGTCGCCGCGCTCTTCTCGCCCACGCCCCTGACCCCGGGCAGCCCGTCGGAGGTATCGCCGCGCAGGGTGGCGAAGTCGGCGTACTGCGCCGCGGCGATGCCGTACTTGGCGCGGACCCAGGCGTCGTCGACGCGCTCGTGGTTGCCCACGCCGCGGGCGATGTAAAGCACCCGGACGCCGGCCGCGTCGTCGACCAGCTGGAACAGGTCGCGGTCGCCGGTGACGACGTCGACGGGCATCGCGGCGCCGGTGGCCAGCGTGCCGATGACGTCGTCGGCCTCGTAGCCGGCCGCGCCACGAACCGCCAGCCCGAACGCCGCCAGCACGTCGGTGATGATCGGCACCTGCACCTCGAGCGGGTCGGGCACCGCCTCGACATCAGGCCCGACCGGGTTGGCCGTGACCACCCGGTGGGCCTTGTAGGAGGGAATCAGGTCGACGCGCCACTGCGGCCGCCAGTCCTCGTCCCAGCAGCAGACCAGATCGCTGGGCCGGTAGTCCTCCACCAGCCGGGCGATGAAGTCGAGGAACCCACGCACCGCGTTGACCGGCGTCCCGTCCGCGGCGGTGATCTCGGGGACCCCGAAGAACGCACGGAAGTACATCGAGGCGGAGTCGAGCAGCATCAGGCGGGGTTCGGGCACGTCCGGCATCCAATCATGACGGCGGGGGTGTGGTGGTGCTCACTACAGTGCGGTCATGACCACATCCGACGGCCTGGAGGACAAGGATCGAAAGATCCTCCAGCTTCTCGCCGCGGATGGTCGGATGTCCTACACCGATCTCGGGAAGGCGACAGGACTGTCGACCTCCGCGGTACATCAGCGTGTCAAACGACTCGAGCAGCGCGGCCTGATCCTCGGGTACGGCGCGACGATCAACCATGCCGAGATCGGACTGCCGCTGACGGCGTTCGTCGCGATCCGGCTGATCGACCCCTCCCTGCCCGACGACTACGCGGAGCGGCTGCGACACTTCCCGGAGATCGAGTCGTGCTGGTCGGTGGCCGGCGAGGAGTCCTACATCCTGCAGGTCCGCACCGCCACGCCGGCCACTCTGGAGACCCTGCTGGCCCGCGTGCGGGAGACAGCACACGTGTCGACGCGCACCACCATCGTGCTCTCGACGTACTACGAGAACCGGCCGGTGGCGGGGCTGGACTAGCACGGTTGCCCGGCGTGTCGCGTGCGACACGCCGAGACCGGAAAATTCCCTGGCGGAAATCTGCATTCGGTTCTATGTCGCTGACCTGCACAAACATCTGTTTGCGCAGGTCAGCGAGAGGTTGACGGAAGCCGGCGACCGCGCGAGTCTGTGGCGGTTCGCCCGCGCAGATCGTGGCCGGGCGGGCCGGCGTCCGAGTGGCCGGGTCGGGGGATGTTCAAGCCAGGCATCTGCCCCACGTGGTTCGCGGATGACGGCCCGCCTCCACGGGGGCGGCGCGGAGGGGCCCCGTCTCGCTGTAGACAACGACCACGGACCCGGCAGCCAGCCGGGTGACGGGTCGGCCCGAGGCGAGTCAGGGGCGCCCTCCGTAGCGACACGCTCTACCCTTGCCGGGTGTCGCGCCGCCTCGTCCTCGCCCTGGCGGCGGGCGTGGCGCTGGCGCTGGCCTTCGAGCCGGTCGCGCTGCCCTGGCTGATCCCGTTCGCCCTGGCCGCGCGACTGCTCGCCGTCCGCGGCCTGGACGCCCGTCGCGGCTGGCTGCCGGGTCTGGTCTTCGGCATCGGGTTCTACTTCGTACACATCTGGTGGATGCACGCGGTCGGGTACGGCGCCTGGCTGGCCCTGGCGGGGGCCGAGACGCTCTTCTACGCCGTCCTGGGGTCGATCGACGCCGTGCTGCTGCGCGGTCGCTGGTGGCCGCTGTGGACGGCGGTCTCGTGGACCGCGATGGAGTGGCTGCGGGGCGGCTGGCCGTTCGGTGGGATGCCGTGGGGTCGGCTCGCGTTCGCGGTGATCGACACGCCCCTGGCGCGGATGCTGCCCTACGCCGGGCTGGCTGGCGTGGGTCTGCTGCTCGCCCTCATGGGCGGCCTGCTGGCCTGGCTGGTGGTCAGCCCCGGCCGACGTCGCGCCGGCGTCCTGGCCCTCGCCGTCCTGTGCCTGTTGGTCGCGCTGCCGAACTGGCGACCGTGGCATCCCGACCTCGTCGGGCACGCCGACGTCGTGGCCGTCCAGGGCAACGTCCCCGGGAACGGCGACGTGCTGGCCAACTACCGGCAGATCACCCAGAACCACATCGACCTCACCGTCGCGCTCGGCAAGCGGATCGCGGCAGGGGAGGCGCCCAAGCCGTCGTTCGTGCTGTGGCCGGAGAACTCCACCGCGATCGACCCGCTGACCGACACCCAGACCGACACCGGGATCTGGCAGGCGGTGCGTGCGGTCGCCGTTCCGGTCGTGGTCGGTGGGCTGCCGAACGCGCCCGATCGCACCCACGTGCTCAACCAGGGCATCGTCTGGGACCCAGTGACCGGGGCGGGGGACCGGTACACCAAGCACCATCCGGTGCCGTTCGGGGAGTACATGCCGCTGCGCGGTCTGCTCGGCAAGCACAACTTCGGCGGGCTGCAGGTGCTCGACTACGACATGGTCGCCGGCACCCGCACCACCCCGCTGCACGTCGGCAACCTGCGGGTGGCGGACGCGATCTGCTTCGACGTGGCCTACGACGACGTCCTCGACGAGCAGGTCCGCAACGGCGGACAGCTGGTGACAGTCCAGACCAGCAACGCGAGCTTCACCGGGACCGCCCAGATCGCCCAGCAGTTCGCGATCACGCGCGTGCGCGCGCTCGAGACCGGCAGGTACGCCGTGGTGGCGGCGCTCAACGGGGTCAGCGGCGTGATCGCACCCGACGGCCGCGTGCTCGCCTCCGCGCCGGTCCGCACCGAGGCGGTGCTGCAGCGCGACGTCGGCCTGATCAGGGGCAGTACGCCGGCGGTGGTACTCGGATCACGACCCGGTCAGGTTGCTGCGGGGTTGGTCCTGGTTAGGCTGATCGGCAGTGGCTTCATCTCCTGGCGCAGAAGGCGGCACACCCCACGTGAGCACTGATCTGAGCACCCTCGGTCGGGTGATCATGGTGATCCCGACGTACAACGAGGCGGCCAACCTGGCCTGGATCGTCGGGCGGCTGCGACGCGCTGAGCCCGATGTCGAGATCCTGATCGTCGACGACGGCTCGCCGGACGGCACCGGCGACCTGGCCGACGACCTGGCCGCCACCGACGCACACCTGCACGTCATTCATCGCAAGGAGAAGGCGGGCCTGGGCGCGGCGTACCTGCACGGCTTCGGGTGGGCGCTGGAGCACGGCTATGACGTGATCGGCGAGATGGACGCCGACGGCTCGCATCAGCCCGAGGAGCTCGGCCGGCTGTTGGAGGCACTCAAGACCGCCGACCTGGTGATCGGCTCGCGCTGGGTGCCGGGCGGGTCGGTGGTTAACTGGCCGCTGTCGCGGCAGCTGCTCTCCCGGGGCGGCAACCTGTACGTGCGGATGCTGCTGGGCATCCGGATCAAGGACGCGACCGCCGGCTTCCGGCTCTTCCGCCGCACCACCTTGGAGAAGATCGACCTGGGCTCGGTGGAGTCGGCCGGCTACGTCTTCCAGACCGACCTGGCCACCCGCACCGTGCGCGCCGGGCTGCACGTCGTGGAGGTGCCGATCGAGTTCGTCGAGCGGGTCCGCGGCGCCTCCAAGATGAGCGGCGCGGTGGCCGGCGAGTCGCTCAAGCTGGTCACTCGCTGGGGGCTGCGGGAGCGCCGCGAGCAGCTGCGCCGGGCGGTCCGCCGGGGCTGAGTTGGCCCGGCCCGGGATAATGGGGCCGTGAGGAGCACATCGCGTCGCCGGCGCTGGCCGTGGCTGCTGGTGCTGGCGTTCGTGTTGGTGCCGATTGCGGAGATCTACGTGATCATCCAGGTCGGCCAGGTCATCGGCGCGTGGTGGACGGTGGTGCTGCTCATCGCCGACTCGATCTTCGGCAGCTGGCTGGTCAGGCGCGAGGGTGCGCGGGCCTGGCTCGCCCTGCGGACGGCGCTGGCCAGCGGCCGGATGCCCGCCCGGGAGCTCGCCGACGGGGCGCTGATCCTGATCGGCGGCACTCTGATGATCTCGCCGGGCTTCATCTCCGACGTGGCCGGCTTCGCGCTGATCCTGCCGTTCACCAGGCCGATCGCGCGGCGCATCCTCACGGCCGTCGTCTCCCGGCGGCTGCTGGCCGGGCATGACAATCGCCCCGGATCCGGTCCCGAAGGGCCGGTGATCCGGGGCGAGGTGGTCGATCCTTAGACCGCTGCCTTGCGCTTCTTCGCGTTGGCCCGGTGCAGGTGGGCCGGCCCGATCTCACCGCCGCGGAGCAGCTCCAGCCGCTCCTTGAGGATGTCCTCCAGCTCGCTCTCGGAACGACGCTCGAGCAGCATGTCCCAGTGCGTGCGGGCCGGCTTCTCGGCCTTCGACTCCGGCTCGTGGCCGGCGACGTTGAGCGCCTCGGCGCCGCAGCGCGGGCACTCCCACGTGGCCGGGACCTCGGCCTCGTCGGACATGGTGATCTCGAACTCGTGACCCTGTGGACACTTGTACCCGACCTGTTGGCGCGCCGCGAACTCGATGCCGCGCTCGTCCTCGAAGCTCTGGCCGCCGAGTCGCGCGCCTCGCAGTGTGCGCTCCGCCATGGGGCACCTCCCTGGTCTTCCCCCGTTGTCATGTCTGGGACGGTGGACACGCCGCGTCCGTGACGGACTTGTGTCGCGCGAGTACCGAACCCCTCGACGTCTTTAACGGTATCCAGGCGCGCAAGATTCCATCAATTTACGAAGGTCAGACCGCCGCCGGCACGGCGTTGCCTGCTTCCTCGATCCCGCGACGTGGGTCCAGCCGGAGCAGGAAGACCGCACCCAGCACGAAGAAGACCACCAGCGAGACGATCGCCGGCCGGTAGGACCCGGTCAGCTGGAAGACCAGTCCGAACAGCAGCGTGCCGAACCACGAGGTGCCGCGCTCGCAGGCGTTGTAGAGCGCGAAGTACTCGCCCTCCCGTCCGCGCGGGATGAGCAGGCTGAAGAAGCTGCGGGACAACGCCTGGGTGCCGCCCATCACCAGGGCGATCGCCACGCCGATCAGCAGGAAGAGCGCGATGTTGCGGGCCGGGAGGAACATCGCCAGCACCACGATCGCCATCCAGGCGAACGTGCCGTAGAGCAGGCAGCGGTAGGCGCCGTACCGCTGTGCCCAGCGGCCGAAGAAGAGCGCTCCGCCGAACGCCACGAACTGGATCATCAGGATCGCCGCGATCAGCACCGAGTCGCCGAAGTGCAGCTGCTTGGAGCCGTAGATCGAGGCGCTGTAGATCACCGTCTGGATGCCGTCGTTGAAGAACAGGTAGGCGATCAGGAACGTCAGCGTCATCGGGAAGGCGCGCATCTCACCCAGCGTGGTCCACAGCTGACCGAACGATCGCCGCACCAGGCCGCCGGGCTCCGGCACGACCGCGCGTGCGGGGCGGTCGCGCAGGCGTCGTACCGGAATGATGGTGAAGCCCGCCCACCACAGCGCGGCGGAGAGCAACGAGAGCCGTACGGCGAGCTCCTTGCCGATCCCGAACGCGCCGTGCGCCTCGACCATCACCAGGTTGATCAGCAGCAGCAGCCCGCCGCCGAGGTAGCCGAACGCCCAGCCGCGCGAGGACGCGGCGTCGCGCTCGTCCTCGGTGGAGATGTCGACCAGGATTGCGTAGTAGCTCACCAGCGAGCAGCCACCCAGGATCGAGCTCACTACCACCGCGGCAGCGCCGAGCTGCCAGTGGTCGCCGGACATGAAGAACAGCAGCGCCGCGGCGAACGACCCGGCCCAGGCGCACCAGCCCATGTGCCACTTCTTGCGGCCCGAGCGGTCGACCAGCGCGCCCACGATCGGCAGCAGGAAGGCGCTCGCGATGGTGGCGAAGCTGGTCAGGTACGACGGCAACGAGCCCGCGGCCAGGTGCAGCCCGAGCACGTCGACGGTCTTCTTGCAGGTGTCGTCGGCATCGTCGCCGCAGCCCGCCGCGCGGCCCGCGACGGTGATCATGAACGGGCCGAAGAGCACCGTCAGCACGGTGGTGTAGTAGGCCGAGTTCGCCCAGTCGTACCAGTTCCAGGCGCGCTGCTCGCGCCGGCGTCGCACGGGGGAGAAGTCGGCGAAGGCGGTGACGTCCGAGCCGGTCATCGCTCTCCTCCCTCGGGCCACTGGCCGCGCTCGAGCAGGACCTGCTTCAACAGGTCGGTGCGGTCGGTCATCAGCCCGTCCACGCCCATGTCGAGGAGTTCGCGCATCTCCTCGGGCGCGTCGATCGTCCACACGTGCACCTGCTTGCCCGCGGCGTGGGCGCGCCGCAGGAACCCGCGCGACACGATCGTCACGCGCCGGCCCGCGACCGTCCGACGGTGCGGCACCTGGAACGCCACGAATGCGTCTCCGGCCAGCAGCCGGGCCAGCCGGGCGCTGGGGGAGAGGAGGTACGCCGCGACCTCCCCGGGGTGGGCGCTGGTCCGCACCCGGCCGCCGCTGAGCCGGCGGAACTCCTCGAGCCGGGCGACCCCGAACGACCCCACGATCGCCCTGTCCTCGGCGCCGCGCTCACGCAGGAAGTCGGCGAGAGCCCGCGGCGTACCGGCCGCCTTGAGGTCGATGTTGAACTGCACCCGGGGGAAGGCGTCGAAGAGCTCGGCCAGCGTCGGCACCTGGTGGTGGCCCCCGATCCGGGCCGCGCGCACCTCCTCGAGGGTGAGGTCGGCGATCCGGCCGCGGGTGTCGGTGACCCGGTCCAGGACGGCGTCGTGGAAGGCCAGCAGCACCCCGTCGCGGGTGACGTGGACATCGGTCTCCAGGTGGGTGTAGCCCAGCCCGACGGCGTGCTCGAAAGCGGCCAGGGTGTTCTCCAGCCCTTCGATCTCGGGATGATAGGAGCCGCCGCGGTGGGCGAAGGCGAGCACCGCCCGAGAGGTGTGGGTCACGGGTCGAAGTATGTCGCCTCGGGCGGTGCCGGCGGCCATTTCACGGCGCGTCGTAGCGTTGCCGGCGTGGCCCCAGAGAACAGCACAGCGAAGAACTGGTTCATCACCGGCGCCTCCCGCGGCTTCGGGCGGGAGTGGGCGATCGCAGCCCTGGAGCGCGGCGATCGGGTCGCCGCCACCGCCCGCGACCTGAGCGCGCTCGACGACCTGGTGGACAAGTACGGCGTCGACATCGTGCCGATCGCGCTCGACGTCACCGACCGGGACGCGGCGTTCGCGGCGGTGCAGGACGCCCACCGCAACCTGGGCAGCCTGGACGTGGTGATCAACAACGCCGGCTACGGTCACTTCGGCTTCGTCGAGGAGCTCTCCGAGGAGGACATCCGGCGGCAGATGGAGACCAACTTCTTCGGGTTGCTGTGGATCACCCAGGCCGCGCTGCCGCTGCTGCGTCAGCAGGGGAGCGGTCACCTCATCCAGGTGACCTCGGTCGGTGGCGTCTCGGCCTTCGCCGGGCTGGGCGCCTACCACGCCTCGAAGTGGGCGGTGGAGGGACTGACCCAGGCGTTGGCCGCCGAGGTGAAGGACTTCGGCATCGACGTGACGCTGATCGAGCCGGCCGGCTTCGCCACCGACTGGGGCGGCGCCTCGGCGGTCCACTCCGCGCCGCTGCCGGCCTACGGCGAGGCGAGGGCCGAGCGCGAACGCCAGCGCGCCGCCCGGGCCACCGCCGGCCCCGGTGACCCGCGCGCGTCGGCGGCGGCGCTGCTGGAGATCGTCGACGCGCAGCGTCCGCCGCTGCGCTGCCTGTTCGGGGCCGCCGCCTACGCCACCGTCAGCGGCGACTACGAGGCGCGGCTGGCGAACTGGCAGGAGTGGGACCGGGTGGCGCAACTCGCCCAGGGCTGATAGCGGGCCTCGTGCGGCCCGCCATGTCACCCGCCCGCCAAACTGTCACC
>NZ_DASZUF010000106.1:0-6751 GCF_035547795.1 Nocardioides sp.
TCGCCTACAAGCACGTGCACAACGACGTGCCGCCGCCGTCACAGGCGGTCCCCGGAATTCCGCCGTACGTCGATGCGCTGGTGGCGCGTGCCACCGCCCGCGACCGCGATCGCCGCCCGGCCGACGCCGGCGTGTTCCTGCACGAGCTGCGCCAGGTCTCCAACGCCCTCGCCGGCGGTGCTGCGGCGCCGGAGCGCACCGAGCTGATCCCCAGCCCGACCGCGATGGTGCGCACCCAGCCCGAGGCACAGCCGACGGTGACGCGCGGCTCCCGACCGCCCGCCCAGCCCGCCCGGCCCGCCGAGAAGCGCCGCACCCGACGTCGCCGCGGCCCGCTCGCCCTCGTGCTCGCGGTCCTCCTGATCGCCGCCGTCGGCGCGGGCGCCTGGTGGGTCGGCTTCGGTCGCTACACCACCACCCCGGGCGTGCTGCGGTTGAGCCAGGCCGCCGCCACCCACCGGCTGGAGTCGGCGGGGCTGCACGTCAAGGTGGCGAGCCCGGCGTACTCCGACACCGTCGCCAAGGGCCAGGTGATGGCCTCGGACCCGGCCCCCGGCGACCGGGTCTCCCACGGCGGCACCGTGACGATCACCATCTCGCGCGGCGTCGAGCAGTACCCGGTCCCCGACCTGGCCGGGAAGTCGCTGGCCGACGCCAAGGCCGCGCTGGCCAAGATCAAGATGGACGTCCCGACGCCGACCCAGGCGTGGTCCGAGACGGTGCCCAAGGGCGAGGTCATCGCGACCGCCCCGCAGGCCGGCACCGTGCTGCGCCCCGGGACGGCCGTGATCCTCACCGTCAGCAAGGGTCGTCAGCCGATCACCGTCGGGGACTGGGTGCGCAAGAGCGCCGCCAAGGCGGAGCAGACCCTGACCAAGCGCGGCCTGCAGGTCAAGACCGAGGAGGACTACAGCGACTCGGTTCCCGAGGGCAAGGTGATCAGCCAGTCGCCCGGCACCGGCACGCTCCACAAGGGAGACACCGTCAGCCTGCTGGTCTCCAAGGGCCCACCGATGGTGACCATCCCCGGCGGCCTGCGCGGCAGCGGCGTCGATGACGCCACCAGCAAGCTGGAGGCGCTCGGCCTCAAGGTGGAGACGCACAGGTCGCAGTTCTACGCCGGGCTCGGCTACGTCATCTCGGTCAGCCCGGGCTCGGGCCAGCAGGTCCGGGTGGGCTCGACGGTCGTGCTTTCGCTCTTCTGAGCCCGTCGTCCTAGGGTCTGACCCGTGGAGCTTCGCAACCCCGTCGGCAGTCACGTCCCGGTCGGCAAGGGTCTGGTCGGCGGCGCGCTGGCGACCGCCGACGCCCTCGGCTGCGAGACGCTGCAGATCTTCGTCGGAAACCCTCGCGGCTGGGCGCTGTCGGCGGGCCGGCCGGAGCAGGACCGCGAGTTCCGCACCGAGATCGAGAAGCGCGACATGCGGGTCTTCGTGCACGCGCCCTACCTGGTCAATCTCGGCTCCCCGACCCCCGCGACGTACGAGAGGTCGGCCGCCGTGGTGGCGCACAATCTCCGCCGGGCGGCCGAGATCGGCGCCGAGGGCGTGGTGGTGCACACCGGCTCGTTCGTCTCCACCGAGGGCGACCCGGAGCGGCAGTACGCCGCAGCCCTCGGCCAGGTGCGCGAGGCGCTGCTGCCGATCCTCGACGCGCTCGGCGAGGACGGCCCGTGGCTGCTCCTCGAGCCCACCGCCGGGCAGGGGCGTTCGCTGTGCGCGGGCGTCGAGGACCTGGCGGCGTACCTGGGCGCACTCGACCTGCACCCGCGCGCCGGCATCTGCCTGGACACCTGCCACGTGTTCGCCGCCGGAGCCCCGCTGGACGAGCCGGGCGGGGTCGCCGCAACGCTGGAGCGGATCGTCGAGATCGGCGGGCCGGACCGGCTTCGGCTGATCCACGCCAACGACTCGATGGACGTGCGCGGGGCGTTCAAGGACCGGCACCAGCGGATCGGCCAGGGCTACATCGGCGAGACGGCGTTCGCGGAGCTGTTCGCGCACCCGGCCACCACGGGCGTGCCGTTCATCCTCGAGACGCCGGGCTCGGGCGCCCCGGACACGCCCGACCTGCCGCTGCTCAAGCGGCTGCGCGGGTGACCCGGGACCGCGCCACCCCACTGGCGACACTGGCGCTGCTCACGGTCGCGGTCGGGTGGGGATCGACATTCTTCATGGTCAAGGACCTGCTGGTGCGGGTGCCGGTGCTCGACTACGTCGGGGTGCGCTTCGCGATCGCCGCGGCAGTGCTGCTGGCGCTCGCGCCGCGGGCGGTACGCCGGCTCTCCCGCGCCGCGCTGTGGCAGGGCATCCTGCTCGGGGCGCTCTACGGCTTCGCCCAGATCCTGCAGACGGCGGGCCTGCACCGGACGCCGGCCTCGACCGCCGGCTTCGTCACCGGCCTGTACGTCGTCATGACCCCGTTGCTCGCCGCTCCCCTGCTCCGCCAGCGCATCCCCCGGATCGCCTGGCTCGCGGTGGTGCTGGCCACCGCCGGCATGGGAGTGCTGAGCCTGCGCGGCGTGCACGTCGGCAGCGGTGAGCTGCTGGTACTGGCCTCGGCGGTGCTCTATGCGCTGCACATCTGCGGGCTGGGCGCGTGGTCCACGGCCGAGACGTCGATGGGCTCCTCGATCGTGCAGCTCGCCGTGATCGCGGTGATCTCGCTGGTCGCCGCCGCGCCGGGTGGGATCACGCTGCCGCACCGGGCGATCGACTGGGCCTCGATGCTCTACATGGCGATCATCGTGGGCGCCCTCGGCCTGCTGGGTCAGGTCTGGTCGCAGGCGCACCTGCCGCCGACCCGGTCGGCGGTGATCATGTCGATGGAGCCGGTCTTCGCCGCGCTCTTCGCGGTGCTGTTCGGCGGCGAGGGCGCCACCGTGCGGATGGTTCTGGGCGGCCTGATGGTGCTGGCCGCGATGCTGCTGGTCGAGCTGGCGCCGCGACGCCATGTCGAGGGCGAAGTGCTCCATCCGGCCCAATGAGATCCCACGCAGTGGTCACATCCTGATATTCGGTTCCCACATCCCGGACGGGCGGCGTACCGTTCGATCCGTGCCGCAGACCTATTTCTTTCGACGCCCGCCGGGAGTTCCCGTGCCGGCCGTCCTGTCGTAGGGCTGCCCACACACCATCCGAACGCCCCCGGCTCACCGCCCGGGGCGTTTCGTCTCTGCGGGCCTGGGCCGGTCGGCGAGACAGCACGAGAGGAACGCAGGAACCATGGTTGTCGTGATGGCCCCCGAGGCCACCGAGGAAGACATCGCCCGGGTCGTCGAGCGCGTCGAGGAGGTCGGCGGCGAGGCGTTCGTCAGCCGCGGTGTCACCCGCACCATCATCGGCCTGGTCGGCGACATCGACTCCTTCCACCACCTCAACCTGCGCTCGTTCGCCGGGGTGGCCGACGTGCACCGGATCTCGGCGCCGTACAAGCTGGTCAGCCGGCAGCACCACCCGGCGCGGTCCACGGTCTGGGTCGGCCGGCCGGAGACCGGGCTGGTCCCGATCGGGCCGCAGAGCTTCACGTTCATGGCCGGGCCGTGTGCCGTCGAGACGCCCGAGCAGACCCTCGAGGCCGCGCAGATGGCCAGGGCCGCAGGCGCGACCATCATCCGCGGCGGCGCCTACAAGCCGCGCTCCTCGCCGTACTCCTTCCAGGGGTTGGGTGCGGCCGGGCTGAAGATCCTCGCTGACGTCCGCACTGTCACCGGGCTGCCCGTGGTCACCGAGGTCGTCGACGCGCGCGACGTGGAGATCGTGGCGGAGTACGCCGACATGCTCCAGATCGGCACCCGCAACATGGCCAACTTCGGCCTGCTCCAGGCCGCCGGCGACGCCGGCAAGCCGATCCTGCTCAAGCGCGGGATGAACTCCACCATCGAGGAATGGCTGCTCGCCGCCGAGTATGTCGCCCAGCGCGGCAACCTCGACATCGTGCTCTGCGAGCGCGGCATCAGGACCTTCGAGCCGGCCACCCGCAACACGCTCGACATCTCCGCGGTGCCGGTCGTGCAGGCGGCCAGCCACCTGCCGGTGATCGTGGACCCGTCGCACGCCTCCGGCCGCAAGGACCTGGTGGTGCCGCTCTCCCGCGCCGCGATCGCGGTCGGCGCCGACGCGATCATCGTCGACGTGCATCCGCATCCGGAGAACGCGCTGTGCGACGGTCCCCAGGCGCTGCTCGGCACCGAACTGCGCGAGCTGGCCCAGGCGGTGCGGCAGCTGCCGGGCGCGGTGGGCCGGGTGGACGCCGCCACGCTGATGCGCCAGCCGGCTTGACCCGGACCCGGGTTTGGACCACCACCGATGGGGCATCCTGGCGTCGTGACCTTCTGCGGACGCTGCGGCCATGAGCTTCCTTCTGCCAACGGCCGCTTCTGCGGACGCTGCGGGCACGAGGCCGTCCCGGGCAACGCCCGCTACCCGCTGTACGCCGACGGCTCGGCGGCGGTGACCCGCCCGCGACCGCGGGTCGTCGCCGACGCGGAGCGGACGGTGGTGCGCTCCGCCGCCGTCGACCAGACCGCCGTGCGCGCCGACCCCGGCGTCACCCGGCCACGGCTGCCGATCGCGCTGTTCGACACCGGCGCGGGGCTGCGGCAACGTCTGGGCGGCGAGGTCGAGCCGGAGCTGGGCGACGTGCTGCCCCCGTCGCGCTGGAGCGTCGCGATGCTGAGCACCCTGGCGGTGATGCTGGTCGTGGCCGTGCTCGGTGCCTGGCTGATGCTGCACTGAAACGCCCGGACCGGGCCGCTAGGGTGCGAGGGTGCCCCGGATCCTCGTCGACGTCGCCACCACGGCGGCCGAGCGCGAGCTGGCGATGCGGGTCTGGCGGGCCGCCAACCACGCCCGCCGCCGACCGGCCGGAGAGATCCGGGCCGGCCGGGTGCGTGAGCGCCTGGAGTCGGCGCAGCTGCTGCTCCTGGCTCACTACGGCACCCGGCCCGCCGGGATGCTCCTGGCCGAACAGTTCGTGGCCGGCGAGGAGCCATCCCCCGACACCGGCCACGTCGCGATGATCTACGTCGACCCGGCGGTGTGGGGTTGCGGTGTGGGCACCAAGCTGCTGCGCGATCTCCAGGGCCGCTCCTGGAGCCGGCTGTCGCTGTGGACCCGCACCGACAACCGCCGGGCCCGGCGACTGTGTGAGGGCACCGGCTTCACCGACACCGGCAACCGCTCCCAACTGCAGGATGGTGAGGAGATCATGCAGTTCGTCTGGACGCGGCCGGGCGCGCACGCCTGACATCTGGCACGCCTGACATCTGGTCGGTGGGGCGCCTGTCGTGGCCACGGCGGGCGATGTGGGCGCTACTCGCGCGGTGGCGGGTGGCACCGCTCCTGATGGGGCTCAGCGGGTGGCGGGTCGAGCGGCCAGGTGTCGGCCCGGAGTGGAGTCCAGCAGAGTGGTGTACGACGGACCTGAGTGAGCGCGTGCCTCCAACGTAGGCGCGGCCACCAGGTGGATCCTTCGAGTGATCTCTCACAACCGACTCGAAGAAGGACACCTTGATGACCGCTGTGCCCAGTATCGACCCTGCCCGCTTCCTGACCGAGCAACTGTCCCAGGCGAGCCCCGATCTGATGCGGGACCTGCTCACCACCTTCGTCAACGCATTGCTGTCCGCGCAGGCCGACGCGGTGTGCGGCGCCGGCTACGGCGAACGCACCCCGGAGCGGGTCAACTCCCGCAACGGCTACCGGCACCGCGACCTCGACACCCGCGTCGGGACTCTCGACGTCGCGGTGCCCAAGCTCCGCACCGGAAGCCTGTATCCGGACTGGCTTCTGGAGCGCAGGAAGCGTGCCGAGCGAGCCCTGACGTCGGTGGTGGCGACCTGCTACCTGCTCGGCGTCTCGACGCGGCGGATGGACAAGCTGGTGCAGACCCTCGGAATCACCGGTCTGTCGAAGTCGCAGGTCTCGGTGATGGCCAAGGAGCTCGACGAGCACGTCGAGCAGTTCCGCACCCGGCGACTCGAGGAGGCCGGGCCGTTCACGTTCGTCGCCGCCGACGCCCTGGTGCTCAAGGTCCGCGAAGGCGGCCGGGTGGTGCCGGTGCACGTGCTGGTCGCGACCGGCGTCAACGCCGACGGGCACCGCGAGATCCTCGGCGCCCAGGTCACCTCGTCCGAGGACGGCGCCGGCTGGCTGGCGTTCTTCCGCGACCTGACCGCCCGCGGCCTGAGTGGGGTCAAGCTCGTCACCAGTGATGCGCACGCCGGGCTGGTGTCCGCGATCGGCGCGACGTTGCCCGGTGCCGCATGGCAGCGGTGCCGCACCCACTACGCAGCGAACCTGATGTCCGCGACGCCGAAGTCGTCGTGGGGCTGGGTCAAGGCGTTGTTGCACTCGATCTACGACCAGCCCGATGCCGAGGCCGTGCACGCCCAGTTCGACCGCGTCGTCGACGCCCTGGCCGAGAAGCTCCCCAACGTCGCTGAGCATCTCGAGGAAGCCCGCGCGGACATCCTCGCGTTCACCGCGTTCCCCAAGGAGATCTGGCGCCAGATCTGGTCGAACAACCCCAACGAGCGGCTCAACCGCGAGATCCGCCGGCGCACCGACGTGGTCGGCATCTTCCCCGACCGGGCGTCCATCATCCGGCTCGTCGGCGCCGTCCTCGCCGAGCAGCACGACGAGTGGGCCGAAGGCCGCCGCTACCTCGGACTCGACGTCCTCGCCCGCGCCCAAGCGGTCGACCACGCCGTCGTCGAGGAGGTGACCGAGCCCGAACTGCAGGCACTCAC
>NZ_DASZUF010000107.1:0-14853 GCF_035547795.1 Nocardioides sp.
CCCCACCACATCGCGCCGGGACCACCCGGACGCAGTGCCGCGGGTCACCGGGGCGCCGGCCCTAGGTCCGTGACGGGCTCGGGGCGAAGGTCCCCACGGCGGCGGTCCGAGTCCTCGCGCCGCGGCTCACTTCCCAGCGCAGGCTTGGACCACATCCCAGGAAGAGGAACGCCATGACGCTGGAAGAGCGCGGATGAGCTACGACAATCTGGAAGAGATGGTGGACGCCTGGCTGGTCGGGGAGATCGATGACGACCAGTTCACCCAGCTCCACCAGTCCGTGGCCGGGAGCTTTGCGTCGACGGCCGAGAACAGCCGGGTGTGGATCGGCCGTCAGGTCGACAATCCGACGTACGTCGACACGCTGTACCTGTCCGGTCAGATCACAGCGGCGCAGCTGGAGCGCTTGGAGGCGTTGATCGGCGACTACGAATAGACCAGCGCGTCGCGGTGATGTGACGCCGCCTGCAGGTTCGGACGCGCCAGGAGCGCCTCGCCCGTACACGTCTCAGGCCCGGCGATCCGTCGATCACCGGGCCTGGATCCCAGCTCAGCGGCCATATCGGCCTCTGATCCGCACGGTCGGGCTGACAGGATTTGAACCTGCGACCCCTTGACCCCCAGTCAAGTGCGCTACCAAGCTGCGCCACAGCCCGAACACCCTCCGCGAAGGGCGTCCGAAGGCTACCCCACCGGCGGATCGGCCCGCGAATCGGCTCCTTGCTCCGCGGCGGCCGCACCGGTCGGGAGCGCGCCAGCCGAGTGCTGCATCACGTTCGGGCCCAAAGCGGCTACGGTACGGCCGTGAGCACGAGGGAGACCGCGCCGACTCGGCGGGGGTGCGCAGCGGCAGCGGCCGGGCGCCGGCCTGGCGAGCGACGCGGGTGAGCGCCTTCGCCCGGTTCGCAGACGCGCGCAAGATCCCCGCGGTCGCGACCCAGCGCGTACTGGCGCGCACCACCGGCTCGCTCTACGCCACCGGCGCCCTGCTGATTCTGATCGCGACGCTCTTCGGCAGTGGGTGGGAAGGCATCGACGTCGCCGCCATCCGCGTCCTCGCGGTCGCGGCGATCGTCCTCGGTGTCGCGGTCTTCCTGGTCGGCCATCGAATCCCCCGCCCGGCGTACCACCTGCTCGTCGCCGGCGGCCCGATCGTCATCACCGCGTTCGTCCACCTCGGCCAGGGCACCGTCTGGTCGCTGGCGTTCGTGATCGGCTATGTCTTCACGATCCTGGACGCGTCGTTCTTCTTCTCTCCCCCGGGCGTTCTGGTCCACCTGTGCCTGGTGGTGTGCTGCGCGATCGTCGGGATGGTGTCGGTGCACCTGCCGGTCGGCGCGATCGTCTCGATGCCGGGCACCTTCATCGTCGTCGCGGTGGTAGTCACCTGGCTGGCGTGGATGGCCGACGCCGCGGAGGAGGACTCGCTCACCCGGCTTCCCAACAGACGTGCCTTCGACCGTCGCCTGGAGGAGGAGCTCGGCCGGGTCGGACGTGAGCACGGCCAGCTCGCGCTCGTCCTGCTCGACCTCGACCACTTCAAGGACGTCAACGACCACTCCGGGCACCTCGCCGGCGACCGACTGCTGCTCGAATGCGCCCAGGCGTGGCGGGGCTCGGTCGGCGAGAGCCATCTGCTGAGCCGGTACGGCGGGGACGAGTTCGCGCTGCTGCTTCCCGGCTCCTCGCTCGGCCGCGCCGCCGACCTCGCCGACCGGCTGCGCTCGGTGGCTCCCGACGGCGTCACGCTCTCGGCGGGGGTGGCGGCCTCGGCGCCGGGCGACTCCGCCTCGATGTTCCTCAGTCGTGCCGACGTCGCCCTCTACGAGGCCAAGTCGGCCGGACGCGACCAGACGGTCGTGTACGGCGACCCCGCCCGGGGCGCGAGCGAGCTCGAGGCGGCGATCACCGCCGGCGAGCTCGTCCTGCACTACCAGCCGGTCGTGCGCCTGCGCGACGGCGCCGTCACCGGTGCCGAGGCGCTGGTGCGCTGGCAGCATCCCCGCAAGGGGCTGGTGCCGCCCTCGGACTTCGTGCCTCAGGCGGAACGGACCGGCGCCATCCACGCGCTGGGGATGTGGACGCTCGACCAGGCCTGCGAGGCCACTGCCCGGCTCCGCGACGACACCACCGTCTCGGTCAACGTGTCGGTGCCCGAGCTGCGCAATCCGGGCTACCCGGAGCTGGTCCGCCACGTCCTGGACATGCACGGTCTCCCCCCGCAGCGGCTCGCCCTGGAGATCACCGAGGCGGTCTTCGACAACGGCGACCCGCAGGTGGTCGCGACCCTCAACAAGCTGCGGGCGCTTGGCGCCCGGATCGCCATCGACGACTTCGGGACCGGCTACTCCTCGCTGCGCTGGCTGGAGCGCTTCCCGATCGACATCGTGAAGATCGACGCGTCCTTCGTGCGGGCGATCAGCGCGGAGCGCGAACGGGAGCCGGTGCTCGAGGCCGTGATGGCGATCGGTCGCTCGATGGGCATGACAGTGGTCGCCGAGGGCGTGGAGACGCGTTACCAGGCCGACGTGCTGCGCCGCCTCGGATGCGACCTGGCCCAGGGTTACCTCTTCGGCCGGCCGGTGCCCCGGCAGCGCTAACGCTTGCGCTTCTCCCGGACCCGCTGCTGCAGCACGATCGGCGTACCGACGAAACCGAACTCCTCGCGCAGCCGACGCTCGATGAAGCGCTCGTACGACGGCTCCAGCTTGCCGGACGTGAACAGGATGAACGTCGGCGGCGCGGTGGTGGCCTGCGTCCCGAACAGGATCTTCGGCTGCTTGCCGCCGCGCACCGGGTGCGGGTGCTCGGCCACCAACCGACCCAGGAACGTGTTGAGCGCGCCCGTGCCGATCCGCGTCTCCCAGCCCTCCAGGGCTCGGTCGATCGCCGGCACCAGCCGGTCGATGTGCCAGCCGGTGCGTGCGGTCAGGTTGATCCGCGGCGCCCACTGCACCTGGACCAGCTCGCGCTCGATCTCGCGCTCCAGGTAGTAGCGCCGGTCCTCGTCGACCAGGTCCCACTTGTTGAACACGATCACGAGCGCTCGGCCGGCGTCGCGCACGGTCTGCAGGATCCGGATGTCCTGCTCGGAGATCGACTGCTCGGCGTCGAGCACCAGCACGGCCACCTCGGCTCGGTCGATCGCGGTCGAGGTGCGCAGCGAGGCGTAGTACTCGTGCCCGGACGCCTCCTTGACCCGCTTGCGGATGCCCGCGGTGTCGATCAGCTTCCAGGTCCGCCCGTCCAGCTCGACCAGCTCGTCGACCGGGTCCACGGTGGTGCCGGCGACGTTGTCGACGACCACACGGGTCTCGCCGGCGAGCTTGTTGAGCAACGAGGACTTCCCGACGTTCGGCTTGCCCACCAAGGCGATCCGGCGAGGACCGCCGACCTCCCCGCCCTCCGCGATCGGCGGGGGCTCCGGCAAGGCCGCGAGTACGGCGTCCAGCAGGTCACCCGAGCCGCGCCCGTGCAGCGCGCTGACCGGGTAGGGCTCGCCCAGGCCGAGATTCCACAGCGCCGCGGCCTCGGCCTCGGTGCGCATGTCGTCGACCTTGTTCGCGGCCAGCACGACCGGCTTCTTGGCGCGCCGCAGGATCCGCACCACCGCCTCGTCCTCGTCGGTGATGCCGACGGTGGCGTCGACCACGAACAGCACCGCATCGGCCAGGCCGACCGCGAGCTCGGCCTGCTCGGCGATCCGGGCGGCCAGCCCACGGGCGTCCGGCGACCAGCCACCCGTGTCGACGACGGTGAAGGCACGACCGTTCCAGTCGGCGTCGTAGGAGACCCGGTCCCGGGTCACGCCCGGGACGTCCTCGACCACCGCCTCGCGGCGGCCGATGATCCGGTTGACCAGCGTCGACTTGCCCACGTTCGGCCGGCCGACCACCGCCAGCACCGGCACCGGGCCGGTGGGCTCGTCGCCGGCCCGGGTGGGCTCGTCGTACTGCTCGGTCATGATGCTCCTTGCTCGGGAAGCTGGTCGGAGGTCGGGGAGGTCTCGCCGGGCAGCGGGCCCGGCAGCTGGCGGCCGGTCAGGCGCTTGGCCTCATCGAGGTGCACCACGAGGTGCTCACGCAGCAACTTCGACACGTGCTCCACGTGTTCCCGGGTGCGCGGCCACGGCACCTGCTCGGTGGTGAACGCCGGCCCGAAGACCATCTCGATGGTTGCGCCGCGGCGCGGCAGCGAGCTCCGGCCACCGCCGGGCTCGCGGGTGCCGAACATCACCACCGGCACCACCGGGGCTCCCGAGACCATCGCGAGATAGGCCGCGCCGGCGTGGAAGCGGTCGTACTCCCCCGTCCCGCGGCGGCCCTCGGGGTAGATCCCGACCGCGCGCCCCATCCGCAGCACCTTCAGGCAGGTCTTGATCGCGAGCGTGTCGGCGCCGTCGCGGTAGAGCGGGATCTGGCCCACCGAGAGCAGGAAGCGACCCAACAGGCCGCGGAACATGTCGTCCTTGGTCAGCGCATGCACCGGCCGCGGCGCGAAGATCGCCAGCAGCGGGCCGTCGATCACGCCGACGTGGTTGGACGCGAAGATGACCGGGCCGTGCGCCGGGATGTGCTGGACCCCGCGCAGGGCCACCCGGTAGCGTCGGCGGATCCCCCACCGTCCGAACCAGCGGAAGTTGTACAGGAACCAGCTCCGCGGCGCGCGTACGCCGGAGGTGTCGGGCAGGTCGGGCCTCACGACCGTGCCCTCGCGGCCGTTCGGGCCCGCTCCGCGAGCGCGACAACCCGCTCGACCACCTGCTCCAGCGTGTACGCCGTGGTGTCCAGATGGACCGCCCCGTCGGCGGCCACCAGCGGCGACGCCGCGCGGCTGGAGTCGATCCGGTCGCGGGCCTCCAGGGAGGCCCGGACGGCTGCCGCATCGGTGCCGCCCTCCTCCTCGGCCCGCCGGGCGGCCCGGGCCGACGGGTCGGCGGTCATGTAGAGCTTGAGCTGGGCCTCCGGCCAGACCGTGGAGCCGATGTCGCGACCCTCGACCACGATCCCGCCCTCGGCGAGGGCGGCCGCGATCTCCTCGCGCTGCAGGCGGACCAGTCGCTCGCGCACCTGCGGTACGGCGCTGACCGGCGACACGTTGGCGTTGACCGGGTCTGTGCGGATCTGCGCCGACACATCGGTGCCGTCCAGCGTGATCGTGGGCGCCTGGGGGTCGGTGCCGGAGACCAGCACCGGCTCTTGCGCGTGCGCGGCCACCGCGGCGGCGTCGTGCACGTCGACGTCGTGCTGGAGCATCCACCACGTCACCGCCCGGTACATCGCACCGGTGTCGAGGTAGCGCAGGCCCAGCCGCGCGGCGACACCGCGCGACGTGCTCGACTTGCCCGAGCCCGAGGTCCCGTCGACGGCGATGACGAGGGCTCCGGGGCTGGGCTGGGCGGCGTTCACGGTGCCGCAGCCTACCGGTGCACCGCCCAACCGAGTGATTCCAGCGCCGCCCGCAGCACGTCCGCGCTGTCCTCGGCGACCACCAGCTCGACCAGGCCCACCGGCCGGCCGGGGTCGTGGTCGATCCTGACGTCCTCGATGTTGACGCCGCTGGCGCCCGCGTCGGCAAACAGCCGGGCCAGCTCGCCCGGATGGTCGGGCACCGAGACGTAGAGCGTCGCGGTCGGACGGGCCGGGCCGCCGTGCTTGCCCGGGATGGCCCGAGTGCCCTCCTGGCCGCGCTCGAGCAGGCCCATCAGGGTGCCCAGGTCGCCGGCCGAGAGCGCGCCGATCAGTCGGTCGAGCTGGTCGCGCACCTCACCGAGCAGGTCCAGTACGGCGCCGGCGTTGCCGGTCACGATCTGGCTGTAGAGCAGCGGGTCGCCGCCGGCCACCCGGGTCACGTCGCGCACGCCCTGGCCCGAGAGCGCCAGGTGTTCGGCGGGCGCATCGGCGAGCCGCCCGGCCACCAGCACCGCCAGCAGGTGCGGCACGTGCGACGTGCGCGCCACCGCCAGGTCGTGCTCGGCCGGCTCCATCCGCACCGGTACGGCGCCACACAGCCGGGCCAGCTCCTCCACCAGCGCGACCGCGTCGGGGCGCGAGCCGGCATGCGGCGTCACCGCCCAGGGCCGGCCGTCGAACAGCTTCGGCGTGGCGGCCAGCGGCCCGGAGCGCTCGCTGCCGGCCATCGGGTGACCGCCGACGTACCGCTCCGCGCCGGGCAGCGCCGCCACCTCCATCAGCGGGGCGCCCTTCACGCTGCCCACGTCCGTCACGACTGCGTCCGGCGAGATCGCCAGCGCGTGCGAGATCACCGCGCCCAACATCGCCGGCGGCACCGCCACCACGACCAGCTGGGGTACGTCACCGGGCTGGCGCGGGCGGCCGGCGCCGAGTCCGCTCGCCGTACGGATGTGTTCGGCGGAGGTGTCCGACAGCAGCACGTCCAGGCCGGCCTGTCGGCAGGCGAGGGCGATCGAGGTGCCGAGCAGACCGGTGCCGACGACCTCGACCGGGCCGATCAGGTCAGGCATCGGGGACCGACTTGACCCGCGCCAGGTCACGCCGCAGGTTGGCCGCACCGTGCAGGTAGACGTGGGTGACGTCGGCGCGCGGCAGGTCGGTCTCGACGTGCGCCATCAGCCGGACCACGCGCGGCATCGACCCCTGGATCTCCAGCTCGCGCGCACACATCAGCGGCACCTCGGTGAAGCCGAGCTGCCGGGCCGCGTAGGCCGGGAACTCCGAGACCAGGTCGTCGGTCGAGGTGAAGATGATCGAGATGAAGTCGTCGACGCTCAGCCCGTTGGCCGCCATCACCTCGTTCACCAGCTCGGCCACTCGGTCGAGCATGTGCTCGCGCACGTCCTCCTCGAGCTGGGTCGCTCCCCGGACCGCACGGACTGCCACGTCTGCTCCTTCGCTCGTCGCACTTGCAGGCAAGCAAAGGCTAGTGCGCCCGCCTCTCCCGCAGGATCCCGCGTCTCAGAGCTGCGTGACGTCCAGCAGCTCGCCCAGCTCGTCGGTGGTCAGCTCGCGCAGCTCGCCGACGCCGAGCCGGCCCAGGGTGATCGGGCCGATCCGGGTGCGGGTCAGCCGGGTGACCGGGTGACCGACGTGGTCCAGCAGCCGGCGCACGATCCGGTTGCGACCCTCGTGGATGGTCAGCTCGATGATCGACTTGGCCGGCGTGGCCTCCACGATCCGCGCGGCGGTGACCGTGACGGGGCCGTCCTCGAGGGTCACGCCGGCGAGCAGCTGCTTACGGACGCGTGGGAACAGCTCGCCGCGGACCTCGGCGACGTACGTCTTGTCGACCTCGTAGGACGGATGCGCCAGCCGGTGCGCGAAGTCGCCGTCGTTGGTCAGGATGATCAGGCCGGAGGTGTCGGTGTCGAGCCGGCCGACGTGGAAGAGCCGCTCGGGCCGGCCCGCGACCAGGTCCTGGAGCGTCCGGCGGCCCTCGGGGTCGCTCATCGTGGAGACGACGCCACGCGGCTTGTTCAGCACCAGGTAGACCTTCTCGCTGATCGGCGGCAGCCGCTTGCCGTCGACCCGGATCACGTCCCGGGCGGGGTCGACCTTGGTGCCCAGCCGGGTGACCACCTCGCCGTTGATCTCGACCAGGCCGTCGAGCATCAGCTCCTCGCTGCGGCGCCGGCTGGCGACCCCGGCCAACGCCAGCAGCTTCTGGATCCGGATCCGGCCGTCCTCGTCCAACGGCAGATCGCGGCGCTGCTCGGCCCGGGGCTCACTCACCGGCCGACTCCTGCGGCTCGGCGGCCGGCGCGGGCGCGACCATCTCGGCCAGCTCGTCCTCCAGGTCGTCCATCTCCGGCAGGTACGGCGCCAGCTCCGGCAGCTCGTCGAGGCTCGTCACCCCGATGCGCTCCAGGAAGTAGCCGGTGGTGCGATAGAGGTGGGCTCCGGTCTCGGCGTCCGTGCCGGCCTCCTCGACCAGCCCGCGGGCGAGCAGGGTGCGCATCACGCCGTCGACGTTCACCCCCCGGATCGCGCTGACGCGAGCCCGTGAGACGGGCTGCTTGTAGGCCACCACGGCCAGCGTCTCCAGCGCCGCCTGGGTCAGCCGGGCCTGCTGGCCTTCGAGGACGAAGCCCTCCACGACCACGGCGTACTCCTCGCGGGTGTAGAACCGCCAGCCGCCCGCGACGTTGCGCAGGTCGAAGCCGCGACCCTGCTCGGTGTACTCCGCCGCGAGTCCCTCCAGCGCCGCCACCACCTCGTCGACCGGATAGCCGACCGCGCTGGCCAGCGTGGGCGGATCCAGCGGCTGGTCGGCCACCATCAGCACCGCCTCGAGGGAGGGCCGCAGCGCCGCCAGCGGTACGGCGAGGGCCTCGTTGTCCTGTTCAGTCATCGCTCTCCTGCGGGTCGGGCTGCGAGTCGGGCTGCTGATCGGGCAGCACCGGCTGCCCCTCGAACTCGTCCTGGATCATGTCCTCGGCGTCCACGTTGTCGTCGCCGGTCCACCGCACCGTCAGCTCCCCCAGCGGCGTGACCTGGTCGAAGGCCACCGCGCCCTCGCGGAACAGCTCCAGCAGGCTCAGGAAGCGCGCCACCGTGGTCAGCGTGTCCGGCGAGTCGCCGCACAGCGAGCGGAAGGTCAGCGTGCCGCTGCGGCGCAGCCGGTCCACCACGATCCCGGCCTGCTCCCGCACACTGACCCTGGGTGCGTGGATGTGGCTCAGGGTCAACTCGGGCGGCCCCGGCTTCGGCGCCAACGCCCTGGCGGCCAAGGCCGCGAACTGGTCCAGCCCGATGCCGATCAGCACCTCGGGCAGCAGCGTCGCGAACCGCTCCTCCAGGCCGACCGCACGCGGATGCCGCAGCGACTCGCCGGCCAGCCGCTGCTCCAGCACCGCCGCGACCTGCTTGAACGCCTTGTACTGCAGCAATCGCGCGAAGAGCAGGTCGCGAGCCTCCAGCAGGGCGAGGTCCTCCTCGTCCTCGACGTCGCCCTGGGGCAGCAGTCGGGCGGCCTTGAGGTCGAGCAGGGTCGCGGCGACCAGCAGGAACGACGAGGTCTGCTCCAGATCCCACTGTGCCGGGCTGTCCACCGATCCGCCGGCCTTGACGTGCGCGATGAACTCGTCGGTGACCTTGGCCAGCGCGATCTCGGTGATGTCGAGCTTGTGCTTGGCGATCAGGCTCAGCAGCAGGTCGAAGGGGCCCTCGAAGTTCTCCAGGCGCACCTCGAAGCCGGTGCCGCCCTCGCTGCCCTGCGGCTCCAGGTCGGTGTCGGCGACGCCCTCAGCCACGCTCGGGCTCACTCCTCGGTGAGCCGGCGCACCAGCGCGCTCTCGGCGCCGTTCGCCTCGAGATCGGCCAGCACGATGCCGACCGCCTCACGCACCAGCCGACCCCGGTCGACCGCCAGGCCGTGCTGGCTGCGCAGCGCCAGCCGGGCGTGCTCGAGCTCCAGCAGCTCGGCCGAGGTGACGTAGACGGTCATCTTCTCGTCGTGCCGCACCCGCCCGCTCGGCTTGCGGGGCTCCTGCGGAGCATCCGGTACGGCGCGGACCTGCTTGGTCCTCTTCTCCTCGATCGTCGGCCGGAAGATCTCGTCGGCCGACGGCAGGCTCACGCGTCGCGCTGCCACCGGGCCAGCACCTCCTTGGCGAGCT
Organism: Nocardioides sp.; assembly: GCF_035547795.1. Lineage (GTDB taxonomy): Bacteria > Actinomycetota > Actinomycetes > Propionibacteriales > Nocardioidaceae > Nocardioides. The sequence goes on from NZ_DASZUF010000107.1 coordinate 9,596, forward strand.
GCCGGTAGGACTCCGCACCCGGGGAGTTCGCCGCGTAGGTGGTGATCGGCTCGCCGACCACCGTCGCGTCGGAGAACTTCACCGTGCGGCGGATGACGGTGTGGAACACCACGTCGCCCCAGCCGCTGACCAGCGTCTCCATCACCTCACGGCTGTGCAGCGTCCGGCCGTCGTACATGGTGCCGAGCAGGCCGTCGATCCTCAGCCGCGGGTTGAGCCGCTGGGTGACCTTCTCGATGGTGTCCTTGAGCAGGGCCACGCCGCGCAGCGCGAAGTACTCGCACTCCAGCGGGATGATCACGCCGTCACTGGCGGTGAGTGCGTTCACGGTCAGCAGGCCCAGCGAGGGCTGGCAGTCGATCAGGATGACGTCGTAGTGCGCCCGGACGGGCTGCAGCTTGCTCGCCAGCACCTGCTCACGACCGACCTCGTGCACGAGCTGGATCTCGGCGGCCGACAGGTCGATGTTGGCCGGCAGCAGGTCGACGCCCTCGACCTCGGTGTGGACGACGACGTCCTCGAAGGTGACGCTCGGGTCCATCAGCAGCTGGTAGGTGCCGACCTCGATCTCGTTCGGGTTCAGGCCCAGGCCGACCGACATCGAGCCCTGCGGGTCGAAGTCGACCAGCAGCACCTTGCGACCCAGCTCCGCCAGCGCGGCACCGAGACTGATCGTGGTGGTGGTCTTGCCGACGCCGCCCTTCTGGTTACACAGCGCGACCACCCGGGCCGGGCCGTGCTGGGTCAGCGGCCGAGGCTCGGGGAAGTCAGGCAGGGGACGACCGGTGGGTCCGAGCGTCACCTCGGCGACGGGCGGCTCGAACGGCAGAGCGTCGGACACGGACAGGTCCCTCCCAGGCTGCGTTGATCGCGATGGACGGAGTCGGCGGACATATGTCGACACAACGACTCATCCCCGGCTGCGGGCGACTGTAGGACCGCGCTCCCACCGCTCACAACCCGGGCGCCGTCCCTCCCCCGCCACCGGGCCTCACCTGTGTACGACGCAGCGCGGCGCGCCCACAGCACCCCGGCTGCCTGTGGAGATATCTGTGGAGGGATCAGCGCCGGTGGTGGACCAGATCGGCGTACTCGGGGTGCTTCTCGATGTAGCCCTTGATGAACGGGCACAGCGGGATCACGTCGTACTGGCCTCCGGCGCGGACGTCGTCCAGCGCGCCTCTCGCGAGCGCGCCGCCGACGCCACGGCCCTCGAACTCCGGAGCGACCTCGGTGTGGATGAAGACCACCGTGCTGGGCCCCATGCCGTACTCGGCGAAGCCGGCCAGTTCCTCGCCGATCCATGCCTCGTAGCGGTTCTGGGCCGGGTTGTTGCGTACCTCGACGTCGCTCATGGCGCGAGCCTACGACAGTCTCGCGGCAGTTCCTGTGACGTAGTCCTTGCCAGATGCGACCCGAGGCGAGAAGGATCATCGAGCAACGGCGCTACGGGTGCGCCGACGAAGGAGAATCATGAAAACCACTCGGGTGGGAAGTCTGGCAATCCTCGCGGCCGCCGCCCTCGGCGCGGCCACCCTCACCACGCCGTCGGCCTCGGCGGCCCCGTCCCCCTCCGCGCAGGGCGGGCGACACCGGATCGACGGCAGTCGACCGGCCTGGGAGTCGAATCCCAAGTTCGAGAAGCTCGGCACCGTCGCGAAGAGCAAGCAGGTCACCGCCAAGGTGTGGCTGGCCGCCAAGGACGCCGCCGGGCTGGCCTCGCTGGCCCAGTCGGTCAGCGACCCGTCCAGCGCCGACTACGGGCACTACCTCTCGCACAGCCAGTACGTCGCCAGGTTCGCGCCGACCCAGGCGCAGGTCGACGCGGTGACCGGCTGGCTCAAGGATGCGGGGCTGAGCGTGACCTCGGTCGGCGCCGACAACCACTACGTCGCGGTCAGCGGCACCGCCGACCAGGTGTCGCAGGCGTTCGGCACCACGCTGGCGAAGTTCGACTACGCCGGCACGACCGTGCAGGCCCCCGACTCCGACCTCTCGGTTCCTTCCTCGGTGGCCTCGAGCGTGCTCGCCGTGACCGGGCTCAGCCACGCCGGGCACATGGTGAAGCCGCAGGATCTCGGCGCGCCGGCGGGCTATGTCAACGCCACGCCGTGCTCGTCGTACTACGGCCAGAAGAAGGCGACGTCGCTGCCGAAGTTCCAGGGCAAGACCCTCCCCTACGCGGTCTGCGGCTACACGCCTAAGCAGCTGCGCAGCACCTACGGCGTGAACGGCACCCTGAACGGCAGCGGCCAGACGGTGGCGATCGTGGACGCGTTCGACTCCTCCGACCTGGCGGCGGACACCTCGACGTACTCCACGCGGCACGGCGACGCCGCGCTGAAGCCGGGCCAGTTCCAGGACCTGAGCTTCCCGGAGGGCGCCTCGACCGACTCGCCGACCGCCATCGAGGACTGCGGTGGCAACGGCTGGTACGGCGAACAGACCCTCGACGTGGAGGCGGTGCACGGGATGGCGCCCGGCGCCGGGATCCAGTACGTCGGCGCGGCCAGCTGCTACGACGACGACCTGCTCGCCTCGCTGAGCAAGATCGTGTCGCTGGACCAGGCTTCGATCGTGTCGAACTCGTGGGGTGAGCCCACCGTGATCGCCAACGACCCGGCCGACGGCTGCACCGCCGCCAGCCCCTGCCTGACCATCGACCAGAGCACCATCGACGCCTACGAGTCGGTCTTCCAGCAGGGTGCCGTGCAAGGCATCGGGTTCTACTTCTCCTCCGGTGACGACGGAGACGAGCAGGCCAACGCCGGTTACACCCACCCGGACTTCCCGGCCGGCGACCCGTGGGTGACGGCCGTGGGCGGCACCGCGCTCGGCGTGAGCCAGAGCGGTCAGCGGCTCTTCGAGACCGGCTGGGGCACCAACAAGTACTCGCTCGCGGCCAACGGCCGCAGCTGGGACCAGGGCTCCAAGACCTGGTTGTACGGCGCCGGCGGCGGCTTCAGCCAGCTCTTCGCCCAACCGTCGTACCAACGGGGCGTCGTGACCGGCGACCGGACCGGCGGACGGGCAGTGCCCGACATCGCGATGGACGCCGACCCGACCACCGGCATGCTGGTCGGCGAGACGCAGGACTTCGCCGAGGCCAGCGTCTTCGGCCCTGCCGGGGTGCACTACGGCGAGTACCGCGTCGGCGGCACCAGCCTGGCCTCACCGCTGCTCGCCGGCGTCCAGGCGGTGGCGCAGCAGGGTGCCGGCAAGCGGCTCGGGTTCGCCAACCCGCTGATCTACCAGCTGGCCCGCACCGGGGTCTACTACGACCCCACTGGCGCCACGCCTGACCCGGGCAACGTCCGACACGACTACGCCAACGGTTACAACGCCGACGACGGGACCATCGACACCGTGCGCACCTTCGACCAGGACTCGTCGCTGACAGCCCACCGTGGCTGGGACGACGTGACCGGGGTCGGCACGGTCACCTCGTCGTACCTGCAGAAGGTGACCGGCCAGCACTCCGGCGGTCACGGGGGCGGTCACGGGGGTCACGGAGGTGGCCACGGCCACTGAGCAACAGCTCGACCCGCGAGGGGCGTCTCTCACCCGAGAGGCGCCCCTCGCGCCGTCCCGGCCACGGTGGATCGCCAGGGTTGGGGTTTATGTCGAGACCCTGGACGGGCTCGCGGCCGGCCCTCCACAGCCAGGGCAGGTTTTCCACAAGGCGCTGGAAGGGCGCTGGCGCGGACGGGGGTCGACGCGCGAGCCTCGTCGTACCAACCGCGGCACTCGGGGAGAAGGCATGGGCTACGCCACCGACGTCACCGGTCGTCTCGACGGCACCCCACCGGTGAGCGAGCGCGACGCCATGCCGTCACTACCGGACACCCTTGCCGCGATCCATCGGGCGCTCGACGAAGCCGAAGCCCTCCCGATCACCGCTCGCAGTGCTCAGGAGAAGGAAGAGTCGCTGCTCGGCCTGCTCCGGGCCGAGTCACGCATCACGTCGCTGCGTCTTCGCTTGATGGCGGCCTCCGACGACGTCGCCGCCGCGCACGGCTCGCGCGATGTCGCCGCCTGGCTGGCCGCGCAGAGCCGCCAGGAATACGGCGCGGTCCGACGTGACCTGGAGCTTGGCCGCGCCCTCGACGCCCGATGGCCCAAGGTCAGCAGCGCGCTCGCCGACGGCCGGATCGACCCGGTCAAAGCACAGATCGCCGTCGACGCGCTGGACAGCACCGCCGAGGTCCTTGCTGAAGAGCACTGGGCCGCCGCCGAGGACGCCATCCTCGAGGAGGCGGTGCGACGCCGTCCTCGGGCGTTGCGGGCGGTCGCACGCGCGTTGCCCGCCGTCGCGACACCCGACTGTGCCGATGCGGTCGCGGCGTCCCGCGTCGAAACCGAGGAGGAGCACGCCCGGCGCGTGACGCGGTTGACGCTCACGCCGCAAGGCGATGGCACCTCCCGCATCCACGGCATCGTCGCCACGTCGGTGGCACATCGGCTCAAGACTTATCTCGATGCCTTCACCCAGCCGCGGCGCGCAGAGTCGGGCCCGCCAGCACCCTTCGACCGGGCCGACCGCCGCCGGGGGCTTGCCCTGGGCGAACTGTTGGAGCGCATCGACCCGACCGCGTTGCCGGACCACGGCGGCGATGCCACGACCGTGGTCGTCACGATCACCGAGAGCCAGTTGCGGGACCGTCTCGGCGCCGCTGGATTGGGCCTCGACGCCGAGCAACTCAGCGTCGGCGAGGCACGACGATTGGCCTGCGAGGCGCAGATCGTTCCCGTCGTGCTCGGTGGCGCATCCGAGCCGCTCGATCTTGGCCGAACACGCCGACTGTTCAGTCCCGCCCAGCGCAAGGCGATTCGGCTACGCGATGGACGATGTCGTGCCGAGGGCTGTGACGTCGACGCGGTGTGGACCGAGGTCCACCATCGAGATGCATGGTCGGCGGGTGGTCCGACGAACGTGTCCAACGGCGTTTGCCTGTGCGGCCATCATCATCGACGGATTCATGATCGGAACTATGAGCACACCTATCTGCCGAGCGGCGAAGTGAGGTTCCATCGGCGGACCTGACCGGCGCGTCGGCATCTGTCCGTGCTAGGCATGCCCCGGGCCGATCTTCGGCGGCGGTCGGTCTGTGGGCTGTCGAGAGCTCAGAGCCGGCGCATCGCGGTCGCCCGCAGCACCAGCTCGCCGGCCTCGTCGGTCGCGTCCAAGTCGACCTGCGCTTCGATCACCCAGTCGTGGTGCCCGGCCGGATCGGCCAGCGTCTGGGTGACGTGCCGGG